>NZ_JAAALL010000043.1 GCF_009906315.1 Kineococcus vitellinus | reverse complement strand
GACCCGCACCGTGCCCGCCCCCCGCCTGCACCTGCCCAGCGGCAGCGCCGCCCGCGACGGCTTCGACCTCGTGGTGACCCCCGAGTCGGCCGGCTGGGGGTTCTCCAGCCTGCGCACGCTGACCCTGCCGGCGGGCGGCTCGCACCGCTTCGCCACCGGCGAGGAGGAGCTGCTCGTCCTGCCGCTGTCGGGCTCGGCGCGCGTCGAGGTCGACGGGCGGGTGCTGGAGCTGGCCGGCCGGCGCAGCGTCTTCGAGGGCGTCAGCGACTTCGCCTACGTGGGGCGCGACAGCGAGCTGACGATCTCCAGTGCCGCAGGCGGCGTGTTCTCGTTCCCGGGCGCACGGGCGACGCGCCGCCTGCCCTTCCGCTACGGCGCCGCCGCGGACGTGCCCGTGGAGCTGCGCGGGGCCGGGCAGTGCAGCCGGCAGGTCAACAACTTCGCCACCCCGGACGCCTTCGAGACGGACAAGCTCATCGCCTGCGAGGTGCTCACCCCGGCCGCGAACTGGTCCTCCTACCCGCCGCACCGCCACGACCGCACCAGCGAGCTGGAGAGCGAGCTGGAGGAGGTCTACTACTTCGCGTTCCGCTCGCAGGCGCCGGCCGGGACGCTCGGCACCGAGCCGGGGCTGGGCTACCAGCGCGTCTACGGCGAGGCCGACCGCCCGGTCGACGTGCTGGCGGAGGTGCGCTCCGGGGACGTCGTCCTCGTCCCGCACGGCTGGCACGGTCCCTCCATCGCCTCCCCCTCGCACGACATGTACTACCTCAACGTCATGGCGGGCCCGGCGGACGAGCGGGCCTGGCGGATCTGCGACGACCCCGCCCACGGCTGGGTCCGCGCGACCTGGCAGGACCAGCCGGTCGACCCCCGGCTGCCCTTCTACGCGGCGCCGGCCGGCGCCTGAACCACTGTGGACACGACCCGATCGGAGCCGATCGCCATGAGCACCGAAACCCCCAGCGGCACCGTCCGGCTGACCGTCGCGCAGGCGGTTGTCCGGTTCCTCAGCAGCCAGTTCAGCGAGCGCGACGGGATCCGCCGGCAGTTCTTCGGCGGCGTCCTCGGCATCTTCGGCCACGGCAACGTCGCCGGGGTGGGGCAGGCCCTGCTGGAGGCCGAGCTGGAGGCCGACGCCGGCGACGGCTGGAAGGCGCCGGCGCAGGTGCCGTACACCACCGGCCGCAACGAGCAGGCGATGGTGCACACCGCCGTCGGGTACGCGCGGCAGAAGGACCGGCTGCAGGCGATGGCCGTGACGGCCTCCATCGGGCCGGGCTCGACGAACATGCTCACCGGCGCGGCGCTGGCGACCGTCAACCGCATCCCGGTGCTGCTGCTGGCCAGCGACGTCTTCGCCACCCGCGCGGCCTCCCCGGTGCTGCAGGAGCTGGAGGCCGACACCGGCTACGACGTCTCCGTCAACGACGCCTTCCGGCCGCTGTCGCGCTTCTTCGACCGCGTCTGGCGCCCCGAGCAGCTGCCCGCGGCGCTGCTGGGGGCGATGCGGGTGCTCACCGACCCCGCGCAGACCGGGGCGGCCACGCTCTGCCTGCCGCAGGACGTGCAGGCGGAGGCCTTCGACTGGCCCGCCGAGCTGTTCCGCGAGCGCACCTGGCGCATCGCGCGGCCCGTGCCGGAGAAGGCGCTCGTGCAGGAGGTCGCGGACCTCGTGCGCTCGGCGAAGACGCCCCTGGTCGTCGCCGGTGGCGGCGTCACCTACTCCGAGGCCGACGACGCGCTGCGCACCTTCGTGGAGGCCACCGGCATCCCCGTGGGGCAGACGCAGGCCGGCAAGGGCACGCTGCCCTACGACCACCCGCTGTGCCTGGGCGCCATCGGCTCCACGGGCACCACGGCGGCCAACGAGATCGCCGCCGAGGCCGACCTCGTCATCGGCGTCGGCACCCGCTACTCCGACTTCACCACGGCCTCGCGCACCGCCTTCCAGAACCCCGGCGTGCGGTTCGTCAACGTCAACGTCGCCGCGCTGGACGCCGTCAAGCACGCCGGCCTGCCGGTGCTGGCCGACGCCCGCGAGGCGCTGGAGGCGCTGACCACCGCGCTGGCGGGCTTCTCCACCCCGGACGCCTACCGCGAGCGCGCGGCCCGGCTGAACCGGGAGTGGGACGCCGTCGTGGAGAGCTACTACCGCTCCGGGCTGGGCGAGCGCGAGGGCGTGCTGGCGCAGGCGGAGGTCCTCGGCGCGGTCGACGAGGTCGCCGACGCCCGCGACGTCGTCGTGTGCGCGGCCGGTTCCCTGCCCGGTGACCTGCACTGCATGTGGCGCACCCGCGAGCGCAAGGGCTACCACGTGGAGTACGGCTACTCCTGCATGGGCTACGAGATCCCCGGCGGCATCGGCGTGCGGATGGCCGCACCGGACCGGGACGTGTTCATCACCGTCGGGGACGGCTCGTACCTCATGATGCCCACCGAGCTGGTGACGGCGGTGCAGGAGCACGTGAAGGTGGTCGTGGTGCTGCTGCAGAACCACGGGTTCGCCTCCATCGGCGCGCTCAGCGAGTCGCGGGGTTCCCAGCGCTACGGCACGAGGTACCGCTACCGCGACGAGGAGGGGCACCTGGCGGGGGAGAAGCTGCCGGTGGACCTGGCCGCGAACGCCGAGAGCCTCGGCGTGCGGGTGCTGCGCGCGCACACCCGCGAGGAGCTCGTGGCGGCGCTGCGCGACGCCAAGGCCTCGCCGGAGTCGACCCTCGTGCACGTGGAGACCGACCTGCACTCCGAGGCGCCCGACGGCGGCGCCTGGTGGGACGTCCCGGTCTCGCAGGTCTCGCACCTGGGGTCCACGCAGAGCGCACGGGTCGAGTACGAGCGGCAGAAGGCGCGCCAGCGCCCGCTCCTGTGAGCCTCCGGACCGCTCCGGACGGGAGCGGTCCACGTCAATATGTCTGGACAAACGCTTGACAGGTCGCGCCGGTGCGCGCGACAGTTCCCCTGCCCGCTCCGCCGCGGGCGCACGACGACGTGGAGGGCAGCTCAGTGAGCCGCATCACCATCGGGACCGCACCCGACTCCTGGGGCGTCTGGTTCGCCGACGACCCGCTGCAGACCCCGTGGGCCCGCTTCCTCGACGAGGTCGTCGAGGCCGGCTACGAGTGGATCGAGCTGGGCCCCCACGGCTACCTGCCCACCGACGCGCACCGGCTGTCCGAGGAGCTGGCCGCACGCTCGCTGAAGGTGTCCGCCGGCACGATCTTCGCGGCTCTGCACCGCCCGGACCACTACGACGAGGCCTGGGCGCAGGTCGAGCAGGTGGCGGCGCTGACGCGGGCCGTCGGCGGCACCCACCTCGTCGTCATCCCCGGCCAGTGGCGCAGCGACACCACCGGCGAGGCGCTGGAGCCGCGCACGCTCGACGACGAGGGCTGGCGGCGGCTGGCCTCCGGCATGGACCGCCTGGGCGCGGCGATCCAGGACGAGTACGGCCTGCAGATGGCCTTCCACTCGCACGCCGACACCCACGTCGACACCCAGGACGAGATCGAGCGGTTCCTGGCGATGACCGACCCCGACGCGGTGAAGCTGTGCCTGGACACCGGTCACGTCAGCTACTCCGGCGGGGACAACCTGGAGATCATCCGCAGGTACCCCGACCGCATCGCCTACGCCCACCTCAAGCAGGTCGACCCCCAGGTGGTGGCGAAGGTGAAGGCCGAGGACCTCGGCTTCGGTGACGCGGTCAAGCTCGGGGCCATGGTCGAGCCGCCGCAGGGCGTCCCGGCGATGCCGGAGGTCCTCCAGGCGCTGGAGGGCCTGGGCCGCGACGTCTTCGCGATCGTCGAGCAGGACCTCTACCCCGTCGCGCCCGAGGTGCCGCTGCCCATCGCTCGGCGCACCTCCTCCTACCTGCGCTCCTGCCGGCTGCCGCAGGCCTGACCCCGCTCCCGCGGGATCCGCAACGAGCCGAAGCGCACGGGCCGGACGGCCCGTCCGGACAGAGAGGAACGGATCGATGGAGATTCGCCGCACCCGGGACCGCGAGGTGCTCCGGTGAGCCAGGTCCAGAGCACCCCCACACCTCCCGCGACCCACGCCGGCACCCCGGCGGTCTCCGGGGACGACCGCGTCGGCAAGCGGTCCCTGCTGTCCTCCCTCTTCTCGCGACCGGAGATCGGCTCGCTGATCGGTGCGCTGGGACTGCTGGTCCTGTTCCTGGTCGTGGCGCCGACGCTGCGCAGCGGAGCGAGCTTCTCGACCGTCCTGTACACCAGCAGCACCATCGGCATCATGGCGGTCGCGGTGGCCCTGCTCATGATCGGCGGTGAGTTCGACCTGTCGGCGGGCGTCGCGGTGACCACCGCGGCGCTGACCGCGGCGACCACGGCCTACCAGCTGCGCCTGAACATCTGGGTCGGCGTCCTGCTCGCGCTCGTGGCGGCGCTGGCCATCGGGGCCTTCAACGGCTGGCTGTTCATCCGCACCGGCCTGCCGAGCTTCATCATCACCCTGGGCTCCTTCTTCATGCTCACCGGCCTCAACCTCGGCGTCACCAAGGTGCTCTCCGGCGGCGTGTCCTCCCCGCGCATCGCCGACATGGACGGCTTCGAGTCCGCCCGCAGCGTCTTCGCCTCTTCGGTCGGCGTCGGGCCGTTCAACCTGCGCATCACCGTCATCTACTGGATCGCGCTGGTGGCCGTGGCGACCTGGCTGCTGCTGCGCACCCGGGTCGGCAACTGGATCTTCGCCGTCGGCGGCGACCCCGCCGCGGCGCGGGCGGTCGGCGTCCCCGTCAAGGCGGTCAAGATCGGGTTGTTCATGGCGGTCGGCTTCACCGGCTGGCTGGTGGGCATGCACCTGCTCTTCAACTTCAACACGGTGCAGTCCGGTGAAGGCATCGGTAACGAGCTGCTCTACATCGTCGCCGCCGTCGTCGGCGGGTGCCTCATGACCGGCGGCTACGGCTCGGCGATCGGTGCGGCGATCGGCGCGTTCATCTACGCCATCGTCACCCAGGGCGTCGTCTACGCCGGCTGGAGCGCGGACTGGAACAAGCTCTTCCTCGGCGCGATGCTCGTGATCGCCACCATCGTCAACCTCGTCGTGAAGAACCAGGCGGCCAAGAAGTGAGCGAGAACCCGAACACCGAGATCCTGTCGCTGACCGACGTCGGCAAGTCCTACGGCAACGTGCACGCCCTGCGCGGGGTGAGCCTGGCGGTGCGCCAGGGCGAGATCACCTGCGTGCTCGGCGACAACGGCGCCGGCAAGTCGACGCTCATCAAGATCATCGCCGGGCTGCACCAGCACAGCGAGGGCACGATGGTCGTCAACGGCGAGGACGTGCACTTCACCTCCCCGCGCGACTCGCTGGGCCGCGGCATCGCCACCGTCTACCAGGATCTGGCCCTCGTCCCGCTGATGTCGATCTGGCGCAACTTCTTCCTGGGCCAGGAGGTCCGCAAGGGCTTCGGGCCCTTCCGCCGCCTCGACGTCGCGCGCATGATGGAGGTCACCGGTCAGGAGCTGGCCAAGATGGGCATCTCGGTGCCCGACCTCGACCGCTCCGTCGGGGCCCTGTCCGGGGGCCAGCGCCAGTGCATCGCGATCGCCCGGGCCATCTACTTCGGGGCCAAGGTGCTCATCCTCGACGAGCCGACAGCCGCCCTGGGCGTCAAGCAGTCCGGGGTCGTGCTCAAGTACGTCGCCAAGGCCCGCGACGCGGGTCTCGGCGTCATCTTCATCACCCACAACCCCCACCACGCCTACCTGGTGGGCAACCACTTCGTGATCCTCAACCGCGGCCGGGTCTCCCTGGACTCGGCGCGGGCGGACATCACGCTCGACCGCCTCACCAACGAGATGGCCGGCGGCGCCGAGCTCGAGGCCCTCAGCCACGAGCTCAGCAGCGTCAGCAGCAGCACCGGCCCGACCGCCGCCGCGGCCGGCTCCCGAACGACCGAAGGGTGAAGGGCCCCGCCATGAGCACGGCCACCAGCGCATCGACCGCGACCGCCGAGCACACCGCCCGCCAGGGCTACGACCGGGACGTGCGCGTCGCGGTGCTCGGGGTCGGGATGATGGGGCAGGACCACGCCCGCCGGCTGGCGCGACTGACCAAGGGCGCGGAACTGGTGGCGGTGAGCGACGTCGACGTGGCGCGCACCGACGCCGTGGCCGCGGAGTTCGGGGTCCGGGCGATCCACGACCCCTCGCTGGCCATCACCGACGGCGAGGTCGACGCCCTGGTCATCGCCACCCCGGGCTTCACCCACGAGGACCTGGTGCTCACGGCCCTCCGGGCGGGCAAGCCGGTCCTGTGCGAGAAGCCGCTCACGACCTCGCCCGAGAGCTCCCGGCGCGTCGTCGAGGCGGAAGCCGCGCTCGGCCGCCGGCTGGTGCAGGTGGGCTTCATGCGGCGCTTCGACGCGGGGTACCTGCAGCTGCGGGAGCTGATCGCCTCGGGGGAGTACGGCAAGCCGCTCTTCCTGCACTGCGCGCACCGCAACGCCACCACGCCGCCCAACTTCTCCTCCGAGATGCTCATGCTCGACTCGGTCGTGCACGAGGTCGACATCGTCCGCTTCCTGACCGGCGAGGAGATCACGGCCATCCGGGTGCTCGCGCCGCGCTCGACCTCCAGCGCTCCGGAGGGTCTGCTGGACCCGCAGTTCGTCGTCATGGAGACCGAGAGCGGCACGATCGTCGACGTGGAGATCTTCGTCAACACCACCTTCGGCTACGAGGTCCGCACGGAGCTCGTCGCCGAGCGGGGCCAGGTCCGGATCGGCCTGCCCGAGGGCGCTGTCAGCCAGTCGGCGTCCGGCTGGGGCGGCCGGATCCCCCGGGACTTCAAGGAGCGCTTCGGCGCCGCCTACGACCTGGAGTTCCAGCGCTGGGTGGACGCCGTGCGTGCCGGCGTCAACGTCGACGGACCTGGTGTGTGGGACGGCTACGCGGCGGCCGCCGTGTGCGCTGCCGGAGTGGAGTCGCTCAAGACGGGCGATCGCGTCGAGATCGACCTCGGCGCGCGGGTCTGAGAGGAGGAGACGATGACCGAGACGACGCTCGCCCCGGGGTTCAGCTCCACCACGACGCCCCGCAACGAGCGGCTGCAGATCGCGCTCGACACGTACATGTTCCGCGACGTCCCGCTGCTGGAGCTGCCCGCCCTGGTCGCCGACCTGGGCTACGAGTGGATCGAGCTGTCGCCGCGGGAGGACTTCATCCCGTTCTTCCGCCACCCGCGCGTGGACCTGGCCACCGTCCGGCGCTTCCGCAAGGCCCTCGAGTCCGCCGGCGTCGGCGTCTGCTCGACCCAGTTCGTGCAGCGCTGGTCCGGCCCCGGCGAGGACGAGCGCAAGCAGGCGGTGCGCAACATCAAGCGCATCCTGGCCGTGACGACCGAGCTGGGCGTCCCGGTGGTGCAGAGCGAGTTCAACGGGCGCCCGGAGCTGCCCGAGGCCAGCGAGGCGCGGTTCTTCGACTCTCTGGAGGAGCTGCTGCCCGTTCTCGAGTCCGAGGGCGTCGAGCTGCGGCTGGAACCGCACCCGGACGACTTCGTCGAGGACGGCTTCCGGGCCGTGGACCTGGTGCGGGGGATCGACCGGCCCTGCGTCGGCTTCGTGTACTGCACCCCCCACACCTTCCACCAGGGAGGTGACGGCCCGGCGATCATCCGGTACGCGGGAGACCTGGTCCGCCACGTCCACGTGGCCGACACGTTCGACCCCCGCGCCTCCAGCGGGCTGCGGTACATCGTCAACCCGCCGGGCTCCACCGCCCGAATCCACCAGCACCTGAACATCGGTGAAGGGGAGGTGGACTTCGACGGCATCTTCGCCGCGCTGGAGGAGGTCGGGTTCTCCGGCGCGCTGTGCTCCAGCGTCTTCGCCTGGGAGGAGAAGGCGGAGGAGTCCAGTCGCCTGATGCGCAAGAGGATCCAGGAGCACGTCGACCGCTGGAAGCGGAGCTGACGCGCTCGCACCACCGGCGCCGCGGGCGGTCCAGCCCGCGGCGCAGGCCGACCCCCTGGCTGCCCGCGAAGGGCAGCACCTGTCGACGAGGATGGGAACAGACATGATGAAGAACCGCGGACGCCTCCGGGTCACCGCAGCCCTGTTCGGTGCGATCGTGCTCGGTCTGGCGGGGTGCAGCAGCTCCGGCGGTGCACCCGAGGACGACGGCGCCGGCGAGGGCGGGGGAGCCGTCGCCGACACCCCGGCGTTCAAGGTGGCGATGATCACGCACGCCCCCGAGGGCGACACCTTCTTCGACATCATCCGCAAGGGCGCCGACGCGGCCGCGGCGAAGGACAACATCGAGTACACCTATGCCGCCGACAACAACGCCGGCAACCAGGCCACGCTCGTGCAGAACGCGGTCGACCAGGAGGTCGACGCGATCGCCGTCAGCATGCCGAACGCCGACGCGCTCTCCGGTGCCTTGGAGAACGCCCGGGCTGCGGGCATCCCGGTCGTCGGCTTCAACGCCGGCTTCGACGACTGGCAGGAGCTCGGCTTCATCGGCTACTTCGGCCAGAACGAGGACATCGCCGGCAACGCCGCGGGGGCGCGCCTGGCGCAGGAGGGCTCCAAGAAGGTCCTGTGCGTCCTGCAGGAGCAGGGGCAGGTGCAGCTGGAGGCCCGCTGCAACGGCGTCAAGAACGGCCTGGCCGGTGGCGCCGTGGAGAACATCTACGTCACCGGCACCGACATGTCGTCGGTGCAGTCCACCATCACCGCCAAGCTGCAGCAGGATCCGAGCATCGACACCGTCCTCACACTCGGCGCCCCGTTCGCGCTCGGCGTCGTGAACTCGATCGAGGAGGCCGGCAGCTCCGCCAAGCTGGTCACCTTCGACACCAACGCCGACCTCGTCGGCGCGATCAGGGACAAGCAGGTCGAGTGGGCCATCGACCAGCAGCCGTACCTGCAGGGCTACGAGGCGATCGACGCGCTCTGGCTCTACCTCAACAACGGCAACACCGTCGGCGGTGGCAGCGCGACGCTGACCGGCCCGGCGTTCGTCGACTCGACGAACATCGAGAGCGTCTACGAGTACGCGCAGGCCGGCACCCGCTGAGCAGCGGTCCTCCCGCCGGACGCTGCCGGTGACGACGAGACGGGGCCGTCCCACCGCGGTGGGACGGCCCCGTCTCGTCGTCGAGCAGCGGACCGGGTGGGACGGGGTCAGAGACCGGCGGCCCGGGCGGCGTCCTTGAGGACGCCGGCGGCCACCTGCAGGCCCTCCACGCGCCCGAGGGAGACGTCTTCGTGCTCGATGTTGACGATCATGTCGGGGTCCACCTCGTGCAGGGCGCGCAGGAACTCCGTCCAGAACGCGGTGTCGTGCCCGCGGCCGAGGGCGACGAAGTCCCACGCGGACTCCTTCGGCCACTCGTTGGCCCACTCGTCCCCACCGAGGTTCGTCCGCTCCTCGTCAGGGCCCAGGCGCCGGAAGCGGTTGTCCAGGACGCCGTAGACGGCTGCGGCGGGGTTGATGCGCACGTCCTTGGCCGCGGCGTGCAGGACCAGCGGGCCCAGGTCGCGGACCACGGCGACGGGGTCCATCTGCTGCCAGAACAGGTGCGAGGCGTCCAGCTCCACGCCGAGGTGGGTGGCGCCGGTGCGCTCGATCAGCTCGCGGATGCCCGCGGGGTTGAAGACCAGGTTCTGCGGGTGCAGCTCCAGGGCCACCTTCACGTCCAGGTCCCGGGCGAGGGCGTCGACCTCGCGCCAGAACGGCGTGGCGACCTCCCACTGGTGCTCCAGGACGTCCAGCGCTGCGGAGTTCCAGGCGTTGACGACCCAGTTCGGCCGGGTGGCGCCCGGCTCGCCGCCGGGCAGGCCGGACATCGTCACCACGCGGTGCTGGCCGAGGCGGTGGGCCAGGCGGATCGAGCGGCGGACGTCCTCGGCGTGGGCGTCGCCGATGAGCCCGTTCGGGTGCAGCGGGTTGCCGTTGCAGTTCAGGCCGGCGATCGAGACCCCGGTGCCCTCGAAGAGGCCGAGGAAGTCGTCGCGGGCGCTGTCGCTGGTGAGGACGTCGTCGAAGGTGGGGACGTGCACCGGCGGCAGGAAGCCGCCGGTGTTGAGCTCGATGCCCTCCAGGCCGAGGTCGGCGACGACCTGCAGGGCCTCGGGCAGGGAGCGGTCGTGCAGGATCGCGTCGTAGACGCCGAGCTTCATCGTGTCCTCCTGTGGTGTCGGTCGACGGGGATCGGTCGACGGGCTCAGTCGACGGGGACGGTCTCGCCCTTCCCGTCCGCGGCGCGGGTGATCGCGTCCAGGACGCGCAGGTTGTGCAGGCCGTGGGACATCGGCGGCACGACCGGCAGCGCGCCGATCGGGGTGCCGGCACCACCGGCGACCTCGTTGAGGAACGCCCGGCACTGGAAGGTGAAGAAGTCGTTCTGCCCGTGGCCGACGCTGGGGAAGTCCATCGGCAGGCCGCCGGCGACGTACGGGTGGGCGGGGCCGACGAGCACCTGCCGGTGGCCGTTGACCACGGCGGGGGCGGTGGAGTCGGCGATGGTGAACTCGCCGGTGCGGTTGAGGTCGAACGCGGCGGCGCCGTTCTTGCAGAACACCTCGAACCCGAGGCCGTTGGGCAGGCCGTGGGCGGTGCGCGACACCGAGAAGGTGCCGATCGCGCCGGAGGCGAAGGTGGCGGTGAAGGTGGCGAGGTCCTCGTTCCCGACGTCCCCGAACTCCTCGCCCACCTCGGCCATGGCGTGCCCGACGACCGCGCCGACCGGCAGGGGGCGGCGCGTCGTCACCGTCGACATGACGGTGCCGTGCACCGACTCCACCGGCCCGCAGAAGAACTCGCCGAGGTCGACCAGGTGGCTGCCGATGTCGGCCAGCGCGCCGGAACCCCGACCGCCCTCGTAGCGCCAGCTCATGGGTGCCTGCGGGTTCGCGGCGTAGTCGCACCAGTAGTGGCCGTTGAAGTGCCGCACGGCTCCGAGGTGGCCGCCGGTGACCTGCTCGCGCACGGCGTTGATCGCGGGGGAGCGGCGGAAGGTGAACCCCACGGCGGCCACGAGGTCGGGGTGGGCCGCGGCCGCGGCGACCATGGCCTCGGCGTCGGCGACGCTGGGGGCCAGCGGCTTCTCGCACAGCACGTGCTTGCCGGCCGCCAGCAGGCCCTCGACGACCTCGCGGTGCAGGTGGTTGGCGACCGCGACGCTGACGGCGTCGACGTCGTCGGCCTCCGCGATCGCCTGCCAGGAGGTCTCCGCGCGCTCGTAGCCGTAGCGGCTCGCGGCGGCCTCGGCGAAGGGGGCGTGGGCGTCGGCGACGGCGACCAGGCGGACCGCCGGGAGGTCCTCGCCGTAGGCGCCGCCGGTCAGCGTGGGGGCGTTGCGGTAGCCCGCGAGGTGCGCGCGGCCGGCCATGCCGGCGCCGATGACGGCGACCCCGGTGGAGCGGGGCGGAGAGGAGGCGGACATCGTCGTGAGCCTTTCGGGAGTGGTCGCTCCGGAGGGGGGGCGCATCTGCGGTGGTGCGGCCCGGCCGGTTATCAAACCGGTTTGAACGACTCCGCTAGGATCGGCCCCGGGCTGAGGGCTGTCAAGCGGCTCGCAGTGGACCGCGCACCGGACAGGAGGAGTCGTGGCGGATCGCCGGCCGACCATCAAGGACGTCGCCGCACGGGCGGGCATCTCCAAGGGGATGGTGTCGCTGGCCCTGCGCGGCGCACCGGGCCCCAGCGCCGAGACGGCCGCGCGCGTGCTGCGGGCCGCCGCGGAGCTGGGCTACCGCGCCGACCGGGCGGCCAGCGCGCTCGCCCTGCGCCGCACGCGGCTGCTCGGCATCACCATGACGGTGCGCAACGCCTTCCACGCCGAGCTTGTGGAGGAGCTGCAGGCGGCCGCGGAGGAGGCCGGGTACGAGGTCGTGCTGTCGGCGGTGACCCGCACGCGCGGTGAGCGGGCCGCTGTCGAGACGCTGCTGGACTCCCGCTGCGAGGCCCTGCTGCTGCTGGGGCCCGAGCTGCCGGCCGCCGAGCTCGTGGAACTGGACCGGCGCACGCCGGTCGTGGTCCTCGGGCGCCGCACCTCGCGCACCGGCCGGGCCGGGGAGGACCTCGACGTCGTGCGGACCGCCGACGGCGCGGGTGTGCGGCTCGCCGTCGACCACCTCGTCGGCCTCGGGCACCGGGAGCTGCTGCACGTCGGCGGCGGTGACGGGGACATCGCCGCCGACCGCCGGGAGGGGTTCCGGCGGGCCGTCGCCGCCCACGGCCTCGACGGGCGCGCGAGGGTGGTCGAGGGGGAGTTCCTGGAGTCCGCCGGGGTGCGCGCGGCCCGGCAGCTGCTCGCCGCGGGGTGGTCGACGACGGGCGTCGTGGCCGCCAGCGACCGGATCGCGCTCGGGTTCCTCGACGTGCTGGCGCGCGAGGGCGTGGACGTCCCGGGACGGCTGTCGGTGGTCGGCTACGACGACAGCCCGCTCGCCCAGCTGGGCCACGTGCAGCTCACCTCCGTCAGCCAAGGGCCGGTGGACCAGGCGCGCTGCGCGGTGCGCGCGGCCGTCGAGCGCCTCGACGGAGGACGCGTCCAGCGGGCCGAGGTGGTCCTGGAGCCGCGCCTCGTGGTGCGCCGGACCACGGCACCTCCGCCCTGACCCGGACCTCGAGCGCACCGGCGACCTCCGACGCCGACGCGGACCGCTCCCGCGGGCCCGGCCGCGCGCGGTGCTGGCTCGGGTGCGTGCGGCTGTGGGACGCTGAGGGCGCGACGCACAACTGAACACACGGCCGCGAACCCCGGCGGGAGAGACCCGCGCTCCGCGCGGGCACCGAAGGAGCAACCACCCCGGAACCTCTCAGGTCCACGTACCGCCACGGGCAGGCCGCTCTGGAAAGCAGGACGTCCGCGTCCTCACCGACGGGGAAAGCCGCGCGGCGCACCAGCGCCGGGCGGTGAAGCTCTCAGGTCCACCTGACAGAGGGGGTCCAGCACGTGGCCGCACCCGGCGGCCGCGAGGAGAGGAGCCCCCATGTCCCCCGCCGCCGAGACGACCGCGCGGACCACCCCGCTCGCCAGCCCGCTCGCCGAGGTGCACGCAGCCCTCGGCGCCTCCTTCACCGACTTCGCCGGCTGGTCCATGCCGGTGCGCTACGCCTCCGACCTCGCCGAGCACCGCGCCGTGCGCGAGAGCGCCGGGGTCTTCGACCTCTCCCACATGGGCGAGGTCCGCGTCAGCGGACCCGAGGCCGGCCGCGCCCTGGACGCCGCCCTCGTCGGCCGGCCCTCGACGATGGCCGTCGGCCGCGCCGCCTACGGCATGGTCGTCGACCACGCCGGCGGCATCGTCGACGACCTCGTCACCTACCGCCTGGGCGAGGAGGAGTTCCTCGTCGTCGCCAACGCCGCGAACGTCGAGCCCGTCGTCGTCGCGCTCGCGGACCGCTGCCGCCCCTACGACGCGCGCGTCGCCGACGAGACCGCCCGCTGGGCGCTGGTCGCCGTGCAGGGCCCCGTCGCCGCGGCCGCGCTCGCCCCGCTGCTGACGCTGCCCGCCGGCGCCGCGCTCGACGACCTCGGCTACTACCGCAGCACCCCCGCGACCCTCGCGCTCGCGCAGGGCTCCACCGAGGTCCTGCTCGCCCGCACCGGCTACACCGGTGAGGACGGCTTCGAGGTCTTCGTCCCCGTCGCCGACGCCGTGCCCGCCTGGGAGGCGCTGCTGGGCGCGGCCCGCGCGCACGGCGGCGTGCCCGCCGGTCTCGCCTGCCGCGACACGCTGCGCCTGGAGGCGGGCATGCCGCTGTACGGCCACGAGCTCACCACCGCCACCGACCCCTACGCCGTGGGGCTGGGCCGGGTCGTCAAGCTCGACAAGGACGTGGACTCCGTCGGGCTCGCGGCGCTGCGGCTGCTGGCCGCGCAGCCGCCCGCCCGCGTCCTCGTCGGCCTGCGCGGCGAGGGCCGGCGCGCCCCGCGCGCCGGGTACGCGGTCGTCGACCCGCTCGGCGCGGACGGCGAGGTCGTCGGCGAGGTCACCAGCGGCGCCCTGTCGCCGACCCTGGGGCACCCCATCGCGATGGCGCTCGTCGACGCCGCCCGCTCCGCCGTCGGCACGACGCTGGCCGTGGACGTGCGCGGCACGGCGCTGCCCGTCGAGGTCGTCGAGCTGCCCTTCTACCGCCGGCAGCGCTGACGTGGCCGCCCCTGCGGGCGCCTCCGCGAGCACCCCGGCGAGCACCCCGGCGGCGCCGCTGAGCGTCTTCGACATGTTCTCCATCGGCATCGGCCCCTCCAGCTCGCACACCGTCGGCCCGATGCGCGCGGCCCTGGCCTTCGCCACCGACCTGGCCGCCCGCGGCCTGCTGGAGCGCACCGCCGCCGTCACCGTCGACCTGCACGGCTCCCTCGGCGCGACCGGGCGCGGCCACGGCAGCGACCGCGCCGTCGTCCTCGGCCTGGCCGGCGAGCGCCCGGAGAGCGTCGACCCCGACGGCGTGCCCGCCTTCCTGGAGCGCGTGCGCGCCGGCGGCGAGCTGCGGCTGCTGGGGCGCCACCCGGTGCGCTTCGACCCCGGCGCCGACGTCCGCCTCATCGCCCGGGCCCTGCCCGCGCACCCCAACGGGATGGTCTTCACCGCCCGCGACGCGGGCGGGGCGCTCCTCGCCGAGCGCACGGCGTACTCCGTCGGCGGCGGGTTCGTGCGCGAGCACCCCCTCGACGCGGCCGCGCCCGTCGTGGGCACCGGCGCCGGCCTGCCCTTCGGCTTCCGCACCGGCGCCGAGCTGCTCGCGCACTGCCGCGAGCAGCGGCTCGGCGTGGCCGACCTGGTGCGCCGCAACGAGGAGAGCCTGCGCCCGGCCGCGGAGGTCGACGCCGGGCTGCTGCGCATCTTCGGGGCCATGGCGGCCTGCGTCGAGCACGGCCTGGTCACCGGCGGGGTGCTGCCCGGCGGGCTCGGGGTCCGCCGGCGTGCGCCCCGGCTGCACGCCCAGCTGCTCGCCGAGGAGGGGCGCGCGCACCGCGACGCGCTGCAGGCCATGGACTGGGTGAGCCTGTTCGCGCTCGCCGTCAACGAGGAGAACGCCGCGGGCGGGCGCGTGGTGACCGCCCCCACCAACGGCGCCGCCGGGATCGTGCCCGCCGTCCTGCACTTCCACCGCCGCTTCGTGCCCGGCGCCGACGACGCCGCCACCGTCCGCTTCCTGCTCGCCGCCGGCGGCATCGGCATCGTGCTCAAGGAGACGGGGTCCATCTCCGGCGCCGAGGTCGGCTGCCAGGGCGAGGTCGGCTCGGCGAGCGCGATGGCGGCCGCCGGGCTCGCCGAGGTCCTCGGCGGCACCCCCGAGCAGGTCGAGAACGCCGCCGAGATCGCCGTCGAGCACCACCTCGGGCTCACCTGCGACCCCGTCGGCGGGCTCGTGCAGATCCCCTGCATCGAGCGCAACGCCGTGGGCGCCACGACCGCCATCCACGCCGCGCGCACCGCGATGCGCGGCGACGGCACCCACGTGGTCAGCCTCGACACCGCCATCGCGACCATGCGCCAGACCGGCGCGCACATGCGCGCCGAGTACAAGGAGACCTCGCTGGGCGGGCTGGCCCTCACCGTCGTCGGCGCCGGCGCGCGGGCGGGCACCGGCGTCGGGGTCAACGTCCCCGAGTGCTGAGGGCGCACCCCGCCCGCGGCTGCGAGCATGGTGCGATGCCGCCCCGCCGCCGCACCGACCCCGCCGAGGGGCTCGCCGCCGTCCGGGCGGTCGAGGACCTGCTCGACGCGGGGGAGCAGCCGCCGCGCGCCCCGCTCGCGACGGCCGTGCGCCACTGCCTGGAGGAGCTCGCCGCCCGCCACCCCGGCGGCAGCGTGGAGGTGCGGGTGCCGCCCTTCGGCGCCGTGCAGGTGCTGGAGGGTCCCCGCCACACCCGCGGCACCCCGCCGGCCGTGGTGGAGACCGACGCCGTCACCTGGGTGCTGCTGGCCACCGGGCGCCTGCCCTTCGCCGACGCCCGCTCGGCCGGACGGGTGCGCGCCAGCGGCAACCGCGCCGACCTCGGCGACCTGCTGCCCGTCGTGCCACCGCGTACCGTGCTCCCGTGAGCGAGCCGTCCCCCACCCCGCACCGCGCCGACGAGCGGCAGGAGGCCGCCACGCCCGGTGGGGGCGCCGCCGAGCCCGCGCCCCAGCGGGCGGCGGAGCAGGCCGGCGCAGGGACCGCGGAGCGGGCCGGTGAGCGGGCCGGTGAGCGGGCCGGGGACGAGGCCGGGGACGAGGCCGCGGAGGAGGAGACCACCGCGTTCGTGCAGGTCACCCGCCGCCGGGCCCCGCGCTTCCGGGCGTTCGTCCTCACCGGCGTCGTCCTGGCCCTCCTCGTCTCCGCGGTCGTCGCCGTGAGCACCGACCCCGCCGGCGGGTACTCCCAGCGCGCGCTGTTCGGCTACCTGTTCGTCTCCTTCGCCCTCGTCGGCACCCTCGTCGGCGCGCTGGTGGCGGTCCTGGCCGACCGGCGCACCGGGACCCGCCCCGCGCGCCGCCGCCGCCCGCGCGGACGCTGACCGGTCGGGCTGCGCGGCCGGTGTGTGACACACTCGGCACGTGGCCCGCGGTGACGGACGTCTGAACCACGACCTGCTCCCCGGCGAGAAGGGCCCTCAAGACGCCTGCGGCGTCTTCGGGGTCTGGGCGCCGGGCGAGGAAGTCTCCAAGCTCACCTTCTACGGCCTGTACGCCCTGCAGCACCGGGGTCAGGAGGCCGCTGGGATCGCCGTCAGCAACGGCGAGCAGATCCTCGTCTTCAAGGACACCGGGCTGGTCTCGCAGGTCTTCGACGAGGCCGCCCTGGAGTCCCTGCAGGGGCACATCGCCGTCGGGCACGCCCGCTACTCCACCACCGGCGGCGGCGGCTGGCAGAACGCCCAGCCCACCCTGGGCGCCACCGCCGGCGGGACCGTGGCGCTGGCCCACAACGGCAACCTCACCAACCAGTTCGCGCTGCGCGAGCTGCTGGCCGAGCGCCAGCCGGACGTGCCCCGCCCCGTGCTGCGCGGGCGCCCCTCGCCCAGCGAGATCGCCCGGGGCAACACCACCGACACCGCGATCCTCACCGCGCTCTTCGCCGGCGACCCCGACCGCACGCTGGAGGCCACGGCCGCCGAGGTCCTGCCGCACGTCCAGGGCGCCTTCAGCCTCGTCTTCATGGACGAGCACACCCTGTACGCCGCCCGCGACCCGCAGGGCATCCGCCCGCTGGTCCTGGGCCGCCTCGAGCGCGGCTGGGTCGTGGCCTCGGAGACGGCGGCCCTGGACATCTGCGGCGCCAGCTTCGTGCGCGAGGTGGAGCCCGGCGAGCTCATCGCCGTCGACGCCGACGGCCTGCGCAGCAGCCGCTTCGCGGAGGCGAAGCCGAAGGGCTGCGTCTTCGAGTACGTCTACCTGGCGCGCCCGGACACCTCCATCGCCGGCAAGGTCGTGCAGGAGGCCCGCGTCGAGATGGGCCGCACGCTGGCCCGCGAGCACGCCGTCGAGGCCGACCTCGTCATCCCCACCCCGGAGTCGGGCACCCCCGCCGCCATCGGCTACGCCGAGGAGTCGGGCATCCCCTACGGGCAGGGCCTGGTGAAGAACGCCTACGTCGGGCGGACCTTCATCCAGCCCAGCCAGACCATCCGCCAGCTCGGGATCCGGCTGAAGCTGAACCCGCTCAAGCACGTCGTGCAGGGCAAGCGCCTCGTCGTCGTCGACGACTCCATCGTGCGGGGCAACACCCAGCGCGCCCTCATCCGCATGCTGCGCGAGGCGGGCGCCGCGGAGATCCACGTGCGGATCTCCTCCCCGCCGGTGACCTGGCCGTGCTTCTACGGCATCGACTTCGCCAGCCGCGCCGAGCTCATCGCCAACGGCCTGTCCGTCGACGACGTCCGCCGCAGCATCGGCGCGGACTCCCTCGGCTACATCTCCGCCGAGGGCATGATCAGCGCGACCGAGCAGCCCACCGAGCGGCTGTGCACCGCGTGCTTCACGGGCAGCTACCCCGTGCCGCTGGGCGACCTCGACCGCCTGGGCGAGCACTCGCTGGACAAGCCGCGCATCCCCATCACCCCCGTCTCCCGCACGAGCGCAGGACAGGCCTCCCAGTGAGCACCACCGGCACCACCACCGGCACCACCCCGTCGGCCCCCGGCACCACCTACGCCGACGCGGGCGTCGACACCGTCGCGGGCGACCGCGCCGTCGAGCTCATGAAGGCCTCCGTCGCGCGCACCCAGGGCCCGCAGGTCGTCGGCGGCTTCGGCGGCTTCGCCGGCCTCTACGACGCCTCCGCGCTCAAGGACCACCGCCGGCCGCTGCTGGCGACGAGCACCGACGGCGTCGGCACGAAGGTCGCCGTCGCCCAGGCCCTCGACTCCCACGGCACCATCGGCGCCGACCTCGTCGGCATGGTCGTCGACGACATCGTCGTCGTCGGGGCGACCCCGCTGTTCATGACCGACTACATCGCCTGCGGCCGGGTCGTCCCCGAGCGCACGGCGGCGATCGTCGCGGGCATCGCGCGGGCCTGCGAGGAGGCCGGGGTCGCCCTCGTCGGCGGTGAGACCGCCGAGCACCCCGGTCTGCTGGGGCCCGACGAGTACGACGTCGCCGGGGCGGTGACCGGTGTCGTCGAGGCCGACGAGGTGCTGGGCGCCGAGCGCGTGCGCGCCGGGGACGTCCTCGTGGCGATGGCCTCCTCGGGGCTGCACTCCAACGGCTACTCGCTGGTGCGGCGGGTCTTCGCCGACGCCGGGTGGGGCTACGAGCGCGAGGTGCCGGAGTTCGGGCGCACCCTCGGCGAGGAGCTGCTCACCCCCACCCGCATCTACGCCCGCCCCGTGCTGGCGACGCTGGCGAGCGGTGGCGTGCACGCCCTGAGCCACGTGACCGGCGGGGGGCTGGCGGCCAACCTCGCGCGCTGCCTGCCCGAGGCGCTCACCGCCGAGGTCGACCGCTCGACGTGGACGCCGGGCGCGGTCTTCTCGCTCGTGCGCGACCTGGGGCGGGTGCCGGCCGACGACCTGGAGCGCACGCTGAACCTCGGCGTGGGCATGGTCGCCGTCGTCGCCCCCGAGCAGGCGGACGCGGTGGTGCGCAGCACCGAGCAGGCCGGGATCCCGGCGTGGGTGTGCGGTCGGGTGCGGGAGCGCAGCGCCGGGGACGGGCCCAGCAACGGAAAGGGCATCGCAGGAGGCGTGACGCTCCTCCGCGGTCGTCACCAGGGCTGGTGAACGGCAGCGGGCGGGACGTCACGCCTCGTGCGATGCCTCGTCAGGACTCAGGTGGTGCTCTCAGGGACGCCGCTCACGCACGGCGCTTGGACACCCACTCCTCGTAGCCGTCCTCCCCGGAGTACCGGGCCCACGCTTCGGCGCGCCGCTTGGACGCCCACTCCTCGTAGTCGTCCTCTCCGGAGTACCGGGCCCAGGCCGCCTCGTCACCGTCCTCGTCCTCGTCCGTCTCCGGCGCCGGCTGGGGCTCAGGGCGCCCAATCTGGCGGTACGGATCGGGGCCGTGCAGCTCGCGTTGCAACGCGTTGTAGTCGGTCTCGGGGCTGTAGTACTTCAGCTGCCGAGCGACCTTCGTCTGCTTGGCCTTCTGACGGCCGCGCCCCATGGCGTCGACCCCCTCGCGCGTCGGCCCGGGGCAGGCAGGGCGAGCCCCGGAGTAGCTGTCATCTCTCCGTGCCCCAACGGTACATGTTCGCGAGAGCTTCCGGCATCCCGGTCGCCGCGCTCGCCCCCGGACGGCGGAGGGGGCTCCGGGGGCGCGCCCGCGGCCGCCGCCCGTGCGGTTAGCTGTGCCCATGAGCAGCCCCGCCCGCCGCACCGTCGCCGGCGTCGACTCCTCGACGCAGTCGTGCAAGGTCGTCGTCCGCGACGCCGAGAGCGGGCGGCTGCTGCGCACCGGCCGCGCGAGCCACCCCGACGGCACCGAGGTCGACCCGGAGCACTGGTGGAGCGCCCTGCAGCAGGCCGTCGCCGACGCCGGCGGCCTCGACGACGTGGACGCCGTCGCGGTGGGGGCCCAGCAGCACGGCTCCGTGCTGCTCGACGAGGCCGGCGAGGTCGTCCGCCCGGCGCTGCTGTGGAACGACGGGCGCTCGGCGGCCGCCGCCGACGCGCTCACCGACGAGCTCGGCGGGCCGGGGGCGTGGGCGCAGGAGGTGGGCAGCGTGCTCGTCGCCTCGCTGACGGTGACCAAGCTGCGCTGGATCGCCGAGCACGAGCCGGACGCCGTGCGGCGCACCGCCTCCGTGTGCCTGCCCCACGACTGGCTGACCTGGCGGCTGGCCGGCGGGGCCGCGGCGGGCGCCCGGCTGGTCACCGACCGCGGCGACGCCAGCGGCACCGGCTACTTCTCGCCCGCGCGCGGGGAGTACCGCACCGACCTGCTCGAGCGCGCCTTCGGCGCCACCCCGGCCCTGCCCGAGGTGCTGGCCCCCAGCGCCGCCGCCGGGGAGAGCGCCGGCGCGCTCTCGCGCGGCGCGCTCCTCGGGCCCGGCACCGGCGACAACATGGCCGCCGCCCTGGGCGTGGGCGCCCGGGTGGGCGACGTCGTCGTCTCCGTCGGCACCTCGGGCGTGGTGAGCGTCGTCAGCGACGTCGCCACCTCCGACCCCAGCGGCCTGGTCGCCGGGTTCGCCGACGCCACCGGCCGCTACCTGCCGCTGGTGTGCACCCTCAACGCCGCCCGGGTGCTGGACTCCGCGGCGCGGCTGCTCGGCGTGGACCACGAGGAGCTCTCCCGCCTGGCGCTGTCGGCGCCGGCCGGGGCCGGCGGCCTGGTGCTCGTGCCGTACCTGGAGGGCGAGCGCACCCCCGTGCGCCCCGACGCCACCGGCGCCCTGCACGGGCTGACGCTGTCCACCTCGACGCCGGCGCACCTGGCGCGCGCCACCGTGGAGGGCCTGCTGTGCGGGCTCGCCGACGGCCTCGACGCCCTCGTCGAGCAGGGCGTCCCCGTCGGGCGGGTCGTGCTGGTCGGCGGCGGCGCGCGCTCGGAGGCCGTGCGGCGGCTGGCCCCGGCCGTCCTCGCCCGCCCCGTCCTCGTCCCCGCACCGGGGGAGTACGTCGCCGACGGGGCGGCCCGCCAGGCCGCCTGGGTGCTCGCCGGCGGCGAGGCGCCGCCGGAGTGGGCGCTGGGCGCACCGCAGGTCTTCGAGGCCGACCCCACCCCGCACGTGCGCGAGCGCTACGCGCAGGTGCGCGACCTCACGGCGACCCGTCCCTGACCGGACCGGCGGGCGGTCCCGCCGC
>NZ_JAAALL010000439.1 GCF_009906315.1 Kineococcus vitellinus | reverse complement strand
GGCGGGCTGCTCGCGCTCGCCGCGATGGCCGTGGCCGGGCGGGCCGCGCGGGAGGGTCGCGGGCAGGAGCTGCTCGTGGCCCCGCGCGGTGCCCGGTTCGGCGAGGCGACCGGCCTGCTCGTGCGGGCGGAGCGCGCCGCCCGCGAGCGCGCGGACGTCGTCGAGCTGCACGAGCACCGCGCGCTCCGCCGGCCGAGCGCGCACCGGGCCGCCTGACGGGGCCCGCCGGGCCGGGCGGGGCGCCGTCAGCCGGCGAGCCCCGTCGCCCGCAGGACCTCGACGACCTCCTCGCGGGCCGGGCCGTCCAGCTCCCGCAGCGGTCGCGGCAGGCTCGGGCGGCCGG
This sequence comes from Kineococcus vitellinus, assembly GCF_009906315.1. Classification (GTDB taxonomy): domain Bacteria; phylum Actinomycetota; class Actinomycetes; order Actinomycetales; family Kineococcaceae; genus Kineococcus; species Kineococcus vitellinus. The sequence continues at coordinate 2,155 of NZ_JAAALL010000439.1, read as the reverse complement.
TGAGGCCCAGGTGCCCGGCCGCGGCCGCGACCACCCGCAGGCTGCCGTGGCGGGCGAAGAGCTCCCACAGCGGGAGCAGGCGCCCGGCCGCGGCCGGGTCCTCGACCACCCGCCGGGCGGCCTCGGGGAAGAGCCCGCCGACGACGGAGAACCACAGGTCGCACCCCGCCCGCAGCCCGGTCGCCGCGGAGGCGTCGCCGCTGACGCCGATCCGCACCCCCGCGGGGACGAGCGCGCGCAGCCGGTCCACCCGCTCGCGCGCCGCGGCCGGGTCGGCGGGCACCGCGGGGATCTTCAGCGCCGCGACACCGGGCAGGTGCGCGACCGCGCCGTGCAGCTCGTCGGTGAAGGTGAAGCCCGTCGTGGTGGGGTTGTCGTACACGCACAGCGGCACCGAGAGCTGCGCGGTCACGTCCTCGTAGAGGCCGAGCACCTCGTCCGGGGTCAGCGGCTGGTAGGACAGCGGCGGCAGCAGCACCGCCGCGGCCCCCGCGGCCTGGGCGTCCTCGGCCAGGGCGAGCACCTGCGCCGTGCGCAGCGCGCCGATGCCCACGAGCACCGGGACGTCTCCGGCCTCGGCGACCGCCCGCCGGGCCAGGCGGGCGCGCTGGGCGCGGTCCAGGTAGGGGTAGCCGCCCGTGGAGCCCAGCGCCCCGACGGCGTCGACCCGCGCGGCGCGCAGCCGCGCCACGAGGGCGCCGAAGGCGCGCTCGTCGACGCCGTCCTCGTCCATCGGGGTCATCGGGAAGGCGCACAGTCCGGTGAACACGACCCGTTCCTACCGCACGAGCGCGATCACCCGCGGGAGCGGTGGCACGGCCGCCGGCGTGTTCGCTGCGGGGGGAAAAGGCGGACATGGATCGCTGCGGGCGGCGGGGTGCACCACACTGGGGGGCAGAGGAGCGTCGTGCGCCCGTGCGCCCGGCGGTGGTCTCGAGAGACGGAGGACGTTCCATCCGCGCGGTGCGGAGCAGCGGAGCCGCGCGGTGAGACATCCGTTGAGTCACTGGTCTCGAGGAGACTGAGATGTTCGAGAGGTTCACCGACCGCGCCCGGCGGGTCGTCGTCCTGGCCCAGGAAGAGGCCCGGATGCTCAACCACAACTACATCGGGACCGAGCACGTCCTGCTGGGCCTGATCCACGAGGGCGAAGGCGTCGCCGCGAAGGCGATGGAGTCGCTGGGCATCTCCCTGGACGCCGTCCGCGGCCAGGTCCAGGAGATCATCGGGCAGGGCCAGCAGGCCCCGTCCGGTCACATCCCCTTCACCCCCCGCGCCAAGAAGGTGCTGGAGCTGTCGCTGCGCGAGGCGCTGCAGCTCGGGCACAACTACATCGGCACCGAGCACATCCTGCTCGGGCTGATCCGCGAGGGCGAGGGCGTCGCCGCCCAGGTCCTGGTCAAGCTGGGCGCCGACCTCGACCGGGTCCGCCAGCAGGTCATCCAGCTGCTGTCCGGCTACCAGGGCAAGGAGCCGGAGGCCGCGAGCAGCGGGCCCCAGGAGGGCACCCCGTCCGGCTCGCTGGTGCTCGACCAGTTCGGCCGCAACCTCACCCAGGCCGCCCGCGAGGGCAAGCTGGACCCGGTGATCGGCCGGGAGCCGCAGATCGAGCGCGTCATGCAGGTGCTCTCGCGGCGCACCAAGAACAACCCGATGCTCATCGGCGAGGCCGGTGTCGGCAAGACGGCCGTGGTGGAGGGCCTCGCGCAGGCGATCGTCAAGGGGGAGGTCCCCGAGACGCTCCGCGACAAGCAGATCTACACGCTGGACCTGGGCGCCCTGGTGGCGGGCTCGCGCTACCGCGGCGACTTCGAGGAGCGCCTCAAGAAGGTCCTCAAGGAGATCCGCACCCGCGGGGACATCATCCTGTTCATCGACGAGATCCACACCCTCGTCGGGGCCGGCGCCGCCGAGGGCGCCATCGACGCGGCCAGCATCCTCAAGCCCATGCTGGCCCGCGGCGAGCTGCAGACCGTGGGTGCGACGACCATCGACGAGTTCCGCAAGTACATCGAGAAGGACCCGGCCCTGGAGCGGCGCTTCCAGCCCATCCAGGTCCCCGAGCCGACGCTGGCGCACGCCATCGAGATCCTCAAGGGCCTGCGCGACCGCTACGAGGCCCACCACCGCGTCTCCATCACCGACGCCGCGCTGG
>NZ_JAAALL010000438.1 GCF_009906315.1 Kineococcus vitellinus | reverse complement strand
GGGGCGGGCCGGGCGACGCCTCACCGACCCCGCTGCAGTGCTCCCCAGCGTGCGGGTGGACCATTTCTGGTGCAGCGGTCGGACGTTACGTTCTCGTGAAGGGTCCAGCGCCGGCGGTCCCCTCCTCGTGGACGCTCCAGCGGCCCACGGCGCCCGCCGCACCCGCGGTGCGCACCGTGAGGCGGGTGCGGTCGGAGCGGAAGACGTCCACGGAGTGCTCGAACGGCCCGCCCTGCGCGTCGAAGGCGGTGCGGGTCACCTTCAGGACCGCCTCCCCCGTGCGCAGCCCCAGCAGCGCCGCGACCTGCGCCGGCGCGGGCGCCGCCTCGATGACCTCCTCCACCTGGCCGACGGACACGCCGTAGCGGTCCTGCAGCAACTGGTACATCGACCCCGCCAGGCTGTTCTCGATGAGGGCCGGGAACCGCTGGGCGCTGACGTGCATGCGCTCCAGGGACAGGGTGTCCCCGTCGGCGAACCGCACGCGCAGGATCGAGGCCACCAGGTCGCCGGGACCCAGCCCCAGGGGCGCGGCCACCTGCGCCGCAGCGGGTTCCAGCACCGCGGCGACCACGCGCGTCCCCGAGCTGTACCCCTGCGCGCGCAGCATCTGCGGCACGCCGCTGACCTCGTTGAGGCTGCGCGCCACCTTGCGCCCGCCACCGGCCGCTACCTGCTCGGGACCGGGGGGCGCGGGGTCGACCCCCACGAGGAACGCGCCCCCGGCGCGGCCCTGCACCCGGCGCACGACCCCGCGCTCCTCCAGCGCCGCGAGCGCCTTGCGGACGGTGGTGCGCGAGGCGCCCAGGCGCGCGGCGAGCTCGCGCTCGGGCGGGAACTTCACCTGCGAGCGGGCGGCGAGGTCGGCGGCCAGGCGCGTGACGGCCTCGTGGACGTCGTCGTAGGGCACGGCCGGATCCTCACACGGGCGCGGGCCGCGGCGGGAGCGGCGGCCGCGGCGGGCGCTGAACCGCAACACAGACGTAACAGGAACGGTCCGGACCAGAAATGGCCTCCGGAGAACCTTTCAGCAGCCCAGTCCTGGGAGGAACCCGTGGAACCCCTGCTCACCTCGACCACCGCCGACCTGCGCGCCGGTTTCGCCTCCGGTGCGCTCGCCCCCGCCGACGCGCTGGACGCGGTGCTCGCGCAGGTGGAGGCCGTGAACCCGGCCCTCACCGCGATCGTGGCGCTCGACGTGGACGGGGCGCGCGCGGCCGCCGAGGCCTCGCACCGCCGCTGGCAGCGGGGGCGGCCGCTGTCGCCCCTGGACGGCGTGCCCGTCACCGTCAAGGACAGCGTCGCCGCCGCCGGGCTGCCCTGGCGGCACGGCACCGCCCCGAACGCGGGGCTGGCGGACTCCACCGTCGACGCCCCGCCCGCGGCGCGGTTGCGCGAGGCCGGTGCGGTGCTCGTCGGCAAGACCGCGATGCCGGACTTCGGGATGTCGGCCTCCGGGGTCAGCTCCCTGCACGGCACCACCCGCAACCCCTGGGACCTCACCCGCAGCCCCGGCGGGTCCAGCGCCGGGGCGGGCGCCTCGCTGGCCGCGGGGATCGGCTGGGGTTCCGTCGGCTCCGACATCGCCGGCTCGGTGCGGCTGCCCGCCGCGCAGTGCGGCCTGGTCGCCCTCAAACCCACCCAGGGGCGGATCCCGCACCTGCCCGCCAGCACCGTCCGCTCCGCGGGCCCGATGGCGCGCACGGTCGCCGAGGTCGCCGAGCTGCACGACGTGCTCGCGCGCCCCGACGCCCGCGACGCGCTGTCCCTGCCGGCCGATCCCGCCGGCGGGCAGCCGCTGCCCGCGGTCGACGTGGCCGGGCTGCGGGTGGGGCTGCTGCTGGACATGGGTCCCGGTCCCCGCGCCGACGAGGAGGTCCGCACCGTCGTGCGCCGCGCCGCGGAGCTGCTGGCCGCCGCCGGCGCACGCGTGCAGCCCGTCGACCCGCCCTTCGCCGAGGACCCCTACCCGGCCCTGGACCGGCTGTTCCAGGTGCGGGCCCGCGCCGAGTGGGAGGCCTTCGACGAGCGCGGCCGCGCGCAGGTCCTGCCCGAGCTCGTGGCCTGGTCGGCCGGCGCCGACGGGTTGTCGGCCACCGACCTCGAACGCGCGCAGAGCGCCGTCGCCCGCTCCCGCGACCACCTCGCCGCCCACCTGGCCGGCTTCGACGTCGTCCTGGCGCCCGTCCTGCCGGTCGTCTCCTTCCCGGCCGAGGCGGTGGGCCTGGACCCGCTGCGCCCCCTCGCGCACTGCACCTACACCTGCTGGTTCAACCAGACCGGCCAGCCCGCGGCCGCGCTGTGCCTGGGCACCTGCGACGGGATGCCGGTCGGCGTGCAGGTCGTCGGCCGGCGCTTCGAGGACCGGCGGGTGCTGGCCGTGGCCGGCTGGCTGGAGCAGCGGCGCGCCTTCACCCCCGACTGGCCGCTCGTGCCGCGCAGCACCGCCGGCGCCGTCCCCGTCTGAGCACGACCGGAGGAACCGTGACCACGACCACCGCGAACCC
>NZ_JAAALL010000437.1 GCF_009906315.1 Kineococcus vitellinus | reverse complement strand
CATGTACGCGGTGAAGCGGGCACGGCCGGGGACGCTAGCCGCCGGCGGCCGCGGGGTCGCGCCGGGCCCGCTTCACCGCGTACATGCGGGCGTCGGCGGCGGCCAGCAGGGCCTCCACCACGGCGGCCGGCGGGCCGCTGACCGGCAGGTCGCGGGGGTCCTCGGCGACGGCGCCGATGCTGGCGGTGGCGCGCACCCGGGTGCCGGCGATCTCGAACGGCTCGCTCATCGCCGCCCGCAGCCGGGCCACCACCGCGGCGGCGTCGACACCGGGGTCGGTGACGAGGAAGGCGAACTCGTCCCCGCCCCAGCGGGCGGCGCAGTCGCCGGTGCGCAGGCAGCCGCGCAGCCGGTCGGCGACACCGCGCAGCAGGTCGTCGCCGGCCTGGTGGCCCAGGGTGTCGTTGACCTGCTTGAAGCGGTCCAGGTCGACGAAGGCCACGAGCACCGGGCGCCCCTGCGCCAGCGCGGCGCGCACCGCCTCCTGCAGGCGCTCGCCGAAGCGGCGGCGGTTCTCCAGGCCGGTGAGCGGGTCGACGTGGGCCAGGGCGTCCAGGGCGGCGCGCTGCTGCTCGGCCACGCGCAGCAGCCGGCGGTGGTCGTCGAGGACGAGGAACTGGCGGACCATCGCCAGCAGCACGCCGGCCAGCGCGAGCACGAGCACGACGCGGTCGGGGCCGGACCACAGCCGCACGGCCGCGCAGAGGGTGGCGGGCGCGAGCGCGGCGTAGGGCACGAGCAGGTCGCGGGCGGGGGTGCGGGTCTCGCTCCTCGGCACCGGCGGCTCGCGGTCGTGGCGGGCGGCGAGGGCGTAGAGGCCGAAGCCGGCGATCCAGGCGAGGTCGGCGGGGCCGCCGGTGCTGAAGCCCGCCGCGGAGACGGCCCCGTAGGCGTAGCTGGCGTCGGCGGCGAGCCCGAGGCACGCGCCGCCCACGACGAGCAGCACGGTGCGCCCGCCGCCGCCGCGGGCGACGGCCACGAGGGTCGCGACGAGGAAGACGACGTCGACCAGGGGGTAGCCCAGCGGTGCCACCAGGCCGACGGCCGGGCCCCGGTGGGCGGCGACGGCGTCGCCGAGCCAGAGGACCCACACGACGGTCAGCAGCCCGAGGCCGAGCAGCGCGCCGTCGAGCAGCGCGCGCACGCCGTGGTGGGCGCGCACCCGCCCGCGCAGGTGCGCGGCGCCGGAGGCGATCAGCAGCAGCCCCCACGCCGTGAACGGCACGTCGAACCACGACGTGGACGGGGTGTCGAGACCCGCGACGTCCTGGGCGGCGAACAGGACCTGCCCGAGCCCCCACGCGGCGCAGGCGCCCGCGAACAGCGCCCAGCTGCGCCGGGCGGACCCCGCCGGCAGCAGCCGGGCGCGGGCGCGGGAGGCGGCGGCGGCCACCAGGGCGGCGGCGGCCTCGGTGGCGCCGAAGAGCACGAGCGCGCCGGTGCTGCCGCGTCCCAGCACGGCCTGGGCGAGCGCGACCGCCACCAGCAGGCCCGCGAGCAGGCCCAGGTGCGCGCCGAGGCGGCCCGGCGGCCTCGGCACGTCCCGTCCGCTGTTCGAGCGAGTCCGCACGAGAGCGCCATCGGCGTCCCGTGCGGGCGACCTGACGGGTGGGCACCCGTCCGGGCGCGTCGGCACGGGTCAGGCGGTCCCGGCGCCGGCGCCCGCGTCCGTGCCGGCACCCGCGCCGGTGCCGGTCCCGGAGTCGGTGCCGGAGTCGGTGCCGGGAGGGCGCATCAGGCGCAGCAGCGGGGCGGTGGACAGCCGCTGACGGGCCAGCCCCGCCCCGGCGAGCAGGGCGAGCAGGGCCAGCAGGGCCACCGGCCAGGCGTCCAGCAGCAGGGCCGCCGCCAGCAGCGCGAGCGCGGCGGCCGGCGCCACCGCCAGCGGCAGCCGGTTGTACCAGCGCGGCTGCAGCACGGAGGCGGCGTACCACCAGGCGACGGCGGCCACGCGCTCGTCGGGGTGGCGGCGGCCCTGGCGGGCCAGCGCGAGGACGTCCCTGCGGTCCTGCGGGGCCAGCGCGTCGAAGGCGCGCACCGCCGTCGCCCGCCGCTGCGGGGACAGCTGCGGACCCACCGGGGCGCTCACGGGTGGTCCTGCTGCACGTCCTGCTGCACGTCCTGCACGCCGTCATGGTAGGCGGCGCGGGGTGCGCGCCCCGCACCGCGCGGGTCGCGCACCGGCGGGGAGGGGCGTCAGCGCGCGCCGAGGAGGGGGGCCAGGGAGCGCGCCATGTCCCGCGCGCGGGGCAGGTCGCGGGCCGCGACGGGGCGGCGCACCGCCAGGACCCCCTCGCGCGGCTCGGGGTCGGTGACGTCGAGCACGACGGCGCGCCCGTCGACGAGCATGACGTCGAGCAGGCGCTCGGCGTCGGGCAGCGCGACGGCGGCGCGCGAGCGCAGCAGGTGGCCGACGGCGGTGGTGCGCGCCAGGCGCATCAGCAGCTTCTCGTCGTCGAGGTGGCGCAGCTCGGGGCGGCGCAGCAGCAGGGAGGCCAGCGCCGCCGAGATCAGCGCGCTGGCGGGCGGGGCGGCGGCCTGCCGGGCGGCG
>NZ_JAAALL010000436.1 GCF_009906315.1 Kineococcus vitellinus | reverse complement strand
CGCGCACCCCGCCCGCGCGCCCCGGCGGCCTCAGGAGGCGAAGCGGCGCGCGCTGCGCTCGCGGGCGCGGGCCGCCTCCACCTCCCGGTCCCTGGGCGGCGCCGTGGTCACGAGCTCCTCGAGCAGCTCGCGCGTCGCCGCCGCGACGGCCTCCACGGCGCGGTCGAAGGCGGCCTGGTTGCGCGCCGACGGCCGGGTGGCCCCGGCCACCTTGCGCACGTACTGCAGCGCCGCGGCGCGCACCTCCTCCTCCGTCGCGGCGGGCTCGAAGTTGTGCAGCTGGCGGATGTTCCGGCACATGGCGGGCACGCTACGCAGCCGGTGCGACACGCCGCCTTCGAACAGGTGTTTGATCCTCGGGGACGGGGTGGTTACCGTGGCCGGGACCGGGCGCCGCGACGGTGCCCGGCGGACGAGCGAGCAGGAGCAGACGTGGCCGACGTGCTGGACGGGACCGACGACGCCGCGGACGCGCACGGCGCGGCGCCCACCGCCGCCGTCGCCTCGGTGCACCAGTTCCCCGACACCCCCTTCGGCCCCGACGGGCTGACCGCCCGCCAGCGCCGGGTGCTCGCCGCGATCAAGGAGTGCGTCGAGGCGCGCGGCTACCCGCCGAGCATGCGGGAGATCGGCCAGGCCGTCGGCCTGACCAGCCCCAGCAGCGTCGCGCACCAGGTGAAGACCCTCGAGCGGCTGGGCTACCTGCGCAAGGACCCGCGCCGGCCGCGCACCCTCGAGGTCGTCGCCCCGCCGCAGCTGCTCGAGGCCGCCGACGACGCCGGCGCGCCGGAGGAGCGCCCCGCCCCGCGCTACGTGCCGCTGGTGGGGCGCATCGCCGCCGGTGGGCCGATCCTGGCCGAGCAGCTCGTCGAGGAGGTCTTCCCGCTGCCCGCCCAGCTGGTGGGCGCGGGTGAGCACTTCATGCTGCGCGTGGTCGGCGAGTCGATGATCGAGGCCGCCATCTGCGACGGCGACTGGGTCGTCGTGCGCCAGCAGCCGACGGCCGAGAACGGTGACGTGGTGGCCGCGATGATCGACGGCGAGGCCACCGTCAAGGTCCTCCAGCGCAAGGACGGCCACGTCCGGCTCATGCCGCGCAACCCGCTGTTCGAGCCCATCGACGGCGACGAGGCGACGATCCTGGGTCGCGTGACGGCGGTGCTGCGCAGCCTCTGAGGCCGCGCTCCCCGGCGGGTCAGCGCCCGGCGGGGACCACCGGGACCACGGCCTCGACGGCGGCCTCCACCGCCAGCCGCGGCGAGGTGAGCACCGGCACGTGCAGGTCGCGCAGCAGCGGCGCCGCGTCGAGCATGCTGGCCTGGGCCAGGACGACGACGTCCACCGCCGGCCGCAGCGAGGCGACCGCTCGCCGGACGGCCTCGGCGACGCCCGTGGTGTAGGTGAGCAGGTCCCCGGACTCGAAGGCCGTCCAGGTGTCGGTGCAGCGCACGTCGAGCAGCTCCACGTCGCGGCCGGTGTCGCGGGCGCACTCGCGCAGCAGCGGCAGCAGGGTGTCGGCGGCCTCGCCCAGCGAGGTCACCACCGCGATCCGCCGGCCCGCGAGCACGGCGGCCTCGGCCATCGGCCGGTCCACGCGCACGACCCGCACGCCGGTCCGCGCCCCGACCTCCTCGGCCAGCGCGCCCGTCGTCGAGCAGGTGCACACGACCACCTCGGCGCCCTCGGCGACCAGCCGGCGCAGGCGGTCGGCCACCGCCGGCCGCGCGGCCTGCAGCCCGCGCGAGCGGGCGGTGGCGAGCATGCCGGTGTCGACCAGGTGCCGGTCGGCGACGGAGGCGTCGCGCTCGGCGAGCAGGTCGCGGAAGGAGCGCACGTGCGCGTGCGCGGAGTGCAGGAAGCCCACGGTGGCCACGCGCCGAGGATGCCATCCCGCACCCGTTCCGTCAGCACCCCTGCGGGAGGCCGGCGGGAGAACGGGGCGGGAACGACCCGGTCGGCTCAACGGGCGGCGCTCGTCAGCCGCCGCAGCGCCTCCAGGGCGACCTCCGTGGAGGTCGTGGGCCAGAAGCCCGGCAGGCTCTCGCGCAGGAAGCCGCCGTAGCGGGCGGTGGCCAGCCGGGAGTCCAGGACGGCCACCACGCCGCGGTCGCCCGCGGCCCGCACGAGGCGGCCCGCGCCCTGGGCCAGGCGGACGGCCGCGTGCGCGGCGGAGACGGTGAGGAAGCCGTTGCCGCCCGCGGCGTCCACCGCGCGGGCGCGCGCCGACATCAGCGGGTCGTCCGGGCGCGGGAAGGGGATGCGGTCGATGACCACCAGCGAGCAGCTCGGGCCGGGCACGTCGACGCCCTGCCACAGCGAGAGGGTGCCGAACAGCGAGGTGGCCGGGTCGTCGGCGAAGGCGCGCACGAGCTTGGGCAGCCGGTCGTCGCCCTGGCACAGCACCGTGCGCCCGGTGCGCGAGCGCACGGCGGCCGCCGCCTCCTCGGCCGCGCGGCGCGAGGAGAAGAGCCCGAGGGTGCGACCGCCGGCGGCCTCGACGAGCGCGGCGAGCTCCTCCAGGGCGAGCTCGCCGGCACCCGCCCGCCCCGGCGCCGGCAGGTGCCGCGCCACGTAGAGGATGCCCTGC
>NZ_JAAALL010000435.1 GCF_009906315.1 Kineococcus vitellinus | reverse complement strand
CACCTGCACCTGTTCCTGACGAGGGGGTGGACCCACCGCGGGGGTGGGCGCGCGGACCTCGTCAGGAACAGGTGCAGGTGTGCGTGCGGCACAGGTCGACGTGGCGACGGCGCACGAGCCGGCCGTTCGTCGTCCCGGGGATGCGCACGCACCCACGGTACGGGAGGGACCGCCCCGGCTCCACCGGTGGACCGTCCACCGGCCCGCGCCGGGGCGGGCGCCATGATGGGCGCGTGAGCGGAACCTTCGCCCGGTGAGGCGCCCCCGATGACCCTGGAATCCCTCGGGCTCCTGACGGTCCTGCTCCTGGTCGCCGCCGCCTTCCTCGCAGGCTGGGTCGACGCCGTCGTCGGCGGCGGCGGGCTGGTGCAGCTGCCGGTGCTGCTGCTGGTCCCCGGCATGGACCCGGTGCAGGCGCTCGGCACGAACAAGCTGGCCGCGGCGATGGGGACGGCCACGAGCGCGGCCACCTACTACCGCCGGGTGCGGCCGAGCCTGCGCACCGCCCTGCCCACGGCCGCGGTCGCCGCCGCGGGCGCCGCCGGCGGGGCGCTGTGCGCCGCCGCGGTGCCGGACGGCGTGCTGACGCCGGTGATCCTCGTGGCGCTCGTGCTCGTGGCCGCCTACACGCTGCTGCGCCCGAGCCTGGGGGAGCGCACGGCGCTGCGCTTCAGCGGTTCGCGGCACGCGGTCGTCGCCGCCGCGGTGGGCGCGGTCATCGGCTTCTACGACGGCATCGCCGGCCCGGGCACCGGCGCCTTCCTCGTCTTCACCCTCGTCGGCCTGCTCGGCTACGCGTTCCTGCAGGCCAGCGCGACGGCGAAGATCGTGAACCTGGCCACGAACGTCGGCGCGCTCGTGGTGTTCACCCGGCACGGCTCGGTGCTGTGGGCGCTCGGCCTGGTGATGGGCGTCGCCAACCTCGCCGGCGGCTACCTCGGTGCGCGCACGGCCGTGGCGGCCGGCAGCAGGTTCGTGCGCACCGTCTTCCTCGTCGTCGTCGCCGTCCTCATCGCCCGCCTGGGCTGGCAGGTCCTGCGCGGCTGAGCGGCCGGTCGGCCACGGGCGCTGCGGCCCTGCACGCGGACGACCCGCCCCCGCGCGGTGCGGGGACGGGTCGGGGACCTCGTGCGGGCTTGCGGGCCCGGGGCGGGGAGCGCCCTCAGGACCCGTCGTCGGTGCTGGGCGCCTCGGCCGGTGCGAGCAGCCGGTCGTAGACGAGGGCGGCGAGCACGCCGCCGACGAGCGGACCCGCCACATAGGCCCAGAAGCCGGTCCAGGTGCCGGAGACCAGGGCCGGGCCGAACGCGCGGGCCGGGTTGACCGCCCCACCGGTCAGCGGGGCCGCGATGAAGATCCCGACGGCGAGGGCGGCTCCCGCGGCCAGCGGTGCGGCCGCCGCGGGTGCCCGGTCGTCGGTGGCCACGGCCATGACGACCAGGACCAGCACGAAGGTGATGACGGCCTCGACGAGCAGCACCCGGCCGGTGGACACGCCGGGGCTCGGCGTCGTGGCGGCCAGCCGGGCGACCTCGCGGGCCGCGTCGCCGTAGAAGGCCCACACCGCCAGCGAGGCGAGCACCGCGCCGGCCAGCTGGGCCACGACGTAGCCGGGGACGGCCTTGAGCGGGAAGCGGCCCACCACGGCCAGCCCGACCGTCACCGCGGGGTTGAGGTGGGCGCCGGAGACGTGCCCGAACCCGGCGGCGATGGCGGTCAGGGCCAGCCCGAAGGCGATGACGACCGCGGGCAGGTCGTAGGTGCCCGGGGCGCCCGCCAGGGTGACCACCGCGGTCGCGGTGCCCGCGAGGACGAGCACGAACGTGCCGAGCAGCTCGGCGGTGCAGGCCCGCGCGATGTTGGCGCCGGCGGTGCTGCCGTACAGGCCGCCGCGGTGCGAGCCGCCGGTGCCCGGGCGGGTGGACTGCACGCGCAGCGCGCCGGGGCGCGCGGTGCCCACGCGCTCCTCGGAGGCGCTCACCGGCCCAGCCCCGCCTTGTCGACGCGGCGGTGGAAGCGCATGCCGGCCAGGCCGCCGAGGACGGCGCCCAGCAGGCTGACCAGGGCCGCGGCGACGAGCGCGATGATCGAGCCGCCCGTCAGGGACGCGGCGTCGACGGGGATGCGCGGGAAGGCGTTGAGCCGGCCGAGGACGTCGAACCTGCTGCCGGCGACCGCGGCGAGGACCGCCACGACGACGGCGATGACCACGGCCCACGCCCACACCGCGATGCCCTGCTTGGCGCCGTCGAAGCGGGCCATGCGGCCGGCGACGTAGCCGCCGCAGAAGTACGACACCAGCAGCACGACGAGCAGGGCGATCGCGCCGACGACGCCGACGGTGGCGGCCTCGCCCGCGGCCTGCTGCGTCACGCTGTCGACGGCCGAGCCGACGTCGTCCGTCGTCGCCAGGCCGACGGCGGTCCCCGTCGCCGCGAGCAGCGCGGTGAGCAGCACCGCCGTCCCGGTGGCGGTCAGCCAGCCGAAGAAGGCGGAACCGACCTTGACGCCGCCGTGGGCGTCGCGCTCGCGCCCGACCACGGACCTGCGGTCCAGGGACCGCTCGTCGCCGGAGCCGTGGTGCACGG
>NZ_JAAALL010000434.1 GCF_009906315.1 Kineococcus vitellinus | reverse complement strand
GCCGCCCGCGGCGGGCCCGCCGCGGGCGGCTGCGCACGGTGCTCGCACCCGTGGCCGCGGCCGTGGTGGCGGCGGCCGTGGCCACGGGCGCGACCTGGCAGCTGGCCCGCCCGGACGCGCCGCCCGCACCGGCCGTGGCCGTCGAGCGGCTGCCGCTGACGGTGGCCGACGCGGGGCTGGGCGCGGGCGTGCGGCCCGAGGGGCCGGCCGTCGTCGTCCCGCACACCTGGGGCGTGGAGGTGACGTTCGCGGCCACCGGGTTCGCCGACGGGCGCCCCTACCGGGCGCTGGTGCGCACCGCGGACGGCACGACCCGGCCCGCCGGGGAGTTCCTCGGCGTCGGCGCGCGCGAGCTCACCTGCGACATGCAGGCGGCGGTGCTGCGCGCCGACGCCACCGCGTTCGAGGTCGTCGACGAGAGCGGCGCGACCGTCCTCGTCCTCCCGCTGCCGCGGGCCTGACCCCCCGGTCCTCCGGTCTCCCGCCCCGACGCCGGCCGTGATCTTCCACGGTGCACCGTGGAAGATCACGGCCGGAGGGGCGGCGGGGGGTCAGGGCCTCACTTGCGGCCGGTGCGCCAGCGCATGCCCCAGCCGTAGGCCTCGTCGAGGGCCTGCTGGCCGCCCTGGACGTAGCGGACCTCGCGCTGCACGGAGACCTCGCGGCCGTCGGAGACGATCTGCGCGATGGCGCACATCGGCGAGCGGTCGTCGTGCTCGTCGAGGCGGACCTCGACCTCGGGGCCGCTGGCCGGGTGCAGCGTCACCACGCCCTCGGCGGCGGCCCAGTTCGGCACGCCCTCGTAGATGAAGGCGAAGACGAGCACGCGCTTGATCTTCGAGGGGTCGCGCAGGTCGACGTAGAGGTTCTCCCCGCCGCCGCCGGTGCGGTCGTCGCCGTCCAGCCAGACGAGCGGGTCGCCGGCGGCGCGGTCGCGGAAGGCGTTGCCGAGGGCCTGCACGACGCCCTTGGAGCCGTCGGTGAACTCGTAGAGCGCGCCGACGTCGAGGTCGATGCCGCCGCTGCCCGCGCCGGCGGCCGCCTTCAGCTTGGAGAAGAAGCCGCCGCCGGAGGCGGGGGCCTGCCCGGCCGGGCGGGCGTTCCACGCCAGGTGCACGCGCAGGGTGCCGCCGGCGGACCCGGCCTTGGACAGCGAGACCTTCGGCGCCGCCTTCGTCAGGGTCACCTTGGACAGGGACAGCGGGCTGCCCGACGGGCCGCCCGCCGTGCCGCCCGCCGCGGGCGGGGTCGCGGACGGTTCCGGGGAGCCCGGCTTCTTGCTGTAGTCGATGGCCACGGCCCGTCAACGAGCTGTGCGCGCGGGAAGTGCCCGCTCAGCCCTCGCGGGCGTCCGCCGTCCGGGGCGAAGGGGGTGGCGGACCTGGCCGTGGTGTCGGCCGTGGCCGTGCCGGTCGCGGCGCTGCTGTCGTGGTCGGGCGTGCTGGTCCTGCCCGCAGCAGTGTTCGTCGCCGCGTGCGCGCTGCTGGGGGCCTCGGCGCAGAGCCGCTGCCAGCGGCTCCTGTCGGGACCGGACCCGGACGGCCGCCTCGGCCTGCGGGTGGCGTGGGCGATGGCGCTGTTCGCCGTGATCACCAGCTGCAGCGGCACCACGTTCCTGCTGCCGCTGGCCGCCCTGCTCGTCGGGGCACCCCACATCGACGTCTCCGGCGGGCGGGCCTGGCGGCCCGTGGCGGCCTCCGGCGCGGTGCTGGTGGCCGTCCAGCACGCCCTGCTGCTGACCGGGGTGCTGCCCTCCTCGGTGCCCGCCGCGCAGTCCACCGGGATCGCCGTCCTGACCTCGGCCGCCGCCCTCCTGTGGCTGCTGGCGCTGGCCCGCGTCGAGGACGAGCGGCGGGCGCTGCTGGCCGACCTGCGCTCGGCGGAGGCGTGGTTCCGCGCCCTCGTGCAGGACTCCCGGGAGGTCTTCGCGGCGATCCGCCGGGACGGGTCGATCTCCTACGTCAGCCCGTCGGCCTCGGAGGACTGGGGCGTGCCCGCCGACCGCCTCGTGGGGCGGCCCTTCCCGGAGGTGCTGCACCCCGGGGACCGGGCGGAGGCGCTGGCCTGCTTCGAGCGGTGCCTGGCGGCCGGTGGGGAGGGGACCGTGCGGGTGGAGCTGCGGGTGCGGGCGCGCGACGGCGGCCACCGCTGGCTGTCGGCGGCGCTGCGCGACCAGACCCGCAACAGCGCCGTCGGCGCGGTCGTGGTCCACCTCCACGACGTCACCGAGCGCCGCCTGCAGCAGGCTCGGCTGCAGCACGAGGCCGAGCACGACGCGCTGACGGGCCTGCTCAACCGCGGGGCCTTCACCGCGCGGCTCGACGCGGCGCTGCGGGAGGCCCCCGGCCCGCAGGTGGGCGTGGTGTTCTGCGACCTGGACGGCTTCAAGGCGGTCAACGACGGCCTCGGCCACGCCGCCGGCGACGAGCTGCTCGTCGCGGTCGCGGAGCGGCTGTCGGCATGCACGCGCGGCGAGGAGGTGGTGGCCCGCCTGGGCGGCGACGAGTTCACGGTGCTGGTGCCCCGCGCAGCCGGGCCGGAGGCGCTGGAGGACCTCGCCGGGCGCGTCCGGGCGGCCCTGTCACCGGCGTTCGGCCTCGGGGGCGGGCACCGGGTGCGGG
>NZ_JAAALL010000433.1 GCF_009906315.1 Kineococcus vitellinus | reverse complement strand
GTTCTGGGGATTCTGGGGATTCTGGGGGTTCTGCGTGTTCCGGGTCTTCCCGCGGCCCGCTGGGCGGGGCAGGTCCAGGTGCTCGAGCAGGTCGAGCGCCGCGGCAGCGGCGTTGAAGGTGTACAGGTGCAGACCCGGCGCACCGGCGTCCAGCAGCCCGCGGGCCAGCGCCGCGGCGGACGCCGTCGCGACCCGCCGGCGCTCGGCCGGGCCGCCCGCGTCGAGGGCCGCCAGCAGCGGACCGGGCACCTGCACCCCGGTGAGCTCGCCGATGCGGCGCAGCCGCCGGGGGTCGTCGCTGACGGCCAGCCCCGGCAGCAGCGGCATGGTCACCCCGGCCGCGCGGGCCCGCCGCACGAAGGCGGCGTACTCCGCGGCGCAGAAGGTGACCTGGCAGATCGCGAAGTGCGCGCCGGCCTCCTGCTTGGCGCGCAGGAGCGCCAGGTCGGCCTCGCAGCGGGCGCGGGGGAAGGCCGCGACGGCCAGGCTCAGCGCCCCCTCGCCCGGCGGCGGCGAGGGGCCCCGCAGCGCCCGCCGGCGCCGCTCGGCGACCTGGAGGAGCTCGACGAGGTCCCGGGCGGTGGGGACGCCGTCGGGGTGCGGCCGCCAGCCCGGGTCCCCGGCCGGCGGGTCCCCGCGCAGGGCGAGGAAGTCGCGGACCCCGGCGTCGAGGAACTCCTGGGCGAGGTCGACGAGATCGCGGCGCGAGGAACCCACGCACGTCAGGTGGGCCATCGCCGGGACCGCCGTCGTGCTCAGCACGTGCGCCAGCAGTTCCCGGCTGCGGTCGCGGGTGCCGCCGGCCGCGCCGAACGTGACCGAGACGAAGTCCGGGCCCGCCGCCAGCAGCTCCTCCAGCGAGCGGTGCAGCGCACCGCGCCCCGCCTCGGTGCGCGGGGGGAACAGCTCCAGGCTCAGGGTGGGCCGCCCCGTCGCGCCGGCGACGAGCGCAGCGAGGGTCATCCGCCGACGGCCCGTCCCGGGGGCGGGCAGGCGTCAGCGAGGGGTGGTGCGTTCATTCCGAACTCCATCGACCTGGCGGTAGCACCCGCGCCCGGGCTCGGGGGGTTGCTGCGGCGTCGTCGAGCCAGGACTCTCGGCCGCTCTGGATGGTGTCGTTCGACAGTAGACCGCGGGGTCACCGGGTTTCAAGGGTCCGCGCTGACCCGCTGTTGCCGCGCGGCACCTGCTCGTGGCAGTCTCCGAACAGGTCATGAGCGCCAGCGCGAAGCCCCGGCTCGCTGGCCGGCAACCCTCCTCCGCGGCGGGGTGCCCCGGGTGACGACCTGGTGGGCACCGAGGTGGTGCCCGCAAGCGCGGACCTCGCCGGGCGACCCCGGTCTCCCGGCAGGTCCCTCCCCCCTGGAGGTCCCGTGACCCTCGGCACCCTGCCCACCCCGCGATGCCGTTCCGCCGTCGGCCCCCTGCTGCCGGTCGTCGGGGCCGGGACCCGGGTCCCGCTGGCCACCGGCGGGCACGTCGCCTACGCCAACCTCGACAACGCCGCGAGCGCACCGGCGCTGCGCCCGGTGGCCGAGGAGGTCGCCCGGCTGCTGCCGCACTACGCCAGCGTGCACCGGGGCGCCGGGTACCTCTCCCGCGTCTCGACGGCGCTCTTCGAGGCGGCGCGCGAGCAGGTGGGCGCCTTCGTCGGCGCCCGCCCGGACGACGTCGTGGTCTTCACCCGCAGCACGACCGACGCGCTGGACCTGCTCTCGCGGGCCGTGCCGGACGGCGGGCGGGTGCTCGTGGCCGACGTCGAGCACCACGCCAACCTGCTGCCCTGGCAGCGCTCCGCGCGCACCACGGTCGTGCGCGGCGGCCGGGACGCCGAGGCCACCGCCGACCTGCTGGAGGCGGAGCTCGCCCGCGGCGGCTACGCGCTGCTGGCCGTCACCGGCGCCTCCAACGTCACCGGCGAGGTGCTGCCGCTGCGCCGGCTGGCCCGGGCCGCGCAGGCCGCGGGCGCCCGCACCGCCGTGGACGGCGCCCAGCTGCTGCCGCACCGGCGCGTCGACGTCGCCGACGCCGGGATCGACTGGATCGCGCTGTCGGGGCACAAGCTGTACGCGCCGTTCGGGGCGGGAGCGCTCGTCGGGCGCCGCGACTGGCTGGACGCCGCCGAGCCGTACCTGGCCGGCGGGGGCGCCACGCTGGACGTGGGCGCGGACGCGGTGCGCTGGGCCCTGGGTGCGGACCGGCACGAGGCGGGGTCGCCCAACGTCGTCGGGGCGGTGGCGCTGGCCAAGGCGTGCGCGACGCTGTCCGCGCTGCCCGACGGGGCGCTGCAGGCGCACGAGGCCGCCCTGCGCGAGCAGCTGGTCGCCGGGCTCGGCGCGCTGGACGGCGTCTCGCTCGTGCGCCCGCACCCCGCGGACGCGGTCGGCGTCGTGACCTTCACGCTGCCCGGGCACGAGGCCTCCGCCGTCGCGGCCTACCTGTCCGCCGAGCACGGGATCGGCGTGCGGGACGGGCGCTTCTGCGCCCACCGGTTCGCGGACTCCCTGGGCATCGCCGCCGGCGGGCTGCGCGCCTCGACGGGCGTGGGCACGACCTCCGAGGAGGTCGAGCGGCTGCTCGGTGCGCTGGAGCGCTTCCTCGCCAGCGGACCGCGCCTGGAGTACGGCCTCGTCGAC
>NZ_JAAALL010000432.1 GCF_009906315.1 Kineococcus vitellinus | reverse complement strand
CCCGCGAGGTCGTCCTCCTCGGCAGCACCGGCTCGATCGGCACGCAGGCGCTGGAGGTGGTGCGCGCCGCGCCGGGGCGCTTCCGCGTCGTGGCGCTGGCCGCCGGCGGCGCCGACGTCGACGCCCTGGCCCGCCAGGCGCTCGAGCACCGGGTCGAGCTCGTCGGGGTGGCCCGCGCCGACGTCGCGGACGCCCTGCGCGAGGCGCTGGCCGCCCGGGCCCGCGCCGCCGGCGCCGCCGTGCCGCGCGTGGTCGCCGGCCCGGGCGCCGCCGAGGAGGTCGCCGCCCACCCGGTCGGGCCCGGCGGGGTCGTGCTCAACGGCATGACCGGCTCGGTCGGGCTGCGCCCGACGCTGGCGGCGCTGGCCACCGGCCGCACCCTCGCGCTGGCCAACAAGGAGTCCCTGGTGGCCGGCGGCCCGCTGGTCACCCGCGCCGCCGCCCCCGGCCAGGTGGTGCCCGTGGACTCCGAGCACTCCGCGCTGGCGCAGTGCCTGCGGGGCGGGCGCGCCGAGGAGGTCGCCCGGCTGGTGCTGACCGCCAGCGGCGGGCCCTTCCGCGGCCGCCGCCGCGAGGAGCTCGCCGACGTCACCCCCGCGCAGGCGCTGGCCCACCCGACGTGGTCGATGGGCCCGGTGGTGACGACGAACTCGGCCACCCTGGTCAACAAGGGCCTGGAGGTCATCGAGGCCTCGCTGCTGTTCGGGATCGGCTACGAGCGCATCGACGTGGTCGTGCACCCGCAGTCGGTCGTGCACTCGATGGTCGAGTTCACCGACGGCTCCACCCTCGCGCAGTGCTCCCCGCCGGACATGCGGCTGCCCATCGCCCTGGGCCTGGGCTGGCCGCAGCGGGTGCCCGCAGCGGCCGCCGCGGTGGACTGGGCGCGGGCCGCCACCTGGACCTTCGAGCCGCTGGACGCCCGGGCCTTCCCCGCGGTCGACCTGGCCCGCGAGGCCGGCCGGCGCGGGTCCACCGTCCCGGCGGTCCTCAACGCCGCCAACGAGGAGTGCGTGGCCGCCTTCCACGCCGGCGCGCTGCCCTTCCTCGGCATCGTCGACACCGTCGCCGCCGTCGTGGGCGAGCACGAACCCGGCGGCGACCCGCGCGACGTCGAGGACGTCCTGGCGGCCGAGGACTGGGCCCGGGCGCGCGCCCGCGAGCTGACGGGCACGGCCGCGTGAGCACCGTCCTGCTGTGGGCCGTCGGCATCCTCGCCGCCGCGCTCGGGGTGGCGCTCTCCATCGCCCTGCACGAGGTCGGCCACCTGCTGCCGGCCAAGCGCTTCGGCGTGAAGGTCACCCAGTACATGGTCGGCTTCGGCCCCACGCTCTTCTCCCGCCGCCGCGGCGAGACCGAGTACGGCCTCAAGGCGATCCCGCTGGGCGGCTACGTCCGCATGATCGGCATGTTCCCGCCGCAGCCGGGGGACGCCCCCGGCCGGGTGCGGGCGAGCTCCACCGGCCGCTGGGCGCTGATGGCCGAGGAGGCCCGCCAGGCCAGCTTCGTGGAGATCGCCCCCGGCGAGGAGGCGCGCACCTTCTACCGCCTGCCGGTGTGGAAGCGCGTCGTGGTCATGGCCGGCGGCCCGTTCGTCAACCTCCTGCTGGCCCTCGTGCTCACCGCGGTCGCCGCCAGCGGCATCGGCCGCCCGGGCTACGTGCCGACGCTGTCGGCCGTCTCGCAGTGCGTGCAGCCGGCCGGCAGCACCGCCACGAGCTGCGCCGCCGCCGACCCCGTCGCCCCGGGGGCCGCGGCGGGCCTGCGCCCCGGCGACGAGGTCCTGGCCCTCGACGGCGCGCCCGTGCGCGACTGGGAGTCGCTGTCGGCGGCGATCCGAGAGCGCGGCGGGCAGCCGGTGCAGCTCCTGCTCGAGCGCGACGGGCAGCGGCTGAGCGTGAGCGCGACGCCCGTGCTCACCGAGCGCGAGGTCCTCACCGCCACCGGCGAGCCCAGCGGGCGCACCGAGGAGGTCGGCTTCCTCGGCGTCTCCCCGAGCATCGCCGTCGTGCGCACCCCGCTCGCCGAGGTGCCGGGCGTGGTCGCCGAGCAGGTCGAGGGCACCGCCGCCATCGTCGCCCGGCTGCCCCAGCGCCTCTACGACGTCGCCCGGGCCGCCTTCGGCTCGGCGCCGCGCGACCCGAACGGCCCGATCGGCGTCGTCGGCATCGGGCGGCTGGCGGGGGAGCTGAACGCCCGCCCGGCGATCATCCCCGGCGACGAGCTGGCCGAGCGGACCTCGCGCATCGTCTCGCTGCTGGCGGGGCTCAACGTGGCGCTGTTCGTCTTCAACTTGATCCCGCTGCTGCCCTTCGACGGCGGCCACATCGCCGGCGCGCTGTGGGAGGTCCTCAAGAGGGCGCTGTTCCGGCTGCGCCGGCGCCCCGACCCCGGGCCCGTCGACGTGGCCAAGGCCATGCCGCTGGCCTACGGGGTCTCCCTGGTGCTCGTGGGCATGAGCGTGCTGCTGCTGTACGCCGACATCGTGCGGCCCGTCACCCTGGACCAGTGACGACCACCCCGCGGGCGCCCGGCGGCGGTCCTGCGGGCGCCCGGCGGCGGCCCCGGGCGGTGAACGTCCGGTGACGGGCGCCGGGGGGTGCTCGCCGGTCCGCCGCGCGGGGTGATAATCGAGCCCGTGAGC
>NZ_JAAALL010000431.1 GCF_009906315.1 Kineococcus vitellinus | reverse complement strand
GGGCGGGGGCGTTACGGACGGCCGCGCCCGCCGCGCGGAGGGGCCGGGGTCAGCGCTCGCGCAGCTCGGGGGTGTCGGGGACCTCGATGTCGCGCTTCTGCAGCTCCTCGACGTTGACGTCCTTGAACGTCACCACCCGCACGTCGCGCACGAAGCGGGCGGGGCGGTAGACGTCCCAGACCCAGGCGTCGTGCAGGTTCACCTCGAAGTACGTCTCGCCGTCGGCCGTCCGCACCTGCAGGTCGACGGAGTTGGCCAGGTAGAAGCGCCGCTCGGTCTCGACCACGTAGGAGAAGAGCGACACGACGTCCCGGTACTCCCGGTAGAGCTGCAGCTCCATCTCGGTCTCGTAGTTCTCGAGGTCCTCGGCGCTCACGTGCCCATCATGCCTTCCGCGCGCCACGGGCGTCGGCAGCCGCCGCGGCCCGCGCGCCGGGGTCCTGCCGCGGCGTCGGCAGCGCCAGCCCCGGCAGGCGCCAGCTGCGGCGGTGCTGCGGGCAGGTGCCGTGCGCCCCGAGCGCCTGCAGGTGCTCCGGCGCGCTGTAGCCCTTGTTGCCCGCCCAGCCGTAGTGCGGGTGCTCCTCGTGGCGCACGGCCATGAGCGCGTCCCGCGTCGTCTTGGCCAGCACGCTGGCGGCCGCCACGGCGGCGCACGTCGTGTCCGCCTTGACCCGGGTGGTCACCGGCGGGGCGGGGCACGGCAGCGCCTGCGGCTCCTCGAGCAGCGACGGCTCGCGGGGGTCGCTGAGCCAGTCGTGGTTGCCGTCGAGGAGCAGCACCGAAGGCTGCTCGGGCAGCTGGGCCAGCGCCCGCCGCCCCGCCAGCCGCAGGGCGGCCACGATGCCGAGGGCGTCGATCTCCGCCGGCTCGGCGTGGCCCACCGCCCAGGAGACCGCCCAGCGGCGCACCCTCGGCGCGAGGGCCTCGCGGGCCGCGGGCGTCAGCAGCTTGGAGTCGCGCAGCCCCGCGGGCGCCGTCGCCGTCGCGGCGTCGACGAGGACCACCCCGACGCTGACCGGCCCGGCGAGGGCGCCGCGGCCCACCTCGTCCATGCCGGCGACCAGCCGGTGCCCCTCGCGCAGCAGCCGGCGCTCCAGGCGCAGCGAGGGCGGGGTCGAGGCGGGCCGGCGGGCGCCGGGGCCGGCGGCGGGCGTCACTTCGTCCCCGACGCGCCGCTGACGTCGTCGAAGTCGTCGGGCGTGCCCAGCCAGTCCCAGTGGCCCACGGGCCACACCACCGCGTACGCCCGCCCGACGACCAGGTCCACGGGCACGAACCCGCCGTGGGGCTTGTCGCGGTTGTAGCGCGAGTCCGCCGACTCGGCGCGGTTGTCGCCCATCACCCACAGCTGGCCCTCGGGCACGACGACGTCGAAGGGCTGCTCGCTGGGCTGGGCGCCGGGGAAGAGGTAGGCGCCCTCGTCGACCGGGGTGTCGTTGACGCTGACGCGCCCGGAGGCGTCGCAGCACGCCACGCGGTCGCCGGGCAGGCCGACCACGCGCTTGATGAGGTGGTCGTCGGAGTCCTCCGGCAGCAGGCCGACGAAGGTCAGCGCCTCCGCGACGACGGTGCCGACGGGCCCGCGCTGGGCGGGCGCGCTCTGGGTGAGCCAGCCGCCGGGGTCGGAGAAGACGACGACGTCACCGCGGTGCAGCTCGAAGGGGCCGGGGCTCAGCTTGCTGACGACGACGCGGTCGCCGATGTCGAGGGTGCGCTCCATCGACTGCGAGGGGATGAAGAAGGCCTGCAGCAGGAAGGTCTTGACCACCAGCGAGACCACCAGGGCCACCGCGACCACCAGCACGGTCTCCTTGACCGCCGCCAGCACCCCGCCGGCCGGGGAGCGGCGCGGGGCGGGCGGCCCCTCCTGCGCCGACGCGTCCGCGTCGGGATCCGTGCTCACGAACCGTCCCCCCGTTCGACCGCGCCGACCGACCCCAGCGGCCAGGTCACGGCGACCACCCGCCCCACGACGTCGTCGACCGAGACCGTGCCGCCACCGGGCGAGCCGAGGTGGGAGCGGGAGTCGACGGAGTCGCTGCGGTGGTCGCCCATCAGCCACAGCCTGCCACTGGGCACCTCGATGTCGAAGCGCACGTCGCTGGGGGCGTCCCCGGGCTGCAGGTACGGCTCCGCCAGCGGCTCGCCGTCCACCAGCAGGCGGCCCTGCGGGTCGCAGCAGGTGACGCGGTCGCCGGGCAGGCCCACCACGCGCTTGACGTAGTCGCTCTCCCCGGGCCGGAAACCCAGCAGCGAGGCGACGGCGTCGCCGAGGCGGGCCAGCCCCCGCGGCGGCGGTGGCGCGTCCGCGAAGGTGCCGGTGCCGTCGAAGACGACGACGTCGCCGCGGCGCACCTCGGAGGCGCCCGCGCGCCAGACCAGCACCCGCTCCCCCGGCCGCAGGGTCGGCCGCATGGAGTCCGAGGGGATCGAGAACGTCTGCACGACGAAGCTGCGCACGAGCAGCACGATCAGCAGGGCGAGGGCGAGCACGAGCACCGCCCGTCCACCGCGGGAGCGGGCGCGCCCGGCGGTCGGCGACGGCTGGGTGGTCGTCACGGAACTCCTGCCTCGTGGTCCTGGCCGGGCCGGGGCGCTCGCCGGAGCGCTCGCCGGGGACGGCCGCCGGGGTGCGGCCGGGACACTCTAAGC
>NZ_JAAALL010000430.1 GCF_009906315.1 Kineococcus vitellinus | reverse complement strand
GCCCAGCAGCGCGGGGCCGACGTCCCCGTCGGCCCCGCGCTGCTGGGCCGCGTCGTCGACGCGCTCGGCAACCCCCTCGACGGCGGCCCCCCGCTGCACGCCGCACCGCGGATGCCCCTGCACGCCAGCCCGCCGCCCGCGCTGACCCGCGGTCGCGTCGCGAGCCCGCTGGGGCTCGGCGTGCGGGCGCTGGACACCCTGGTGCCCGCCGGGCGCGGGCAGCGCTTCGGCATCTTCGCCGGCTCCGGCGTCGGCAAGTCCTCGCTGCTGTCGATGATCGCCCGCGGCACCTCCGCCGACGTCTCCGTCCTCGCCCTCGTCGGCGAGCGCGGCCGGGAGGTGCGCGAGTTCCTCGAGGACGACCTGGGCCCCGAGGGCCTGGCCCGCTCCGTCGTCGTCGTCGCCACCAGCGACGAGGCGCCGGTGCTGCGCCTGCGCGCCTCGCTGACCGCCACCGCGATCGCCGAGTCCTTCCGCGACCTGGGCGCCGACTGCGTGCTCATGATGGACTCCCTGACCCGCGTGGCCATGGCCCAGCGCGAGATCGGGCTCTCCGTCGGCGAGCCGCCGGCCACCCGCGGCTACCCGCCGAGCGTCTTCGCGCTCATGCCGCGGCTGCTGGAGCGCGCCGGGCCCGGCGTCACCGGCTCGATCACCGGCATCTACACCGTGCTGGTGGACGGCGACGACCACAACGAGCCGATCGCCGACTCCGCCCGCTCGATCCTGGACGGCCACGTCGTGCTGGACCGCCGGCTGGCCACGGCCGGGCACTTCCCGACCATCGACGTGCTGGAGTCGGTCTCCCGCGTCGCCGGCCGGGTCACCACGCCCGAGCAGAAGGCCGCCGCCACCGCGCTGCGGCGCGTGCTGGCCGCGCACCGCGACGCCAAGGAGCTCATCGACGTCGGCGCCTACCAGCCCGGGGCCAACCCCGAGGTCGACGCCGCGGTCGCGGGGCTGCCCGCCATCAACGAGTTCCTGCGACAGGACATCCACGACATCACCCCCGCCGCGCAGGCGTGGGCCCGGCTCACGCAGCTGGTCGCGACACTGGGAGGTGCACGGTGAGCGCCAAGTCGAGCGCCAAGGCGCTGCT
Organism: Kineococcus vitellinus; assembly: GCF_009906315.1. Taxonomy (GTDB): domain Bacteria; phylum Actinomycetota; class Actinomycetes; order Actinomycetales; family Kineococcaceae; genus Kineococcus; species Kineococcus vitellinus. The sequence goes on along the minus strand of NZ_JAAALL010000430.1, from coordinate 1,567 downwards.
GGCGCTGCTGAAGCTGCGCCGCGTGCAGCAGGAGCAGGCCAAGGTGGACCTCGCGGCCGCCAACGCGGTGCTGCGCAACGAGAACCGCCGCGCGGCCCGCGTCCAGCGCGAGCTCGGCGAGGCGCACCTGTCCGACGAGACGATGGCCGCCTGGACCGCGGCCGTGGCCCGCCGCTCCGCCCTCGTCGCCGACCTCGACGCCACCCGCGCGCTCGTGAGCCGCGCCGAGGCCGACCTGGGCGTCAAGCAGGCCGCCTGGGCCCGCGCCCGGCGCGCCGAGCGCTCCCTGGAGCGCGTCGTGGAGCGCCACGAGCTCGCCCAGGAGCAGGCGGCGCTGGCCGCCGACCAGAAGGCCCTCGACGACCGCACGGTCGCCGAGTTCGCCGCCCGCGCCCGCCGGCGCGCCGAGGTGGAGGGGGAGGCGCCGTGAGCGGCATCGCGGAGGTGCAGGCGCGCATCGCTGACATCGAGGCGCGCATCGCCCAGTTCACCGGCACGCTGCCCGCCGCCGCGCAGGGCACCGCCGTCAAGCCCTCCGGCGCCGCCGGCGCCACCGCCACGACCGCCGGCACCGCCAGCGGCTTCGCGGACCTGCTCTCCAGCTCGGCCGCCACGTCGGGGAAGGTCGCCCGCGGCACCCGCGCCCTCAGCGCCACCCCCGCGCTGGCCGTCCCGGCCGTCGGGTCGAGCACGGGGGAGCGGCTGCTCGCCGTCGCCAAGCAGTACACGGGCGTCCCCTACAAGTGGGGCGGGACCACCCCGGCCGGCTTCGACTGCTCCGGGCTCATCCAGTTCTCCGCCCAGCAGCTGGGGATCTCGCTGCCGCGCACCGCCGCCCAGCAGGCGAAGGTCGGCACCGCGGTGCCGGGCCTCGCGCAGGCGAAGGCCGGCGACCTCGTCGTCCTGGAGGGCGGCTCCCACATCGGCATCTACGTCGGCGACGGCAAGATGCTGCACGCTCCGAAGACGGGTGACGTCGTGAAGATCTCCAAGGTCTGGGAGACCCCCATGACCATCCGCCGCCTCGGCGCCACCGCCGCCACGGCCGCCGCCGGCGCGGGGCTGGCCGCGGGCCTGCTGGTGGGCACCGCCGGCGCGGGCGCCGCCGACCCCTCCAGCTACGTGCGGCCCGCCTCGCTGTCGGCGACCACCTCGAAGTCGGCGCCCTACGAGGCCGCCTTCGCCGCCGCCGAGCAGAAGTACGGCCTGCCGGCCGGGCTGCTGCGGGCCGTGGCCAAGCAGGAGTCCGGGTTCAACCCGAACGCCAAGAGCCCCGCCGGCGCCACCGGCCTCATGCAGTTCATGCCGGCCACCGCCCGGAGCATGGGCATCGACCCGAGCGACCCCTTCCAGGCCATTGACGCCGCCGGGAAGTACCTGTCGCAGAACCTGAAGACCTTCGGCTCGGTCCCGCTGGCGCTGGCCGCCTACAACGCCGGGCCCGGCAACGTCCGCAAGCACGGCGGCATCCCGCCGTTCCGCGAGACCCAGGACTACGTCCAGAAGATCACCGCCAACCTCGGGAGCGCCGCGTGAGCACCCACCTGTCCGTGACGACGCTCCCCGT
>NZ_JAAALL010000042.1 GCF_009906315.1 Kineococcus vitellinus | reverse complement strand
CGTCCCCGCCGACCCCGCGCACCCGCGGGCCTGGCGGGTGCTGGAGACCAGCCACCCGCCCACCTGCTACGTCGCCGCCGACGCCGTCGACGCCCGGCTGCTCGCCCCCGCCGAGGGCGGCAGCTGGTGCGAGTGGAAGGGCCGCGCCGCCTACCTCGACCTGCGCGCCCCCGACGGCGCGCTGCTGCTGGCCGCGGCCGCCTGGACCTACCCCGAGCCCACCGACGACTACGCCGTCCTCGCCGGCGCCCTCGCCTTCTACCCCGGCCGGCTGGTCTGCCACCTCGACGACGAGCGCGTGCGCGCCCAGCCCGGCGACTTCTACGGCGGCTGGATCACCGACGAGCTGCGCGGACCGTTCAAGGGCGACCCCGGAACGCTGCACTGGTAGCCCGTCCGGGGCACCTCTCAGCGTCCTGCAAGCAGCCGTGGGCCAGCGTCCCCGGCACGCTCCCCGCACAGGGCCGGGGAGGGGACCGAGGAGCCCCGCATGACCGTCCTGCACGACCCGCCGCCCGCCACGACCACCCCGCCCGCCGGCCACCGCGGCGACGTGGAGGGGCTGCGCGCCGTGGCCATCGGCCTGGTGCTGCTCTTCCACGCCGGCGTGCCGGTGGCCCGGGGCGGCCTCGTCGGCGTCGACGCCTTCTTCGTCGTCTCCGGCTTCCTCATCACCGGTCTGCTGCTGCGCGAGGTGCAGCGCACGGGCACGCTGGCGCTGCCGGCCTTCTACGCCCGCCGCGCCCGGCGCATCGTCCCCAGCGCGGCCGCCGTCCTGCTGGCCGCGCTGGCCGCGGCGGCCCTGCTGGCCCCCGAGCGGCTGGCGCTCACCGCCGCCGCCGCGCTCGCCGCCGCGCTGCAGGTCGCCAACTGGTTCCTGCTGAGCGGCGGCACCGCGGAGCTGGCCCCCGAGCTGGACGGCACCCCGGTGGTGCACTTCTGGTCGCTGGCGGTGGAGGAGCAGTTCTACCTCGCCTGGCCGCTCGTGGTGCTCCTCGTCGCCCGCCGCACCCGCCGCCGCGGCGGCGACGTGCGCCGCGCGCTGCTCGTGGTGCTCGCGGTCGCGACGGCGCTGTCCTGCGCGGCGAGCGTGCTGGTGACCCCGCGCGCGGACCTGCTGGCCTACCTGGGCACCGGCACCCGCGCCTGGCAGTTCGGCGTCGGCGGGCTGCTCGCGCTGCTGGCGCCCGAGCTGGCCCGCGCCGCCCGCCGTCCCGCGGCGCTGCGGACGGCCGGCTGGGCCGGCGCGGTGCTGCTGCTGTCCTCGGCGGTGTGGGTGGGGGCCTTCGACTACCCGGGCTGGGTGGCGCTGGTGCCGACGCTGGCGACCGCGGCGGTCATCGCCTCCGGCGCCGCAGGTCCCGGCGCCGGGGTGGGGCGGCTGCTGTCCCTGCGACCGGTGCGGTGGCTGGGCCGGCTGTCCTACACCTGGTACCTGTGGCACGTGCCGGCGACCTGGATCGCCGTGGAGCTGGCCCCCGGCCTGGACCGCTGGCCGTTCCTGCTGCTCGTGGAGCTGCTGGCCGCCGCCCCCGCGCTGGCCACCTCGCTGCTGGTGGAGCGGCCGCTGCGCCACGGGCGGGCCGTCGCCTCCACCCGCGCCGGCCTGCTGGTGGGCGCGCTCGCGAGCGCGCTCGTGGTGCTCGCCGCGCTGGTCGCGCTGCTCGCGCCGCGGGCCTAGCGGGCACCGCGCCGGCGGGCGGGTCCTAAGCTTCCCGGGTGCGGGTGCTGCTGGTCGAGGACGAGGTCCTGCTGGCGCGGACGGTGCGCCGCGGGCTGGTGGCCGAGGGGTTCTCCGTGGACGTCGCCCACGACGGCGACGAGGGGTTCTTCCAGGCCCGCGAGCACCGCTACGACGTCCTCGTCGTCGACCTCATGCTGCCGGGGCGCAACGGCTACGAGGTCTGCCGCGACCTGCGGGCGGCGGGCGTGTGGACCCCCGTGCTCGTGCTCACCGCCAAGGACGGCGAGTACGACCAGGTCGACGCCTTCGACCTCGGCGCCGACGACTACCTCACCAAGCCGTTCTCCTTCCCCGTCCTCGTGGCCCGGTTGCGCGCGCTGCAGCGGCGCGGCGCGCCCGAGCGCCCCGTCGTCCTGCGCGCCGGCGACCTGGAGCTGGACCCCGGCTCGCGGCGGGTCGCGCGCGCCGGCACCCCCGTGGAGCTGACGGCCCGCGAGTTCGCGCTGCTGGAGTTCCTCATGCGCCACCCCGACGAGGTCGTCGCCAAGGCGCAGATCCTGGAGTCGGTGTGGGACCCGCACGTGCAGAGCGACCCCAACGTCGTGGAGGTGTACGTGCGCTACCTGCGCCGCAAGATCGACCTGCCGTTCGACCGGCACGCCATCCAGACCGTGCGCGGTGCCGGCTACCGGCTGGCCGCCGACGGCGGCTGAACGCCCCCCGGCCCCCGCCCGTCCGCCGGGTCCGCCGCGTCGGTCCCGTCCGCCGGGGCGCCCAGCGGCAGCACGAGCCGGACCAGCGCACCACCACCGGGCCGCGGCAGGGCGCGCACCGACCCGCCGTGGGCGGCGGCGATCTCGGCGACGATCGCCAGGCCCAGCCCGGTGCCGCCCGAGGCGCGGTCGCGGCTGGCGTCCAGGCGCACGAACCGCTCGAAGACCCGCTCCCGCTCGGCCTCGGGGACGCCGGGCCCGTCGTCGGCGACCTCCAGCAGCGCCGAGCCGCCCTCCAGCGCCGTCCGCAGCTCCACGGTGCCCGCCGCATGCCGCGCGGCGTTGTCGGTGAGGTTGCGCACCAGCCGCGACAGCTGCCGGTGGTCCCCGCGCACCCGCACCGGCACCGTGCGCGCGCGCACCCGCACCGCGCCCAGCGCCCGCAGCCGCGCCGCCTCGCCCTCCAGCACCTCGTCGAGGTCGACGTCGGCGTCCTCGCGGGCCAGCCGGCCCTCGTCGGCGCGGGCCAGCAGCAGCAGGTCGGCCACCAGCGCCTCCACCCGTCCCGCCTCCGAGCGCACGAGCTCGGTGAACTCCCGCGGCGCGCCGGCGTCGGCGGACCACACCTCCGCGGCCGCGCGCAGCGTCGCCACCGGGCTGCGCAGCTCGTGGCTGGCGTCGGCGACGAAGCGCCGCTGGCTGCGCTGGGAGGACTCCAGCCGCGAGAGCATCTCGTTCATCGTCACCGCCAGCCGCGCCACCTCGTCGCGCCCCTCCGGCACCGGCACCCGCCCGTCCAGCCCCGCGGAGGTGATGCCCTCCACGGTGCGCCGGATCGCCTCCACCGGGCGCAGCGAGCGGCCCGTGAACGTCCAGGTGGCCGCCGCGATCGCCGCGAGCAGCAGCGGCGCGCCGACGGCCAGCACGAGCGCCGCCTGGCGCAGCGCGGCGTCCTCCTCGGCGGTGCTCTCGGCGGCCACGACGCGGAAGTCGCGGTCGTCCACCCGCGCCCCCACCACGGTCACCACCCAGCGGCCGCCGAGCGCGGGCACCTCCCGCTCCTCCTGCAGCAGCTCGCCCACCGCCGGCCGGGCCCCGCTGATCGCGTCGAGACCGGCCAGCGCCGCGCTGCGGGCCACCACGCGCCCGTCGGCGTCCAGGACCTGCACGTGCGAGCCGCGGTCGTCGTCGGCGCCCACCGCCGCCTCCAGCGCCGAGCGCTGCGCCGAGCCCGGGCCCTCCAGCCCGGAGTCGAGCACGTCCGCGCTCACCGACAGCCGCACCAGCCGCGCCTGCACCGCGCTCGAGGCCTCCGCAGCGCCGTACAGGGAGCCGCGCAGCGCCGCGAGCCCCACGACGCCGCCGGCGACGACCAGCACCGCCAGCAGCGCGGTGGCCGCGAGCGTCGAGCGCACCCGCACCCCCGCCCGCCGCCACCGGTCCCGCAGCGGGTGGGGGGCGGGTGCGGGCACCCGACCAGTGTGCCGGGCGGCCCGGCGCGCCCGCCGGTGGACCTGCAGCGCGCTGCAGCACGTAGCGTCCCCGCCATGAGCATGGAGTCGGTCGCCTGGTCCTCCCTGTGGCGGACGATGTCCGCCCCCGACCAGCAGCCCTTCCGCCCGGGCACCGTCCGGCGCGTCCTCGCCCTCGCCCGCCAGCGCCGCGCGCTGCTGGGCCTGTTCGTCACCGGCAGCACCGTCCTGGCGGTCCTGGCCGTGGCCACCCCCGTGCTCGCCGGGCGCGTGATCGACGCGGTCGGCACCGGCGACTCCCGCCGCGTCGTCCAGCTCGCCGTCCTCATCGCCGTCGTCGCCCTCGCCGAGGCCGGGCTGGGGCTGGTCGTGCGCTGGTGGTCGGCGCGGCTGGGGGAGGACCTCATCCTCGACCTGCGCACCCGCGTCTTCGACCACGTGCAGCGGATGCCGGTCGCCTTCTTCACCCGCACCCGCACCGGCGCCCTCGTCAGCCGCCTCAACAACGACGTCCTCGGCGCGCAGCGCGCCTTCAGCGACACCCTCTCCGGCGTCGTCAGCAACGTCGTGGCCGTCGTGCTCACCGCGCTCGTCATGGTGGGCATCTCCTGGCGCATCACCCTGCTCGCGCTCGTGCTGCTGCCGGTCTTCGTGCTGCCCGCCCGGCGCATGGGCCGCCACCTGGCCCGGCTCTCGCGCCGGGCCGCGCAGCTGGACGCGGCCATGCTCAACCAGACCACCGAGCGCTTCTCCGCCCCCGGCGCCACCCTCGTCAAGCTCTTCGGCCGCCCCGACGAGGAGTCCGCCGCCTTCGCCCGCGCCGCCCGCGCCGTCCGCGACATCGGCGTCACCCGGGCCGTGCGGCAGTCGGTGTTCATCACCGCGCTCACCCTCGTCTCCGCGCTGGCCCTCGCGATCGTCTACGGCGTCGGGGGCAGCGCCGCCGTCGCCGGCACGCTGGACGCCGGCAGCATCGTCACCCTCGCGCTGCTGCTCACCCGCCTGTACGCGCCGCTGACGGCGCTGGCCAACGCCCGCGTCGACATCACGAGCGCGCTGGTGAGCTTCGACCGCGTCTTCGAGGTCGTCGACCTCGTCCCGCTGGTGCAGGAGGCCCCCGACGCGCGCGCGGTCCCGGCCGGCCCGCTCGGCGTGGAGTTCGACCACGTCGACTTCGCCTACCCCGCCGCCTCCGACGTCTCGCTGGCCTCCCTGGAGGACGTCGCCACCCTCGACGCGCGCGGCGGCGTGCAGGTGCTGCACGACGTCTCCTTCCGCGTCGAGCCCGGTCAGGTCGTCGCGATCGTCGGCTCCTCCGGCGCCGGCAAGTCCACGATGGCCCAGCTGCTGGCGCGCCTGTACGACGTCACCGGCGGCGCCGTGCGCATCGGCGGGGTCGACGTGCGCGACCTGCAGGCCGAGGCGCTGCGCCGGGCCGTCGGCGTCGTCACCCAGGACGGGCACCTCTTCCACGAGTCGCTGCGCGCCAACCTGCGCCTGGCCCGCCCCGAGGCCGGTGACGACGAGCTGCTGGACGCCCTGCGCCGCGCCCGCCTCGGCGACCTCGTGGCCGCCCTGCCCGAGGGCCTGGACACCGTGGTCGGCGAGCGCGGCTACCGCTTCTCCGGCGGCGAGCGCCAGCGCCTGACCATCGCCCGGCTGCTGCTGGCCCACCCGCGCGTCGTCGTCCTCGACGAGGCCACCGCCCACCTGGACTCCGCCTCGGAGGCCGCCGTGCAGGCCGCCCTCGACGAGGCGCTGGCCGGGCGCACCGCCATCGTCATCGCCCACCGGCTCACCACCGTGCGCGACGCCGACCTCATCCTCGTCGTCGAGGCCGGCCGGGTCGTCGAGCGCGGCACCCACGAGGAGCTGCTGGCCCGCGAGGGCCGCTACGCGCACCTGCACCGCCTGGGGGGCGCGGCGGTGCGCTGACCCGTCCGGGTGCCGCCGGGGGCGGGCGGGCACCGTCGGGCGGGGTGCGCTGCTGCAATGGTCAGGTGTCCTGGCAGCACCCGTCCCCGACCGCAGCGCGCCCGCCGCTGCCGCCGCCGCCCCGGCCGGCGCCCGCGTCGGCGGCGCTCGGCGTCGCGGCCCTCGTCACGGGCGTCCTGGCGCTGCTGACCTCGGTGCCGCTGCCGCTGCTGAACCTGCTCTCGGTCCCGCTGGGCGTCACCGCCCTGACCACCGGGGTCCTGGCGCTGGCCCTGCGCCGCGGCGGCCGCGGCCCGGCCGTCGCCGGTCTGGTGACGGGCGCGCTGGGGCTGCTCGCCGACCTGCTGCGGGCGCTGGTGGGCGTGGGCCTGCTCGGGCTCGCCGCGCTGGGCGCGGCCGGTGCCCCGGCCGGCTCCACCGGCGTCGACGCCGGTGAGCTCGTGTGGGGCGAGCAGGCGCGCCTCGACGAGTACGACGTCGCGGTCACGGGGGCGCGCACCGCCCCGGAGCTGGGCGGGCTGCTGCTCGTGGATCTGGACGTGCGCTTCCTGGGCGACGGCGGGCGCGGTGGCAGCGGCGACCTGTACGAGGACCTCTACGGCTACCTGCTGGGGGCCGACGGCGAGGAGTACCGGGCGGAGGACTGCCTGGTGCAGCTGCCGGCCGACCCGCGCGACCTGGCCGACCTGGCACCGGGCGGCAGCGCCGCGTTCCAGATGTGCTTCGAGGTCCCGCCCGCCGCGGTGGCCGCCGACCCGGCGACCGGCGAGGTGGCCGGCGTGCGGGTGCAGGTCGTCGACGAGTCCGCGGGGGCCGGTTCCTGGGCGACGTGGGCCGGCGCGCCCCCCGCCGGACGGCGCGCCCTCAGACGCCGGCGGGCTGGGCCTCGGCCGCGGCCCGTCGGGCGGCGTCCCGCGCGGCCACGCGGGTGGCGTGGGTGGGCGGGTCGCTGGGCACGCCGGGGGCGCGGCGCGCCTCGAACTCCTTGCGCAGCACCGGCACGACCTCCTCGCCGAGCAGGTCCAGCTGCTCCAGGACCGTCTTCAGCGGCAGGCCCGCGTGGTCCATCAGGAACAGCTGGCGCTGGTAGTCCCCGAAGAACTCCTGGAAGGTCAGCGTCTTCTCGACCACCTGCTCGGGGCTGCCGACGGTCAGCGGCGTGGTGCGGGTGAAGTCCTCCAGCGAGGGCCCGTGGCCGTAGACCGGGGCCTGGTCGAAGTAGGGCCGGAACTCGCGGACCGCGTCCTGGGAGTTGCGGCGCATGAAGACCTGGCCGCCGAGGCCGACGATCGCCTGCTCGGGGGTGCCGTGGCCGTAGTGGGCGTAGCGCTCCCGGTACAGCGAGATGAGCCGGGCGTAGTGCTCCTTGGGCCAGAAGATGTTGTTGGCGAAGTACCCGTCGCCGAAGTAGGCGGCGATCTCGGCGACCTCGGGGGTGCGGATGGAGCCGTGCCAGACGAAGGGCGCGACGCCGTCCAGCGGCCGCGGGGTGGACGTGAAGCCCTGCAGCGGGGCGCGGAAGCGGCCCTCCCAGTCGACGACGTCCTCGTCCCACAGCCGGCGCAGCAGCTGGTAGTTCTCCACGGTCAGCTCGACGCTCTTGGTGATGTCCTGCCCGAACCACGGGTAGACGGCGCCGGTGTTGCCGCGCCCGAGCATGAGGTCGGTGCGCCCGTCGGACAGGTGCTGCAGCATGGCGAAGTCCTCGGCGATCTTCACCGGGTCGTTGGTGGTGATGAGCGTCGTCGACGTCGACAGCAGCAGCCTGCTGGTGCGGCCGGCGAGGTAGCCGAGCATCGTGGTGGGGGAGCTGGGCACGAACGGCCGGTTGTGGTGCTCGCCGGTGGCGAAGACGTCGAGCCCGACCTGCTCGGCGTGCTCGGCGATGGTCGTCATCGCCCGGATGCGCTCGGCCTCCGTGGGCGTCCGGCCCGTCGTGGGGTCGGGCGTGACGTCGCCGACGGTGAAGATCCCGAACTGCATGACCGCCTCCTCGAGAGCGCGTGCACCTGCACGCACTTAGTTGAAGCGTACAGGACCCCGAGGTGTTCCCGGCGGTCAGCGACCCGCGAGCCGGGACCTGCGGTGGCCGTAGACCAGGTAGACCACAAGGCCGATCGCCATCCAGATCCCCAGCCGCTCCCAGCTGACGGCCGGCAGGAAGCCCATGAGCACGACCGAGGCGACCGCGGAGAGCACGGGCAGCACCGGCACGCCGGGCATCCGGAAGGCCCGCGGCAGGTCGGGGCGGCTGCGGCGCAGGACCAGGACGCCGATCGAGACGAGCACGAAGGCGAAGAGCGTGCCGATGTTCACCATCTGGGCCAGCTCGCCGATCGGCACGAACGCCGCGACGAAGGCCACCACGACGCCCGTCACCACGGTGATCCGCCGCGGCACCCCCGTGCGCTCGTCGACCCGGGAGAACCACGGCGGGATGAGGCGGTCCCGGCTCATGGCGAACAGCACCCGGTTCTGCCCCAGCATGAGGATCATCATGACCGTCAGCAGGCCGACGACCGTCCCGACGCTGATGAGCGTCGCCACGACGTCGGCGCCCACCGCCCGGAAGGCGTTCGCCAGCGGCGCCTCCACGCTGATCCGCTCGTAGCTGACCATGCCCGTCACCACGAGCGAGACGACGACGTAGAGCAGCGTGCAGATCGCCAGCGAGCCGAAGATGCCGCGGGGCACGTCCCGCTGCGGGTTCTTCGTCTCCTCCGCGGCCGTGGCCACGATGTCGAAGCCGATGAAGGCGAAGAAGACCAGCGCCGCCGCGGTGAGGACGCCGCCGACGCCGAAGGTGCCCAGCGGCACGCCCAGGTCCGCCCACAGCGACGGCGGCGCCGGCTCGGCGGCGGCGCTGGGCGCGCCGGAGGGCGGCACGAAGGGCGACCAGTTGGCGGCCTCCACGAAGAAGAGCCCCGCGACGATGACGATGCCGACGACCGTCAGCTTGATCGCCACGACGACGGCGTTGACGCGCGCGGAGGTCTTGGTGCCCACGCACAGCACCGCGGTGAGGACCAGGATGACCGCGGCCGCCAGCAGGTTGGGCTCGGTCAGGCTCGGGGAGGCGGAGTACAGCCAGGCCGGCAGCTGCAGCCCCAGCGTCTCGCGCAGCAGGTCGGCGGCGTAGCTGGACCAGCCGACCGCCACCGTCGAGGCGCCCAGGGCCATCTCGAGGATGAGGTCCCAGCCGATGATCCAGGCGACGACCTCGCCCAGGCTGGCGTAGGAGAAGGTGTACGCCGACCCCGCCACCGGCACCGTGGAGGCGAACTCGGCGTAGCACAGCGCCGCCAGCGCGCACACGACCCCCGCGACGACGAACGACAGGGCCACCGCCGGCCCGGCGCGGGTGCCGGCGGCCTCACCGGTGAGGACGAAGATCCCCGTCCCGATGATGACGCCCACGCCGAAGACCGTCAGGTCCCAGGCGCTCAGCGACTTGCGCAGGCGCGAGCCCGGCTCGTCCGTCGTCGCGATCGCGTCCTCGACGCTCTTCGTGCGGAACATCGACACGGGAGCCGAGGGTAGGGGTCTCAGGCCGTGCGGGCCACCCGGATGATCTTGCGCCGCAACCAGACCTTGCGCCCGCCGCCCATGTACAGGACGACGCGCGCCAGCTCCCAGCGGCCGTACTCGGCGTGATCGGTCAGCAGCTTGCGGGCGTCGGACCTCGACGTGGCCCGGGGCAGCGTCAGCACGCGGTACTCGTACTGCTCCCCGGGCAGCGGGGTCCCGCCGCTCCTCGTCTTCGCAACCATCACCTCCATCATCCACCCACCGGGACCGTTCTGCCGCACGCGCCACGATCTCCGCTACGGTCGGACCATGACGTCCGATCCGCGTGCGGCTCTCGCCCGACTCGTGGCCGCGCTCGAGGACCACCTCGCGGCCGCCGCCAACCGCCGCGACGAGGCGGACCCCGTCGTGGCCGACGCCTACCAGCGCGTCGCCGACGCCTTCGAGGCCTACGAGGAGGCGCTCTACGACGCCTACGACGAGGTCACGCCGTTCGTCCTCTACGACGACGACGAGGGCGACGACGAGGACGAGGACGACACCGACGAGGACGACTCCGACGACGACCCCGACGAGGACGCGGACGACTCCGACGACGAGGACGCGGACGACGAGGACCTCGACGACGCACCCGCCGGCCAGGGCGAGCGGGCGGGGGACGACCGCCGCGTGTGAGGGTTCCGTGCCGCGCGGGTGACGGACAGCGACCACCGCCCGCGCTGCCGCTAGGGTCCGCGACGTGCTCAGTACCCGGCCGTCCCCCCACCCGACCCGCCGCCAGCGCGGAGGTGCCCGCGCGTGAGCATGGGCATCGGCGAGGGCGCGTTCCTCGGTCTCGTGCAGGGTCTCACCGAGTTCCTGCCCATCTCCTCCAGCGGGCACCTGGCCGTCGTCGGCACCCTCGTCGGCACCGACGACCCCGGCGCGGCGTTCACCGCCATCTCCCAGCTGGGGACCGAGGCCGCCGTCATCCTGTACTTCCGCAAGGACATCGCCCGCATCCTCAGCCGCTGGACGGGCGCCCTGCTCGGGCGCGTGCCGCGCGACGACCCGGACGCCCGGATGGGCTGGCTGGTCATCCTCGGGACGATCCCCATCGGGCTGCTCGGCCTGTTCTTCAAGGACTCGATCGAGACGACCCTGCGCGGCTTCGTCGTCATCGCCACGACCCTGTGGGTCTTCGCCCTCGTCCTGGGTGCCGCGGACCGGTGGGGCCGCAAGGAGCGCACGCTGGACCGGCTGACGTGGAAGCACGGCCTGCTCTTCGGCCTCGCGCAGTCGCTGGCCCTCATCCCCGGCGTGTCGCGCTCGGGCGGCACCATCACCGCCGGCCTGCTGCTCGGCTACACCCGCGAGGCCGCCGCCCGGTACTCGTTCCTGCTGGCCATCCCGGCCGTCGTGCTCTCCGGCTTCTACCAGGTCTACGACGAGCTGAGCGCGGGCGCGGCGATCTCCTGGAGCGCCACGGCGGTCGCCACCGCCGTCGCCTTCGTGGTCGGCTACGTCGTCATCGCCTGGCTCATGCGGTTCATCTCCACCCACAGCTACGCGCCGTTCGTCGTCTACCGCATCGCGGCGGCCGTGGTCGTCTACGCGCTGGTGGCCGCCGGGACGCTGCCCGCCTTCAACGGCACCGACTTCGGCTGAGCCGCCGCCCCGCCCGGCGTCACAGCCACCCGGAGCGCTTGAACCAGCGGTAGAGCACCGCGCTGGCGCCGACCATGAGCAGCACGCAGGCGGGGTAGCCCAGGCGCCAGCCCAGCTCGGGCATGTGCTCGAAGTTCATCCCGTAGACGCCGGCGATGAGGGTGGGGGCGGCGATCATCGCCGCCCACGCCGAGATCTTGCGCATGTCGTCGTTCTGGCGGACCGACACCTGCGCCAGGTGGGCGTTGAGGATGTCGGTGAGCAGCCGGTCGTAGCCCTCGACGTGCTCGACGGTGCGCTGGAGGTTGTCCACGACGTCGCGCAGCACGAACATCGCCTGCTGCTCGGGGCTCTCCGGTCCGCGCCCGTCGGTGCTCAGCAGCTCCCGCAGCGGGCTCACGAGCGGGGCGGCGGCCCGGCGCACCTCCAGCACCTCGCGCTTGAGCGAGTAGATGCGCTCCGCGTCGGAGCTGCGGGCGGGGGAGAAGACCTGCTCCTCCACCTCGTCGACGTCCCGCTCCAGCTCGGCGTCGATGCGGGTGTAGTCGGTGACCACGTGCTCCAGGACGGCGCGCATGACGGCCGTCGGCCCCAGCCGCAGCAGGTGCGGGTCGGCCTCGACGCGGGCGCGCACCTGCGCCAGCGTCCCGTCCCGCCCGCGGCGCACGGTGACCACGAACCGGTCGCCGACGAAGAGCATGACCTCGCCGGTCTCCACCGCGGAGCGGGCGTCGTCGTAGGAGAGGACCTTCACGACGAGGAAGAGCGTGGAGCCGTAGTGCTCCAGCTTGGGGCGCTGGTGACCGGTGACCGCGTCCTCCACGGCGAGGCGGTGCAGGTCCAGCGCCGAGGCGACGCCGGCGAACTCCCCGGCGGTGGGGTCCGCGACCTCCAGCCAGAGGAAGCCGTCCCCGGCCGCCCGGCGCCGCTGCAGCGCGGAGGCGAGGTCGTCCACCTCCTCCCGCCGGCCGTCGCGGTAGGAGGCCACGTCCACGATCACGCGGCCATCGTGCCCGCGGCGGCCCCGGAGCGCCCGCCGCCCGCACGCTGCTCGCAGGAAGATCGGTTATCGGCACCTTTCAGTCGCTGGGCACACCCGCGCGGCCGCCACGGACGCGGGCGTCCCTACCCTGACGGGGTGCCCACGCTCCTGCTCGTCCGCCACGGCCGCAGCACCGCCAACACCGCGGGGGTGCTCGCCGGCTGGACGCCGGGGGTGCACCTCGACGACACCGGCCGCGAGCAGGCCGCGGCGCTGGGCCGCCGCCTGGCGCCGGTGCCCGTGGCCGCCCTCGTCGTCTCGCCGCTGGAGCGCTGCCAGGAGACGGCCGCCGGGCTGAGCGCCGTGGACGGCCCGAGCGGGCCGCGGCCGGCGCCGGTGACCGACGAGCGGCTGGGGGAGTGCAAGTACGGCGACTGGACCGGGCGCGAGATCCGCGCGCTGACCAAGGAGCCGCTGTGGCGCACCGTGCAGCAGCACCCCTCGGCGGCGGTCTTCCCCGGCCCCGAGGGCGAGGGGCTCGCGCAGATGCAGCACCGGGCCGTCAGCGCGGTCCGCGAGCACGACGCCCGCGTCGCCGCCGAGCACGGCGAGGACGCGGTGTGGGTGGCCGTCAGCCACGGCGACGTCATCAAGGCGGTGCTGGCCGACGCCCTGGGCATGCACCTGGACCTCTTCCAGCGCATCTCCGCCGACCCCTGCTCGGTCTCCGTCGTGCGCTACGCGCCGCTGCGCCCGTTCGTGCTGCGCACGAACGACACCGGCGGCGACCTGTCCTCCCTCGCGCCGCCCCGCCGGCGCCGGCGCGCCCAGCGCGCCGTGCCCACCTCCGACGCCGTCGTCGGTGGTGGGACCGGCGCGGCGTAGGGTCGGGACATGCCCGTCTTCGAGTACGACCCGCCGGAGCGCTTCGTGGCGGGGACCGTCGGCGAACCGGGTTCGCGCACCTTCTTCCTGCAGGCGCGCACCGGTGCCCGGCTGACCTCGGTGGCGCTGGAGAAGGCGCAGGTCTCCGCCCTCGCCGAGCGCGTCGGCGAGCTGCTCGACGAGGTCGTGCGCCGCTCCGCCGGCCAGGCGCCGGTGCCCGCGCTGCCGCCGGCGGGCAGCGAGGACACCGCCCCGCTGGAGTCGCCCATCGAGGAGGAGTTCCGCGTCGGCACCATGAGCCTGGCCTGGGACGGGGAGCGCGACGTCGTCGTCATCGAGTGCTTCGAGGTCTCCGACAGCGACGCCGAGCCCGAGGTGCCCGACCCCTCCAGCGCCAGCAACCTGCTGCGCGTCTCCCTCGACGGCGCCGCCGCCCGCGCCTTCGCCGCCCGGGCACTGGCGCTGGTGGCGGCCGGCCGCCCGCCGTGCCCGTTCTGCGCCGGCCCGCTGGACGCGCAGGGCCACGTCTGCCCCCGGGCGAACGGGTACCGGCGCTGAACGGCAGCTTCGCCGGCGTCGGGGAGCAGGAGGCCCTGGCCGGGCTGGCCGCCGGCGAGCTGCGCGTGCGCGGCCGGCTGGCCGACGCCTCGAACGCGACCCTGTACTCGGTGGTCGGGGAGGGGGACCAGGAGCTGGCCTGCGTCTACAAGCCCGTCGCCGGGGAGCGCCCGCTGTGGGACTTCCCCGACGACACCCTGGCCCGCCGGGAGGTCGCCTCGTACGCGGTCTCCGCGACGACCGGCTGGCACGTGGTGCCGCCCACCGTCTTCCGCGACGGCCCCCTCGGGCCGGGCAGCGTGCAGCTGTGGCTGCAGCAGGACGGCGACGACCCGGCCGAGCCGGACGAGGTGGTGCTGCCCTCGCCGGGCGCCGGGCTCATCGACATCGTGCCCGCGCGCCGCGTCGAGGCGGGCTGGCACACCGTGCTGGAGGCCGAGGACGGCGCCGGGCGGCCCGTCGCGCTCGTGCACGCCGACGACCTGCGGCTGCGCCGCATCGCCGTCCTCGACGTCGTCCTCAACAACGCCGACCGCAAGGGCGGGCACGTCCTGCCCGGCTGGTCCGGTGCCGTGCACGGGGTGGACCACGGGCTGACCTTCCACGAGGAGCCCAAGCTGCGCACCGTGCTGTGGGGGTTCGCCGGCGCCCGGCTGCTCGCCGAGGAGCGCGAGGTCCTCGGCGACCTGGCCCGTGACCTCGACGGTGAGCTGGGGGAGCTGCTGGGGGAGCTGCTGACGGTGGAGGAGGCCGTGGCGACGGCCGAGCGGGTGGACCGGCTGCTGTCGGCGGACCGGCTGCCGCGCCCGCGCGGGCACCGCACGATCCCCTGGCCGCCGTTCTGAGCCCCGGCGCGACCCGCGTTCGGCGCCGCGGCGGCGCCGGGTAGGTTCGGCGCGTGCGTTCCTGGCCCGCTCCCGACCCCACCAGCCTCCCCGGGAACGGGGTCCTGCCGGGACGCGGTCCCCGCGTGCGGCTGCACGACACCGCGAGCGGCGGCCTCGTGCCGGTCGGCCCCGACAGCGGCACGGCCACCCTGTACGTCTGCGGCATCACGCCCTACGACGCCACCCACCTGGGGCACGCGAACACCTACGTCGCCTTCGACCTGCTGGGGCGCGCGTGGCGCGACGCCGGCCTGGACGTGCGCTACGTGCAGAACGTCACCGACGTCGACGACCCGCTGCTGGAGCGGGCGCAGGCCACCGGGGTGGACTGGCGCGAGCTCGCGCACTCGCAGGTCGAGCTGTTCCGCGAGGACATGACCGCCCTCTCGGTGCTCCCGCCCGAGCGCTACCTGGGCGTCGTGGAGGCCGTCGACCTCGTCTCCGGCGCCGTGCGCGAGCTGCTGGCGGCGGGTGCGGCCTACCGGGTGCCCGGCACCGGCGGCGGTCCGGACGGCGACGTGTACTTCCCCGTGGCGGCCGACCCGCGGTTCGGCTCCGTCGGCGGCTACGACCGCGCCACGATGCTCGCGCTGTCCGCCGAGCGCGGCGGCGATCCGCAGCGGCCCGGCAAGCGCGACCCGCTGGACCCGCTGCTGTGGCGGGTGCAGCGCCCGGGGGAGCCGGCGTGGGAGGCCGGTGAGCTGGGCCGCGGCCGCCCCGGCTGGCACATCGAGTGCACCGCGATCGCCCTGGAGCACCTGGGGATGCCCGTCGACGTGCAGGGCGGGGGCAGCGACCTGGTCTTCCCGCACCACGAGATGGGCGCGGCGCACGCGCACCTGCTGCGCCCGGCCGCCCGGCCCTTCGCCCGCGCCTACGCGCACTCGGGGATGGTCGCCCTCGACGGCGAGAAGATGAGCAAGTCCAAGGGCAACCTGGTGCTCGTCTCCAGGCTGCGGGCCGCGGGGGTCGACCCGGCGGTGGTGCGGCTGGCGATCGTCTCCCACCACTGGCGCAGCGACTGGGAGTGGACCGACGAGGTGCTGCAGCAGGCGCAGGAGCGCTTCGCGCGCTGGAGCGCGGCCGTCGGGCGGCCCTCCGGGCCGTCGGCGCAGCAGCTGCTGGCCGCGGTCCGCGAGCGCCTGGCCGACGACCTCGACGCCCCGGGTGCCGTCGCGGCCGTCGACGCCTGGGTGCAGGCGCAGGAGGCCGGCGGCGGCGAGGACACCGCCGCGCCCGACCTGGTGCGGCGCACCGTGACGGCCCTGCTGGGCGTCGACCTGCGCTGAGCCGCCCCTCGGGCGGACGGCCGACGGGCCGGGCGGGTGGCCGTCGGGCCGGGCGCGCGTCAGTCGACCGGCGGGGTGCCCTCCTGGGCCTGCTCGAGCACGCGCAGGGCGTTGCCGCAGGCGAGCGCGTCGAGGTCGGCGCGCGACCAGCCGCGCTCGGCGAGCGCGGCCAGCAGCACCGGGTAGCCGGAGACGTCCTCCAGCCCCGCGGGCAGCTCGTCGGTGCCGTCGTAGTCGCCGCCCAGGCCCACGTGCCGCGGGCCGGCGACCTCGCGGGCGTGCTCGACGTGGGCGACGACGTCGGCCACGGACGCGCGGGGCCTGGGGTGGCGCCGCAGCCAGTCCGCGAACGCGTCGAGGGCGGCGGCCTCGCCGGTGGGCAGGTAGGGCCAGCCGCCCAGCCCGAGCCGCCGCTGCTCGGCGGTCGCGGCGGCCCGGTGGTCCGCGCACGCCTGGGAGACGAACGCCGGCACGAACGCGACCATGAGCAGCCCGTCGTTGGCGGGCAGGCGCTCCAGCACGTCGTCGGGGACGTTGCGCGGGTGGTCGGTGACGGCGCGGCAGGAGGAGTGGGAGAAGAGCACGGGGCGGGTCGTGACCTCCAGCGCGTCGCGCATGGTGCGCTCGTGGACGTGGGAGAGGTCCACGAGCATGCCGGTGCGGTTCATCTCCGCGACGACCTCGCGCCCGAACGCCGTGAGGCCGAAGTCGACGCTCTCCCCGGTCGCCGACGCCGCCCACGGGGTGTTGTCGTTGTGGGTGAGCGTCATGTAGGCCACGCCCGCGCGGCGCAGCTGGCGCAGCACGCCCAGCGAGCCCGCGATGCAGTGCCCGCCCTCGGCGCCGGGCAGGGAGGCGATCAGGCCGTCGGCCAGGGCCTCGCGCACCCGGGAGGCGGTGGGCGTCCAGCGGAAGACGTCCGGGTGCGCCGCCACGAGGCGGTGCACGAGGTCGACCTGCTCCAGCACGGCGACCGCGGCCTCGGGCGGCGGCGCGGAGGAGGGCACGTACACCGACCAGAACTGCGCGCCGACGCCGCCGGCGCGCAGCCGCGGCACGTCGGTCTGGGTGCGCGGCTGGCCCGCCGCCAGGCCGGCGGCGGCGACGTCGGAGCCGAACACCTCCCGCAGCTCCCACGGCAGGTCGTTGTGCCCGTCGAAGACCGGGTGCGCGCTCACTGCTGGTGCTGCTGCAGCTGCGCCTGGACGACCCCCGCGAGGTGCTGCAGCTGCCCGGGGCCGAGCTGGCGGACCTCGCCCTCCAGGCGCCGCACCACGTGCGGGTCCTCCAGCAGCCGCTCGGAGCTCTGCAGCAGCACGGTGCCGGCGCCGGTGAAGTCGTACTGGCGCTCCTCGCCGGAACGGGTGCCGAACAGCGCCCCGCGGGCGGCGCCGAGGAAGTGCTCCATCCAGCCGGCGTCGAAGTGCTGGGAGGGGGCCGGGCAGTCCGCCCAGCCCACGAGGGCCTCGGGGTCCACCCGCACCGGCGGCTCGACGAAGATCACCGGTCCCGAGGAGCTGGCGAGGAACTTGCCCGTCCCGATGAGGGTGAGGAACCCCGGGATGATCGACTCCTTCAGCTCCAGCCCGGCGTCGAAGGCCAGCAGGTTGGCCGCGCGCACGGTGAGGTTGCCCTCGTCGAGGTCGTAGGAGTTGATGTCGTAGCCGCGGTCGCCGAGCAGGACGTGGCCCTGGCCGTTGGCCACCACCCAGTCCCGGCTGTACAGCGGGGAGGAGAAGTGCGAGGCGACCATGCCGGTCAGCGACGTCGCCGTCAGCGGCTCGAAGCGGATGGTGCCGCCGCCCAGCGGGTAGTAGGCGATCATCCGGCCGGTCTGCACGAACAGCGGACCGGTCAGGCGCACGCAGTACGCGTGCGGGTTGCCCGGCAGGTTGTCGTGGTCGGGCAGGGTCTGCGGGTCGAGGGGCTGGACGCTCACAACTTCTCCTCGCTGGCCTGGACGTGGACGGTTCCCTCGCCGGACACCTTCAGCTGCACGCCCTCCCCGGAGCCGCGGCCGACGGCGTCGCGCCAGGAGAGGGCGGTGACCACGTCGAGGCGCAGGTCGCCGACGTGGGCGACGTAGGCCTGCGGGTCGACGACGACCTGGCGGCCGCCGCCCACCCGCAGCGCGAACGTGCCGCCGTGCGAGAGCACCGCGACCGATCCGCGCCCGGACAGCTGGGTGGTGAAGAGCCCCTGGCCGGTGACGGCGCCGCGCACCGCGCCGCGCAGGCCGCCCTGCTGGCCCAGGAAGACCACCGAGGAGGACATGGAGGCGTCGTGGGCGAGCAGGCGGTCGGCCTCCACCGACAGCGGCTGGGAGCCGTCGAGGTCGATGACCGTCACGTGGTGGCCGCGGAAGCCGTAGTGCACGCTGCCGCTGCCCTCGGCGACCATGAGCGCGACCGCCTCGCCCTGCATCCCGCGCGCCAGGCTCGCCGCCAGCCCGCCGCCGTAGGCGCCGGCGCCCGGGCCGCCCACGACGGGGGAGAAGCGGACGTCCCCGGTGGAGGCGAGCATCGCCCCGCGCCGGGCCAGGACCTCCCGCCCGGGCCGGACCTCGGCCAGGACGACCTTGGAGGTCACCTTCGTGAAAGCCATCAGCGCTCCTCGGGCTGGACGTAGACGACCCCGGAACCCTCGAAGCGCAGCGAGAACGCCTCGCCGGAGTCCTCGCCGAGCAGGTTGCGCCAGGAGACGTCGGTGACGAAGGACTGCCGCAGCTCGCCCACGCAGCCGATGTAGGCGTCCGGGTCGACGACCAGCGGGGTCTGCGGTCCCACGCGCAGGGCGATGGGCGGGCCGCCGAGCGAGAGCAGCGCCACCCGGCCGTGGCCGCTCACCGTCGTGGTGAACAGCCCCTGGCCGCTGGAGGCGCCCTGCAGGCCGGTGAAGGCCACGTCGGTGCGCAGCCCCTCCGACAGGCACAGCAGCCCCTCGGACTCCGCCTTGAGGGTGTCGCCGGCGAGGTCGAGGACGAGGACGTGGCCGGCGCCGACGGCGAGGTGCACGCTGCCGCGGCCGGTGATGTCCATGAGCGAGAGCGACTCCCCGCTGAGCCGCTGCTTGAAGGCGGCGCGCAGGCCGCCACCGCCGCCGGTGCCGGCGTTCTTGAACTGCACGTCGCCCTCGTAGGCGACCATCGAGCCGGTCTGCGCACGGACGGCGGAGCCCTTGCCGCCGTCGAGCTCGACGACGAGGACCCTCGGGGACTCCAGACGCCACGCCATGTGATCAACCTAGCGGGAGCCCGCCGCGCGCGGCGGGCACCCGGCGGGGTCCCGGCCAGGAGGTCCCGAGGAGGGCCCGGGACGGCGCCGGGTGCGCCGTCAGCCGCGGCGGGGCGGGTCGTCCCGGCGGCGCAGGTAGCGCTCGAACTCGCGCGCGATGGCCTCGCCGGAGGCCTCCGGCAGGTCGGCGGTGTCCTTGGCCTCCTCCAGCTGCTGCACGTACTCGGCGATCTCGGAGTCCTCGCTGGCCAGCTCGTCGACGCCGCGCTCCCAGGCGCGGGCGTCCTCGGGCAGGTCGCCCATCGGCACCGTCACGTCGAGCAGCTCCTCGATGCGGTGCAGCAGCGCGAGCGTCCCCTTCGGCGACGGCGGCTGGCCCACGTAGTGCGGCACCGCCGCCCACAGCGAGATCGAGGGCATGCCGGCGCCGGAGACGGCGTCGGCGACGACGCCGACGATGCCGGTGGGCCCCTCGTAGCGGGAGGGCTCGATCTGCAGCCGCTCCACGAGCTCGGGGTCGTCGCTGCTGGAGGTCACCGGCAGCGGGCGGGTGTGGGGCACGTCGGCCAGCAGGGCGCCCAGGGTCAGCACCATCGAGGCCCCGGCCGTGCGGGCGTGCTCGACGACCTCGCCCGCGTAGGTGCGCCAGCGCATCGACGGCTCGATGCCGCGCACCAGCAGCACGTCCCGCGGGGAGTCCGGCAGCACCGCGTACGAGATGCGCGTCGTGGGCCAGGTCAGCACCCGCTTGCCGTCCTCGTCGAAGGAGACGGTCGGCCGGTTGACCTGGAAGTCGTGGTACAGCTCCGGGTCGAACTCGGCGAGGTCGACGGCGTTCCAGACCTCGTGCAGGTGGGCCACCGCCTGGCTGGCGGCCTCGCCCGCGTCGTTCCACCCTTCGAAGGCCGCGATCACCACGGGATCGCGCAGGACGACCGGCGGTCGCTGCTGGGGGTCGGCAGGCTGCTCAGGCACGGGTCAACCCTAGACTCCGGTGCCGATGACGCCCGACGGCACGACCCCCACGGCCTCCCCGTCCGATCCCGCGCCCGCTCCCGCGCCCCGCGAGCACCCGCTGCCGGCGGCGGTGCTGTGGGACATGGACGGCACGCTGGTCGACACCGAGCCGCACTGGATCGCCGCCGAGACGGCGCTGGTGACCCGCCACGGCGCCAGCTGGGGCCACGAGCAGGCGCTGCAGCTGGTGGGCAGCGCGCTGCCGGAGTCCGGGCGCGTGCTGGCCGAGCACCTGCGCAGCGCGGTCGGGGTCCACGTGGACCCCGCGGAGGTGGTCGAGGAGCTGCTGGACGCCGTCGTGGCCGCGGTCAGCGCGGGCGTGGTGTGGCGGCCGGGGGCGCTGGCGCTGCTGCGGGCGCTGGGCGCGGCCGGGGTGCCGTGCGCGCTGGTGACCATGTCGTACCGCAACCTGGCCACGACGGTGGCGGGCATGGTGCCGGGCGCCTTCGCCGTCGTCGTCTCCGGCGACGAGGTGGCGCGCGGCAAGCCGGCGCCCGACCCGTACCTGCGCGCCGCGCAGCTGCTGGGCGTGGACGCGCAGCGGTGCGTGGCGATCGAGGACTCCCCGACGGGCGTGGCCTCGGCCGAGGCCGCGGGCTGCCGGGTGATCGCCTGCCCGCACATGGTGGCGATCCCGCCGGCCCCGGGCCGCAGCCGGGTGGCCTCGCTGGCGCAGGTGGACCTGGAGGTGCTGGCCCGGGTGGCCGGCGGTCAGCCGGTGGACACCGTGGACCCGGCGGGCTCCGCGGGCTCAGCGGGTTCCGGGGCCCCGGCGGGCGGCTGACCGGCGGGGGCCTCGGCGCGCGCCACCGGGTGCGGCAGCGGGTGCGGCAGCGGCGGCGGCGTGCCGCCGAAGGCGGGGCACAGGGCCTTGTGGTCGCACCAGGAGCACAGCCGCCCCGGCCGGGGCTGCCAGTCGCCGCTGGCGCGGTTGCGCTCGATCGCCTCCCACAGGGCGCGGACCTTGCGCTCGGTGGCCAGCAGGTCCGCCTCGTCGGGCGCCAGGCGCAGCACGTCGCCGGAGCCGAGGTAGACCAGCTGCAGCGAGCGGGGCACCACCCCGTGCAGCCGCCACAGCACCAGGGCGTAGAAGCGCATCTGGAACAGGGCCTTGGACTCGTGGGCCTCCGAGGGGGCGCGCCCGGTCTTGTAGTCGACCACGCGCAGCTCGCCGGTGGGGGCCACGTCGAGGCGGTCCACGATGCCGCGCAGCAGCGGCCCGTCGCCCAGCGGGACCTCCACGCGCACCTCCCGGCCGGCCGGCTCCAGGCGGGTGGGGTCCTCCAGCTCGAACCAGCGCTCCAGCAGCCTCTCGGCGCCGGCCAGCCAGCGCGCCAGGGCGGCGTCATCGGTGCCGTCCTCGAAGAGGGCGCCCACGCGCGGTTCGCGCTCCAGCAGCGCGCGCCACTGCGGGTCGACCATGGCGCGGGCCCGCTCGCGGGTGCGCTCCTCGGCGGGCAGGTCGAACAGGTGCTCCAGCACGGCGTGCACGAGGGTGCCGCGCACGGCGGCCTCGCTGGGCGCCTCGGGCAGGCGGTCGATGGTGCGGAAGCGGTACAGCAGCGGGCACTGCATGAAGTCCGCCGCGCGCGAGGGCGACAGCGACCCGCCGCTCGCCGCGGGGGGCGGCGCCTCCCCGCCGGCACCGGGGGCGGG
>NZ_JAAALL010000429.1 GCF_009906315.1 Kineococcus vitellinus | reverse complement strand
CGTCGACGGCGCTCCCGCCGCGGTGCGCGGCACCGGCTGGGACCACTTCGCGCCCGGGGGCTGAGGCGCGGCGCCCGCGGGACCGCGAGCAGCGGGCCGGCGGGAGCGGGCCCGGACGCACTGCGGGGCCGGTCCCGGGAGGGACCGGCCCCGCAGGAGGCTCGTGCGCCGCGTCAGCGCGTGACCTTGCCCGCCTTCAGGCAGGAGGTGCACACGTTGAGCCGCTTCGGGGAACCGTTGATGGTGGCCCGGATCCGCTGGATGTTCGGGAGCCACATGCGGTTGGTCCGCCGGTGCGAGTGCGAGACGCTCTTGCCGAAGCCAGGGCCCTTGGCGCAGATGTCGCAGGTGGCAGCCACGGGGAACTCCTGAAGTCGAACGGAAGGGGAACGGCGACCCTGTGCGGGACGCCGGCGGGTGCCCGGGACCCGGACACCGCCGACAACGATAGCCGACCGCGGGCCGTGCGGGCGAACCGGCCGAGCCGCCGCCGCGCCACCGCCGCGCCGCCGCTGCACCGGGGCCGGGCGGTAGCCTGCCGGGCGTGGACGAGCCGGGCGCACCGCGGCGCCGCGGGCCCCGGCCCGCGGCGCGTCCGCCGCGCGAGGTCGTCCTCTCCCTGGAGCAGCTGCTCGTGGGCTACGGCGCGCCGGTGTGCGCCCCCGTCGACGTCGACGTCGCCGCCGGTGAGGCGCTGTGCCTCGTGGGGGCCAACGGCGCCGGCAAGTCGACCGTGCTGCGCGCCGTCGCCGGCCTGCTCGAACCCCTCGGCGGGCGGGTGCGCCTGCGGGGGGCGCCCGTCGACGAGCGCTCGGCGGGCTTCCGGCGCGAGGTGGCCTGCGTCTTCGACGAGGACGCCTGGTTCGCGGAGCTGTCGGTGGCCGAGCACCTCGAGCTCGTCGCCCGCGGGCACGGCGTGCGCGACGTCGTCGGCGCCGTCGACGCGGAGCTGGCGGCGCAGCGCCTCGCCGACGCCGCCGACCAGCTGCCCGTGTCGCTCTCCAGCGGCCAGAAGCGCCGGCTGCTGCTGGCCGCCGCGCTCGTGCGCCCGCGGGCGCTGCTGCTGCTCGACGAGCCCGAGCAGCGGCTGGACCCGCCCGGCCGCGAGGCGCTGGCCGAGCGCCTGGTGGCCGAGCGCGACGCCGGCACGGCCCTCGTGCTGGCCACCCACGACGTCGTCCTGCTGCGCAGGGTCGCCACGCGCGCCGTCGTCGTCGACGACCGCCCCGACGGCGGGCCGTGCCGCGTGGTCGACGCCGAGGAGGCCGCCCGCGTCGTCAGCGACCCCGTCCGGTGAGCGCCTCGCCGGGCGGGCGGGCCGGTGCGCGGACCGGTGCGCTGGTCGGCCCGCCGGCCGGCCTGCCGCTGCCGACGCGGCGCGAGCTCGTGCGCGAGGCCGCGCCCTCGCGGGCGGCGCGCGGGCTGCGCGCCACCCTCGTCGACACCTACACCACGCTCCTGCAGGTCGGCATCGCCTCCCTGCTGCTGCTGGGCGGCAGCTCCTCGCTGCGCCAGGCGCTGCGGGCGGGGCTGTCCTCCGGCGGCGACGGGCCCGGCTGGTCGCCGCAGACCTCGGCCGTCCTCACCGCCGTCGGCGTCTCGTGCAGCGTCATCGCCTTCGGCCTCGCCGCGTGGTGCCGGCTGGGGCCGGTGAGCCTGCCCACCGCGCCCACCGCCTGGTGGACCCCGCTGCCCGTGGCGCGCGCCGACCTGCTGCGCCCCGTGCTGCGCACCCGCGCGCTGGGCAGCGCGCTGGCGGGCGGCCTCCTGACGGCTTGGACCTCCTCGGTGGCCCTCGGCGTCGGCGGTGAGCTCACGGCCGCGAGCGCGGCCGCCGGGCTCGGCGGCGGCTTCGCCGTCGGCGCCGGCGCGGCGGCCGCGGGCTACCTGCTCCTGGTGCGCCCGGCCGTCGGCGCGGGCGTGGACGCGCTGCTGCGCGCCGGGCGGCTGCTGGACGGCCTCGGCACCGCCCTGCTGCTCGCGCTGACCGCCTCCGCCCTCGCGCGGATCGCCGTGGACGCCCTGCACCCCGACGCGCTCGCGGCGCCGGCCGCGCTCGTCGCGGTGCTCGCCCTGGCCGTCGTCGCCGTGGCCGGCCGCCGCTCCTGGCGCGACGTCGACCGGGTGCCCTCGCCGTCGCTGCGGCGCGGCGCCGCGCGGCTGGAGCGGCTCACCTCCTCCCTGCTGCAGCTGGACGTGCGCGAGATGGGCCGGGCGCTGGCCGCGGACTCCGCCGGGCGGGTGGCCCGGCGGGCGCGGCTGGCGGCGGTGCGCGGACCCGTCGGCGCGGTCCTGGCCGCCGACGTGCTGCTGCTGCGCCGCCAGCCGCGCCGCCTCGCCACCGCGGGCGTCCTCGTCCTCGTGCCGCTGCTGCTGGCGGCGGGCACGTCCGCGCACCGCGCCGTCGCGGCCCTGCTGCTGTGGGCGGCCGGGTACGCGGCCGCCACGACGCTGTCCGAGCCGGCGCGCGGCCTGGTGCTGTCGCCCGCCGCCGCGCGCACGCTGCCGCTGTCGGCGACGACCCTCGCCCTCGTGCGCTGGGTGCCGGTGGCGGTGGCGATGGCGCTGTGGGGCGCGCTCGCGGTGCCGCTGGCCGCCTCGACCTCCGGCCTGGTGCACGGCGGCGGGGGGGCGGCCTGGTGGTCCTGGGCGCTGCTCGGGCTGCTGGCGGGCCCGGGGTGGGC
>NZ_JAAALL010000428.1 GCF_009906315.1 Kineococcus vitellinus | reverse complement strand
CTCCTGAGCACGGCGGCGTCGGGAGCTGGGGGTGGGCGGGTGATCTCGGTGGAGCACGGCACGCTCGCGGGCATGGTCGTCCTCACGCTGGTGGTCGGCCTCGTGCGGTTGTGGATCGACGTGCGCAGCGAGCTCGCGCGGCCCGAGGGCGGGGTCGACGGGGTCGTCCCCCGCCCGCGCGGCGCCGGCACCTGGTCCTGAACCGCCCGGGCGGCGCGCGTCCGGCATCACCCGAGCAGCGCGTCGGCCAGGCGCGCGTCGGACTCCGCCTGCAGGTCCGGATCGTGCACGGTCGTGGCGACGAGGAGCTCCTGGGCCCCCAGCCGTGCCAGCAGGTCGCCGACCTGCCGGCGCACCTGGGCCTCGGTGCCGACGACCCCCTGCGCGAGGACCGCGTCCACGGTGCGGCGCTCGCGGGCGCTGAGGGCGGCCAGGTCGACGTCCCCGGGGGCGGGCAGCGGGGGGAACTCCCCGCGGGTGCGCGAGACCGCCAGCGACCACGCCTGCGGCAGCAGCTCGCGCCGGGCCGCGGCGACGTCGTCGGCGACGAGCACGTCGGTCAGCACCGCAACGCGCGGACCGCCGTGCCCGTGGTCGACGAACTGCTCCCGGTACTGCGCCAGCCGTGCCGGGTCCTCCAGCGCGGGACCGCCCACGACGACGGGCAGGCCCAGCTGCGCGGCGGCCGCCAGCCCCGCGCCGGTGGCCAGCACCGTGACCGGCGGTGCCGGCACGCGCGGGCGGACGGTCACCGGTGCCCGCCCGTGCAGCAGGTCCAGCAGCTCGCCCAGCGCCGCAGTGAACTCCTGCGCGTCGCTGCCGTCGGCGCGCAGCGCCGCCCGCACGGGGGCGGTGAAACCGGCCGAGCGGCCCACCCCGAGGTCGACGCGGCCCGGGCGCAGGGCCTGCAGGACGGCGAACTGCTCGGCGACCACCAGCGGGACGTGGTTGGGCAGCATCACCCCGCCGGAACCGATCCGCAGCGCCGAGGACGGGTCCAGCGCCGCGGCGACGGCACCCAGCAGCACCGCCGGCGCCGGGCCGACGACGCCGGGCACCGCGTGGTGCTCGGCCACCCAGAAGCGGTGGTAGCCCAGCGCCTGCGCGCGGACCGCGCGCTCGACCGTGGCGCGGACGGCGGCGGCGTCGTCCCCGGGGCCGCCGCCGGGGGGAGCGGTGGTGCGGGTGCGGTCCAGCAGCGACAGGGCGAGCGGTGCCCCTGGGCCGGGTGCTGTCGCGGCCGGTGCTGTCGTCGGTTCGGGCATGGTGGTCCCTGCAACACCGGGCCGGGGCCGCTGCATCCCGCTCCCGCCCCCGTGGGACCGGTCAGCGCGAGCCGTGGCTCGCGGCGTCGGGGCGGTCCATCCGCAGGCGGCGCTCCTCGCCGATGGTGAAGTAGTCGGACGGGCCGCCCCCGCGCAGCAGCGGGTCGGCGGCCAGGGTGTCGAACACCCCGTCGACGAGCAGCCGCTCGTCGATGTGGACCATGACGACCTCGCCCAGGACGAGCCAGGCGCCGACCTCGCGCTGCGCGGCGTCGGTGAGCTGCTGGACGCTGCTGACCCTGCACTCGAAGGCGACCAGGCTCTCGGCCACCCGCGGGGGACCCACCAGTTCCGAGGGCACCGGCGTGAGCCCCGCCAGCTCGAACTCGTCGACCTCGGGACCCACCGTCGCGGAGGTCTGGTTCATCGGGCCCGCCAGCGCCGCGGAGGCCAGGTTCCAGACGAACTCCCCGCCGGCCTCGGCGTTCGCGACGCTGTCCTTGCGGCCGGTGCTGGAGAACCCCACGATGGGCGGCCGGTAGTTGAACAGCGTGAAGAAGCTGTACGGCGCCAGGTTCCTGGTCCCGTCGGCCGCCGCGGTCGAGACCCAGCCGATGGGCCGGGGCGCGACGATCGAGTTCAGCGGGTCGTGGGCCAGGCGGTGACCCTCGCGGGGCCGGTAGGAGTGCACGGGTGGGGACGCTACCGGTCACGACGGTCGTGCCGCGGCCCCCACCCGCAGCTCCCGCAGGGGATCGCCGCCGTCGACGAACACCCGCCCACCCCACGGCCAGCGCCGCGGCCAGGCGCTGCACGGCCACCCGCCCGGCGGCCGGGTGACGGCCGTCCAGCGCACCCACCCGCACGGCGAGGACCAGGTCGAAGGGCGCCTCGCCCGGCTGCAGCGCGAACGACTCCACCGCGACCTGCCGCACCTCCACGAGCCCCTCGGCGATCTCCGCCGCGCACGTCCTGCGCGCCTGCGCGACCGCGGTGGCCGAGCGGTCGATGGCCAGCACGAAACCGCCCTCCAGCCGCCGGGCCACCGCGCGCGCCGCCGCCCCCGGTCCGCACCCGACCTCCAGCACCCGGGCCCCCGGGGTCAGCGGCAGGGCGTCCACCACCGCCGCCAGTCGCGCGGACAGCTCTGCAGCCACGCCGACCACGGTAGGCGCTGCCCGTCCGCACGTCACGGCCCCGTCGCGGCGGGGGACGGGAGCGGACACCGCCTCCTCGGCCCGTCGGCGCGGGGTTCCGGCGTCCCGTGCGGGTCGGCGCCGGCCACGCGCCCACCGCGGGCCCGCAGCATCCACAACACATCTTGTGCAACATTTCTTGTGGGTTTAGGGTCCGAGCGTGACCGAGAAGGCCGTGCAGCTCACCGACCCCGCCGCGACGGGGCCGTGACGTGCGGACGGGCAGCGCC
>NZ_JAAALL010000427.1 GCF_009906315.1 Kineococcus vitellinus | reverse complement strand
CGCCTCGTGCCGTCCTGGTGGCCGCTGAGCGCCCGCTCAGCGCCCGCTCAGCGGCCACCAGGACGGCACGAGGCGGGCGTAGTCGGCCAGGAACGCCTCCGCCGAGCGCGGTGCCGGCCCGGCCAGCCAGACCGAGAGCGCGCCGACGGCCCCGTCGGCCAGGTACTGCGCCGCGACGGCCGCGTCGCCCACCGGGGAGGTCACCGCGCCGCGCTGCAGCAGCAGCAGCACCGAGGCGCGCACGTGCTCGCTGAGCATGGTGCGCAGCGAGGCGTCCGCGGGGCTGGCGAAGCTGCGCAGGTACACCGCCCGGTGGCGCTCCAGGTGCTCCAGGACCTCCAGCGTCGTCTGGCGCACCTGCAGCGCCCAGTCGCGCGGGGCCTCGCCGCTGAGGTGGCGCTCGCGGGTCGCGTCCAGCTCGGAGCGCAGCAGGGTGCGCAGCAGCTCGGCGGGGGAGTCGCTGTGCTCGTAGAAGGTGGAGCGGTGCACGCCCGCGGCGCGGGCCACCTCGGAGACCGACAGCGCCTCGGGGGACTTCTGCCCGGCCAGCTCCAGCACGGCGGTCGACAGGCGCTCGAGACTGCGCCGAGCACGAGCGTCCACGACGGCGAGGGTAGCGCCGCCCCGCGGGCCGCCCGCTGGCCGCCCGCGGCGCCCGCACCGCCCGGGTGCCGCGCCCGCGGGTCAGCCCGAGCGGGGCGCGTACACGATGACGGCCGCGCCCACCAGGCACAGCGCGGCGCCCGCCACGTCGAAGCGGTCGGGCCGGTAGCCGTCCAGGACCGCGCCCCACAGCAGCGAGCCGACGACGAAGACGCCGCCGTAGGCGGCCAGGACGCGCCCGAATTGCGCGTGCGGCTGCAGCGCGGCGACGAAGCCGTACAGGCCGAGCGCGAGCACCCCGGCCCCGACCCAGGCCAGGCCGCGGCGCTCGCGCAGGCCCTGCCACACCAGCCAGGCGCCGCCGATCTCCAGCACGGCGGCGAGCGCGAAGAGCAGGACCGAGCGGGTGGTGGTCACCGGCGGGAGCCTACGGGCGGGCGGGGCGCGGAGGCGCTGGAAGTAGGGTCGCGCCATGGCGCACGAGCAACCCTTCGTCGCGGTCCACGACGCCTGCAAGACCTACGGCAGCGGACCGGGCGCGACGCGGGCGCTGCACCACGTCGACCTGCAGGTGCCGCGCGGGCGCTTCGTGAGCGTCATCGGCCCCTCCGGCTGCGGCAAGTCCACGCTGCTGCGCCTCATCGCCGGCCTGGAGGTCCCCGACCGCGGCGAGGTGCGCATCTGCGGGCGCACCCCGGCCGCCGCGCGCGCGGACAAGGTCATCGGCTTCGTGCCGCAGGTGCCGGCGCTGCTGCCCTGGCTCGACGTGCTCGCCAACGTGCGGGTGCTGGAGAAGGTGAACCGGTCCGCCACCGTGCGCCGGCGCCGCGAGGAGGCCGGCACCGGCCGCGGGGGGCTGGCCGCCGACCCGGTCGCCCTGCTGACCCGCCTGGGCCTGGGGGAGGTGCTGCACCGGCGCCCGCGGCAGCTGTCCGGGGGGATGAAGCAGCGCGCCGCCATCGCCCGCGCCTTCGCCCTGCAGCCGGAGGTGCTGCTCATGGACGAGCCGTTCTCCGCCCTCGACGAGTTCACCCGCGAGGCCGCGCAGCTGCAGCTGCTGGACGTGTGGCAGGAGCTGCGCACGACCGTCGTCTTCGTCACGCACTCCATCTCCGAGGCCGTGCTGCTCTCGGACACCGTCGTCGTCATGGCCGCCCGCCCCGGCCGCATCGCCGGCGTCGTGGACGTCGCGCTGGACCGGCCCCGCCGTCAGGGCCAGCTGGACTCCGCCGAGCTGCACGAGCACGAGCACCGCGTCCGCGAGTGCCTGGGCACCGCCTGGTCCGCCGACCGCCCCGGGGACGCCGCGTGAGGTTCCTGCACCCGCGCGCCTGGGCGCCCACCCTCGTCGCGCTGCTCGTGGCGGGCCTGGTGTGGAACCGGGTCGCCCGCGACAACCCCTACGTGCTGCCGCCGCTGTCGGCGGTGGGCCGCCAGCTCGTGGACGAGCCCGGCCTGTACCTGCTCAACGCGTGGACGACGCTGCAGGAGGCGCTCCTCGGCCTCGTGGGCGGGACGGTCGCGGCCGTCGTCGTGGCGGTCGCGGTGAGCGAGTCGGGGCTGGTGCGCCGCGCGGTGACACCGCTGGCGGTCGTGCTCAACGTCACCCCCGTCGTCGCCATCGCGCCCGCGCTCGTCGTGGCGTTCGGCTTCGGCCTGCTGCCCAAGGTGATCGTCACCGGGCTCATCACGTTCTTCCCGGTCCTCATGAACACCGCGACGGGGTTGCGCTCGGTGGACCGGCACGTGCTGGCGGTGTTCCGCACGGTGCACGCCTCGCGCCTGGACGTGCTGGTGCGGTTGCGCTTCCCCAGCGCGCTGCCGTACCTGTTCTCCGCCTTCCGCGTCGTCTTCCCGCTCTCGCTGGTCGGGGCGATCGTCGCCGAGTTCGCCGCCGCGGGCGCGAGGTCGGGCCTGGGCACGCTCATCAGCGTGGCCAGCTCGAACTCCCAGCTGGACCGGGTGTTCGCCGCGATCGCCTGCCTGGCGGCGATGGGTTCGCTGCTGCTGCTGCTGGTGAGCACCGTGGAGCGGCGCGCGCTGTCCTGGCACGACTCGCAGGAGCGCTGAACCGCCCCGAACCCCCGCCCCGAAC
>NZ_JAAALL010000426.1 GCF_009906315.1 Kineococcus vitellinus | reverse complement strand
CCTGACCGGGGCCTCCGCCACTGTGCGCGAGGGGGGAGTTGAACCCCCACGCCCTTTCGGGCACACGGACCTGAACCGTGCGCGTCTGCCTATTCCGCCACTCGCGCAGACATGAAGACCTTAGCAGCTCCAGCGGGGTCCTCACGCCACCTCCCCGCCGGCTCCCCCCGATCGCCACGCGCGCAGCGCGGGCGCCGGGTGCCCACCCGGCTACCATGCCGAGGGCCGGGGCATCGGCCGACGATCTCGGGAGGGGGGCCTGCGTGGGAGTGCTGGACCGCTTCGAGCGCGGCGTGGAACGCGCCGTCAGCGGCGTGTTCGCGCGCGCCTTCCGCAGCGAGGTGCAGCCGGTGGAGGTCGCCAGCGCCCTGCGCCGCGAGCTCGACGACCGCGCGGCCGTCCTCTCGCGCGGGCGCACGCTCGTGCCCAACAGCTTCATCGTGGAGCTCGGCCCCACCGACCACGACAAGATCGCCTCCTGGCAGGACACCCTCGCCGACGAGCTGGTCGCGGCCGTCACCCAGCACGCCGAGAAGCAGCGGTACTCCTTCGTGGGACCGGTGCGCGTCGACTTCCACGAGGCCGACGACCTGGAGACGGGCGTCTTCCGCGTGCTGTCCTCCACGGTCAAGGGCCGCACCGCACCGGCCACCCCGCGCACCTCCGGCGCGGGCCGCCCCCGCCTGGACGTGGACGGGCGCGGCCACGTGCTCACCGAGGCGGTCACCGTCATCGGCCGCGGCTCCGACGCCGACGTCGTCCTCGACGACCCGGGCGTCTCCCGCCGCCACGCCGAGGTGCGGGTCGGCGCGCAGGGCGCGCGGCTGAGCGACCTCAGCTCCACCAACGGCACCTTCGTCGACGGCGAGCGGGTGTCCTCCGTCGACCTCTTCGACGGCGCGACGATCACCGTGGGCCGCACGGAGCTGGTCTTCCGCTCCGCCCGCCGCGACGAGGGCTGGACCTGACCTCTTGAGCGGGAAGACCTCGTGAGCGAACTGACCCTGACCGTGCTGCGGCTCGGGCTCCTCGTCGTGCTCTGGCTGTTCGTGCTGGCCGTCGTCGGCGTGCTGCGCGCGGACCTGCTGGGCACCCGCGTCACCGCCCGGCGCACCGAGCGCGCCAGGCCGCGCGCCGCCCGCCCCGAGCAGCCCGAGCAGGCGCCGCGGCCGCGGCGCGCCACGCTCGTGGTCACCGAGGGCTCGCTGCGCGGGACGACACTGGCGCTGGGCCAGGCCGCCGTCCTCATCGGCCGCGGCGCGGACTGCACGCTCGTCCTCGACGACGAGTACGCCTCCACCCGGCATGTGCGCATCACCCCGGGCCCGGCCGGCGACGGCTGGGTCGTGGAGGACCTGCAGTCCACCAACGGCACCTTCCTCGGCCGCGACCGCCTGACCACCCCCGCACCCTTCGAGCCCGGCACGCCGCTGCGCATCGGCAAGACCGTGCTCGAGCTCCGGAGGTAGCCCGTGGCCATCGCCCTGCGCTACGCCGCGCGCTCCGACGTCGGCCTGGGCCGCTCCTCCAACCAGGACTCCGGCTACGCCGGCCCGCACCTGCTCGTCGTGGCCGACGGCATGGGCGGGCACGCCGGCGGCGACGTGGCCAGCTCGCTGGCCGTGGGCGAGCTGTCCGTGCTCGACGGCGAGTCGCACGGCAGCGACGACGCCGCCCAGCACCTGCACGACGCGCTGGAGGCCGCCAACGAGCAGCTGCGCCGGCGCGTGGAGCAGGAGCCGGAGCTGGCCGGCATGGGCACGACCGTCACGGCGGTCCTGCGCGCCGGCTCGCGGCTGGTGCTGGCCCACATCGGCGACTCGCGCGGGTACCTGCTGCGCGAGGGGCGGCTGACGCAGCTCACCAAGGACCACAGCTACGTGCAGTCGCTGCTCGACGAGGGCCGCATCAGCGCCGAGGAGGCCGAGCGCCACCCGCAGCGCTCGGTGATCATGCGCGTGCTCACCGGCCGCTCCGACGACGACGCCGACGTCTCGGTGCGCGAGGCGCGCCCCGGCGACCGCTACCTGCTGTGCAGCGACGGCCTGTCCGGCGTCGTCAGCCACGAGACCCTCGCCGAGACCCTCGGCGCCGGCCTGGACCCCGACGCCACGTGCGAGCGGCTCGTGGAGCTGGCGCTGCGCGGCGGGGGCCCGGACAACGTCTCCTGCGTCGTCGCCGACGTCGTCGAGCTCGGCGGCGGCCCGCCGCCGTCCACGACGCCGCAGGTCGTCGGCGCCGCCGCCTTCCACCGGCCCCGCCGCTCCAGCGCCGCCGGCACCCCCGCCGCCCGCGCCGCCGCCCTGCGCTCCGCGCCGGAGGAGTCCGGCGACGACGCGGAGGACGACCACCCCGCCTCCTCCGGCCCGGGCGCGCGCGAGCGGCGCCGCCGCCGCTGGCGGTGGGTCGCGGGACCGGTGCTGCTGGCGCTGCTGCTCGTCGCGGGCGGCTGGGCCGGCTGGCGCTGGAGCCAGCAGCAGTACTTCGTGGGCGTCGACGCCGCGCGGGTGGCGGTGTACCAGGGGCTGACCCAGGACATCGGGCCGCTGCGCATGTCGCACGTCCTCGAGCGCAGCGACGTCGCGGTGGCGGACCTGCCGACGACGTACGCCGGCGAGGTGCAGGCGCGCATGACCGCCTCCAGCCTGGCGGGCGCGCGCAGCACCGTGGAGCACCTGCGGGAGATCGCGCAGGCCTGCCGGGCGGCGGCCACCC
>NZ_JAAALL010000425.1 GCF_009906315.1 Kineococcus vitellinus | reverse complement strand
GGACCCGGACCGGTGCCCGCCGCGGCCGCCGGGGCGCCGGCGGGCACCACGCGCGCGCCGGCGTACCCGCGGCCGGAGTGCAGCAGGACGGCGGCCACCGCACCGGCCTGGGCGGCGTCGGGGAAGCGCCCCCACCGCGAGGCCACGCCGCCGCGGTCGTCGAGCAGCTCCAGGTCGCACGCGCCCGCGCCCGGCTCGCCCGCGCCGGCACCCGCACCGGGGTCGGCGAGCGCGGCGCGCACCGGCGCCAGCGCCTCGTCGGGGACGGCGAGGACGAGGACGAGCCCGTGCCCGTCGCGCACGTACAGCCGCGGCCGGGTGCTGGTGGGGCCTTCCAGGCGGACCTCGAGGGGACCGCGGCCGGTGCGCTCGGTGGGCAACGTCGCCTCCTGTGGCAGCTGCGTCCCCGCGCCGTCGCGGGGACTGCTCCCATGGTGACGCATCGGGGCCCGGATGCGGCGGGAGCGCAGCTGGCAGTTGCCTGGGAATCCGCCGAGCCCCCCGGGCCGGCCGGGCCGACCGGCCCGGGGGTGCCCGGTCGGCGGCCCGGTCGGCGGCCCGGTCAGCGGTCCGGTGCGTACGCGAAGCGGTGGCACAGCGCGTCCCCGCCGGGGGCCGCGACGAGCGGCAGGACCCGCGCCGACTCCTCGAAGGGGCTGACGCCGTCCAGCAGGGCGTCGAAGCGCTCGTCGGCCAGCAGGTCCATCGCCAGCGACAGCCGGCGCCGGGTCGTCCAGCGCGGCGCGCGCGCCGGCGGCACCCGGCCCACCTGGCTGGCCCGGATCGTCAGCCGGCGCGAGTGGAAGCCCTCGCCGAGCCCCACCTCGACGCTGCGGTCGCCGTACCAGCTGAGCTCGGTGAGCACCCCCTCGGCGCCCAGCAGGCCCAGGCCCGTCGTCAGCCCCGCCCCCGTGCCGCTGGTGTGCAGGACGACGTCGCGCTCGCGGCGGGCGTCGTCGGGGGCCACCAGGCGCACGCCGAGCCGCTCGGCGGCGCCCAGGCGGTCGGGGCGCACGTCGACGGCCTCCACGTCGGTGCCGGGCACCCGGGCGGCGAGCGCGGCCACGAGCAGGCCCAGCACCCCGGCCCCCACCACGCTGACGCGGTCGCCGATGCCCAGCTGCGCGTCCCAGACGCCGTTGACCGCCGTCTCCAGCATCCCGGCGAGCACGGCCCGCGAGGACGGCACCGCCGCGGGCACGACGAGCACCGCGGCGGCCGGCACCACGTAGCGGTCCTGGTGCGGGTGCGGGCAGAAGACCCTGCGGCCCACCAGGTCCTGCGCGCGCGGACCGGCCTGCACGACCGTGCCCACCGACAGGTGCCCGTACTTGACGGGGAAGGGGAACTCCCCGGCCTGGAAGGGGGCGCGCATCACGTCGTGCTGGCTGGCGGGCACCCCGCCGGACGCGACGAGGGCCTCGGTGCCGCGGCTGACGGCGGAGAACCGCGCGTGCACCTCCACCTCGGCGTTGCCGATGACGGGCAGCAGCTCCTCGCGCAGCTCGGCCGCGCCGGGCCCCGTCGTCCACAGCGCCCTCGCGACGCTCACCCCTCGCCGCCCGCGTGCGCGCCCGTGCGCACGTCCGGGGCCGGCTCCGCACCCGGGTCCGGTGCCAGGCCCAGCGTCGAGCGCAGGAAGCCCGCCACGGCGCCCTCCCAGCGCTCGGGGTCCACGTTCCACTCCTTGGTGTGGCGCGCCGTCGTGCTCGGCACGTAGGTGACGAGGTCCGGGCGGGCCCGCGCCAGGCGCTGCGAGGGGCCGGGAGGCACGTAGTCGTCGTCGTCGGAGTGCAGCAGCAGCACGGGCAGCACGAGCTCCTCGGCGCGGCGCACCCAGTCCATCGCCCGCAGGTCCACCGGTCCCTCGACGCCCACGAGCCGCCGGCCCAGCGGGTGCGCCAGCAGGCGCAGGCCGTAGCGGCCCAGGCGCACGGGGACGCCCCGCCGGCGCGCCTGGTGCTCCAGCACGTCGTGCCAGTCGAGGACGGGGCCGTCGAGGACGAGCGCGGCCACGTCCTCGGCCAGCGGGGAGCGGGCGGTGAACTGCAGCAGGATCGCCGCGCCCATCGACCAGCCGACGACGACGAGGCGGCGGGCGCCGCGGGCCAGGGCGTGCCGGGCCACGGCCTCCACGTCCTGCCACTCGGTGTCGCCCAGGCCGTACAGCGCGGCGGCGGAGGCGGGCCCGTCGGCGTCGTTGCGGTAGGCGGGCACCAGGGCGGGCAGGCCGAGGCGGTGCAGCACCGGCAGGGCGCGCAGCGCCTCCTCGCGGGTGGCCCCGCGGCCGTGGACGAGGACGGCCCAGGTGTCCGAGGGCCCGCCCGCGGGCGGGACGTACCAGCACGGCAGGTCCCCCAGCTCGCCGGGCACGAGCAGGTCCTCGTGCGGCAGGCCGAGGGCGCTGGTGGGGTCGCCCGCGTAGCAGTACTGGTTCCAGCGCGCCGCCCCGGCAGCACGGTCCCGGAGTCGACGGCGATCAGCTCGCGCACCACCCGCCCGCCGCCGCTGCCCCCGCCGCTGCCGTCGGCCCCGCCGGTCACCTCCAGCACGTCGCCGACGCGGAAGTGCCCGCGCCCGCCGTCGGTCCACACCCCGTAGCGGCCGGGCACGACGGTGTCCGGGGAGGCGGCCAGGACCACCCGGCGCGGGCCCACCTGCAGCACCTCGACGTCGTCGGGCTTGTGCCGGCGCGGGGTGACGACGGCGCGGGCGAACGAGGCGG
>NZ_JAAALL010000424.1 GCF_009906315.1 Kineococcus vitellinus | reverse complement strand
CATCTTCAACTCGCTGCTGCAGATCCTGGAGGACGGGCGGCTGACCGACTCCCAGGGCCGGATGGTGGACTTCAAGAACACCGTGATCATCATGACGACGAACCTGGGGACGCGGGACATCTCCAAGGCCAGTGGTCTGGGCTTCGCGGCGGGCTCGCAGACCACGCAGACGAACTACGAGCGGATGAAGGCGAAGGTCAACGACGAGCTCAAGCAGCACTTCCGGCCGGAGTTCCTCAACCGCGTCGACGACACGGTCGTCTTCCCGCAGCTGACGCAGGACGAGATCGTCCAGATCGTCGACCTGTTCCTGGTGCGCCTGGACGCCCGGCTGCACGACCGGGACATGGGCATCGAGCTCTCCCCGTCCGCCAAGCGCCTGCTGGCGAGCAAGGGCTACGACCCCACGATGGGTGCGCGGCCGCTGCGCCGCACGATCCAGCGCGAGATCGAGGACGTGCTCTCGGAGAAGATCCTCTTCGGCGAGCTGCGTGCGGGCCAGATCGTCTCGGTGGACACCGCGGGCGAGGGCGTGGAGGAGAAGTTCACCTTCGAGGGCACCTCCAAGGAGGACCTGCCCGTCACGGTGCCGGTCGGGGACGGGCCCGCCGCCCACTGAGCACCGCGCGCCGAGCACCGCGCGAGGATCGGACGCCCGGCCGGGACGACCCCGGCCGGGCGTCCGCGTCCCCGCTCAGTCCTCGCGCCGCTTGTACCCGAAGAAGCCCCGCTTGATGATCGTCGACGCGACCTCCTCGGGGACCATGGACTCCCAGCTGTCGTCGCCGGCCGCGATGCGGCGCAGCACGTCGCGGCTCAGGATCGGCAGGTACTCGGGCCGGTAGTTGTCCAGGTCCACGAAGCTGCCGCGGCGGGCGAGGTAGTCGAACAGCGGCTGCAGGTCGGGTGCGACCTGCAGGTCCTCCACGGTGACCGTGGCGCCGGTCTCCTGGTCCTGCATGGGGTAGACGAACAGCTTCAGGTCGTTCTTGAACAGCCTGCCGAAGCTCTCCAGGATCCCGCCCTGCATGTGCGAGTGGTTGCCCTCGTCGAAGAGGTTCACCAGGCTCGGCACGCCCATGACGATGCCGATGCGCTCCCGGGTGCGCCGCTGCAGGTACTCGGCGAGGCGGTTGTACTCGTAGAAGTCCGTGATGACCGTCGTCATGCCGCACGCCCCGAGCAGGTCCGCGCGGGCCAGGAAGTCGCGGCGGTCGACCTTGTCGCCGGCCGCGCGCAGGTTCCGCATCGTGAGCTCGGTCAGGGCCAGGATCGGGGCGTCCCCGGCGCCGTCCTGCGCGAACTTCTCCTCGGCGGAGGTGAGCATGTCGATGTTGACGACCGTCGGGGGGCGGAAGCTGCCGCGCTCGACGAGGACGGCGTGCTTGCGCAGCGCCTCGGAGGGCTGCAGCACCTCCCCGTCGGGGCCGAACATCGCCACGCCGGACAGGCCCAGCTGCACCAGCTGCAGCGCCATCACCCGGTTGTCGACGTGGCGGAACTCGATGCCGCGGAACTGGATGACGTCGATCTCGATGCGCCCGGTGGACAGCCGGTCCAGCAGGCTGGCCACGACCTGGTCCGGCTCGTGGCGCTCGAAGAACGCCGCGTGCAGCAGGTTGACCCCGACGATGCCCAGGGCCTCCTGCTGCAGGCTCGCGTCGTCGTCGAGCATCCGCACGTGCAGCACGATCTGGCTGGGCTCGTCGTTGGGGTGGGCCTGGAACCGCACGCCCATCCACCCGTGGCACTCGTTGCCGCCGCGGTAGCTGCGGGCCACGACGGTGTCGGCGAAGGCGAAGAAGCAGGTGTCGTCGCCGCGCGCCTCGCTGAGGCGCTCGACGTTGAGGGACAGCTCGTGCTGCAGCATCGCCTGCAGGCGCCCGAGGGACACGTAGCGGTCGGACTTGCCGTACACGGCGTCGCTGACGGCCATGTCGTAGGCCGACATCGACTTCGCCACGGTGCCGGCGGCACCGCCGGCGCGGAAGAACCAGCGCGCCACCTCCTGGCCCGCACCGATCTCGGCGATGGTCCCGTACCAGCGGGGGTCGAGGTTGATCCGCAGGGCCTTCTGCAGCGTGTCGGCGGCGATCTCCATGCGGGTGTCCTCCGGGTCGCGGCAACGTCCGTCGACTCATCCTGCTGGATCCGGTCGCGGCGTGTCACCTCGTGGGCCCGAACGGGCGGGGCACGGGGGACGACGTGCCGGTGCCGGTGGCGGTGCCGGTGGCGGTGCCGGTGGCGGTGCCGGTGCCGGTGGCGGTGCCGGTGGTGGGCCCGGCGGTGGCCGCGGTCGGCGACCACGCCCTAGGCTCGCCGTGCACGCACCTCCTCAGCACCTGCCCGCGGAGCGAGTGGACGGCTCTGGCAGGGACCACCACGGGTCCCGCCCGACCGGGCAGCGGAACGGAACCCCGTGTCGGCTGCCCCGACCGGACCCCTGTCGCTGCTGCGCCTGCCCGGCGCGGCCGCGGCCTTCCTCACCGCCTCCGCCGGCCGCACCGGTACCGCCATGACCGTCCTGGGGCTGCTGTGGCTGGTGCACGCCGCCACCGGCTCCTACGGTCCCGCCGCGAGCGCCACCGCCGCGTTCGCGGTGGCCGAGGCCATGCTCGCCCCCTGCGCGGCGCGGCTCGTCGACCGCCACGGGCAGGTGCGGGTGCTGCCGGTGCAGGCCCTCGCGCACGCCGGCGCGGCGAGCGCCGCGGTGGCGCTCGCCGCGGCCGGCGCG
>NZ_JAAALL010000423.1 GCF_009906315.1 Kineococcus vitellinus | reverse complement strand
GGCGGCGGGCACGCACGCAGGGTAGGTGCGGGGCGGTGCCCTCGAGAAACTACTATGTGTCGCAGGTGGTGGACGCACAGCGATCCACCGCTGGTCACGAGCCCGGCCGCGACTGCTCCGGGTGGGCGGCGTCATCCTCAATCTCCTGATCGAGCGTGACCAGTCGGTGTCGGAGTGTCAGGATGTGCCCGACATCCAGGGGGAGGTGCCGATGAGCGGAGGCGTTCGCGAGCGTCGTCCGCTCGCCAGCGTGCTGTACGACGGAGCGGTGACCGCCGCTGCGCTCGTCACCGTCGTCGTGGCCGCCGCGCAGTTCACCGGGCAGGCCGACGCCTCCGCCTGGCGGGAGCTGCTGCTCAGCGTCGTCATCGGCTTCCCGCTGATGCAGCTGCTGACCCGCTTCCCCTTCCAGCTGAACACCCGGCACGCCGGCATCGAGGTCCAGTTCGACATCGGCGTCCTCGTCTTCCTGCTGTGCTTCGCGCGCCCGGCGGTGGCCGCCCTCGCCTGGTGCGTGTGCGTCGTGCCGACCAACCTGCTGCAGCGCAAGAGCTGGGTCAGCCGCGTCTACAACGCCAGCATCGGCGTGCTCTTCCTGCCGGTCGCGCTGGCCGTCCTCACCGCCCTCGGCGCCCCCGGGACCAGCGAGAAGGGCTGGCGGATCATCGCGATGCGCCCGAGCGTGCTCGAGGTCCTGGCCGTCGGCGCCGCGGTCGTCGCCGTCTTCGCCGTCGACGTGCTCGTCTCCGCCGTCTCCGTCGCCGTGCAGGAGCGCACCTCGGTGCGCGCCGAGCTGCTGCACCCCGGCGCCTGGATGGCGGTCGGCACGAGCGCCGCCGTCGGCGGCCTGGGCTACCTCGGCGGCCTCGTCGAGGCGAAGCTGCCGGAGTGGACGGCGCTGCTGCTCGTCGTCCCCATGGTCGTCACCATGCTCGCCACCCGGGCCATGCGCACCACCCGCGACGTCGCCCGCCGCAGCGAGGCCCTCTTCGAGGCCGCGACCGCCCTGCACACCCAGGGCCGGCGCGCCGACCTGGCGCGCGCCCTGCAGAAGCACGCCCGGATGGTCGTGGGCACCCCCGCGGCGATGGTCCGCTCGGTCGGCCCCGGCGAGGACGAGATCGGCGTGCCCGTCGTCGCCGGCGACGGCGTCGTGCTGCACATCACCGCGCCCCGCCGCCGCCAGCCCGCCCAGCGCGCCGCCGACGAGAAGGCCCTGGAGGCGCTCGCCAGCGTCGGCGAGGCCGCCTTCTTCCGCGTCAGCGCCAGCGAGGAGATGCACGGCCTGGCCCGCCGCGACGTCGTCACCGGCCTGCCCAACCGCCTGCAGTTCTCCGAGCGGCTGGCCGCCGAGCTCGAGCGCGCCCGCGAGGCCGGGCGCCTGGACCGCCTCGTCGTCCTCTACCTCGACCTCGACGGCTTCAAGGGCGTCAACGACCGCTTCGGCCACGAGGCCGGCGACGAGCTGCTGCGGCTGGTGGGCTCCCGCCTGCGCGACACCCTGCGCGGCGGCAGCACCGTCGCCCGCCTGGGCGGTGACGAGTTCGCCGTCCTGCTGCCCGAGTGCCTGGACGTGGAGGGGCTGTGCCGGCGGGTGCTCGTCGCGCTGCGCGTGGAGGTGCGCATGCGCGGCCACGTCCTGCGCGTGCAGGGCAGCATCGGCCTCTCGCGCGCCCGCCCCGGCGACGACGTGGGCACCCTGCTGCGCAACGCCGACACCGCCATGTACCGGGCCAAGGCCACCGGCAAGAACCGCTGGGTGGAGTTCCGCCCCGAGCTGCTGGAGGAGGAGATCGCCCGCCTGCAGGTCATCGAGGACCTCCAGCAGGCGCCCGCCGAGGCGTTCGTCGTGCACTACCAGCCCATCGTCGACCTGCAGTCCGGCGCAGCGGCCGCGCCGGTCGTGGGCCTGGAGGCGCTGGTGCGCTGGCGCCGCGACCGCGGCGGCGAGGTCGAGCCGCTGGTCGGGCCGGAGGAGTTCATCGGCCTGGCCGAGCGCTCCGGCACCGTCATCGGCATCGGCGACTCCGTGATGCGCCAGGTGGCCCGCGACGCGGCCGTCGTCCAGCAGCACGCCGGCCGCCGCCTGGACCTCATGGTCAACGTCTCGCCCGTGCAGCTGCGCCACCCGGACTTCATCGAGCGGGTCGCCGCCGCGGTGCGCCAGACCGCGGCCAGCGGCTGCCGGCTGCACCTGGAGATGACCGAGAGCGTCATGATCGACGACGGCACCGCCGACCGGCTGCGCGACCTCGCCGAGACCGGCGCCCAGCTGACCATCGACGACTTCGGCACCGGGTTCTCCTCCCTGGGCTACCTGCGCCACCGGCCGTTCTCCTCCTTCAAGATCGACCGCAGCTTCGTGCGCGACATCGCCACCGAGCCCACGGCCCGCGCGCTCGTGGAGGGCATGGTGAAGATGGGCCAGGCGCTCGAGCTGACCGTCGTCGCCGAGGGCGTCGAGCACGAGGAGCAGGCCGAGATCCTGCGCGCCATGGGCTGCCAGCTCGCCCAGGGCCACCTCTACTGCCGCCCGCGGGCCCTGGAGGACATCGCCGACGTCCTCGCCGGTCCCGTCGCGCGACCGCTGAGCGCCTGAGGGGACCCGCGGTGCGGGCGGCCGGCCTCCTCGCCCGCTCCGCCCTGGCCGCCGCCCCCGCCGCCGCCGGCTGGCTGGCCTGGCGGCTGCACCGCGAGCAGGAGCGGCTGCACGCCTGGCGCGCCGCCGCCGAGGACGCCGGCCGGCGGCGGCGGGGG
>NZ_JAAALL010000422.1 GCF_009906315.1 Kineococcus vitellinus | reverse complement strand
GTCGTGGCGCCCGCCCTGCCGCGCGGCCGCCACGACCTCCCGCCGCAGCAGGTGGTGGCGGCCCAGCGCGAGCGCATGATGATCGCCGCCACCGAGCTGATGTCCGGCGGCGGCTACCGCGGCGTCGGCGTGCGCGAGGTCTGCGCCCGCGCCTCGGTCTCGCGGGCGGCGTTCTACGAGTGCTTCGGCGACAAGGACGCCTGCGTGCACGCCGCCTACGACCGCTTCATCACCGTCCTGGTGCGGGCGCTGGGCGCGAACGCCCCCGACGGCAAGGACTGGGACGAGTACGTCGCGGGCTTCGCGCGGGTCTACCTGGGGCTCGTGCGGCGCGACCCGGTGACCGCGCGCGCCTTCCTCGTGGAGATGGACGCCCTGGGCCGCGGCGCGCGCGACCGGCGGCGCGAGGCGGTCCGGCGCCTGGCGCTGCTGCTGCGCGAGGAGCACGGGCGGTGGGCCGCCGACGGCACCGCCCCGCTGCCGCTGAGCGCCTACGCGGGCGTGGTGTACGCCATGCGCCAGCTCGTGGCGGACGCGCTGGACGAGGGCGGCCGGGACCTGCCCGACCTGCTGCCGGAGCTGGTGAGCTGGCTGCCGCGCCTGGTGGGCGGGACGCCGCGGGCAACCCCCGGCCGGTCGCTTGACGGGGAGGGGGCGGCGCCGCACCATCGGCGTAACGATCGTTACGTCGACACCGGTGTCGGCGACGGGGACTGAGGAGCAGACGATGGAGCCTGCCGACGTGTCGACGACCCCCGCGGCGGGGGAGCGGCCCGCCGCGGGGCCCGCGGTGGAACCCGCGGTGGAACCCGCGGCGGCGCCCCTGCTCGTGGCGAGCCGTCCGGCGCAGGTGCCGCCCGCGCTCGAGGGCAACCTCACCGACTGCCTGCTGGAGTGGGCGCGCGAGGACCCGGCCGGGGCGTGCCTGGCGCGCCGGGGGCCCGACGGCTCCTGGAGCGACGTGCCCGTCGCCGACGTCCTGGCGCAGGTGCGGGCGGTGGCCAAGGGCCTGCTCGCCGCGGGGATCCGCCCCGGCGACCGCGTGGGGCTGCGCTCGCGCACCCGCTGGGAGTGGACCGTGCTCGACCTGGCGTGCTGGTTCGCCGGTGCCGTCAGCGTCCCCGTGTACGAGACGTCCTCCCCCGAGCAGGTGGCCTGGGTCCTCTCCGACTCCGGTGCCGTGGCCTGCGTCGTGGAGAGCGCCGAGCACGCCGCCGAGCTCGCCGCGCTGCGCGCGCAGCTGCCGTCCCTGCGGCACGCGTGGGTCATCGACGGCGACGGCGACGGCGGCGGCGACGGTTCCGGTGCCCTCGCGCAGCTGGCGGCGGC
Organism: Kineococcus vitellinus; assembly: GCF_009906315.1. Classification (GTDB taxonomy): domain Bacteria; phylum Actinomycetota; class Actinomycetes; order Actinomycetales; family Kineococcaceae; genus Kineococcus; species Kineococcus vitellinus. The sequence continues at coordinate 1,443 of NZ_JAAALL010000422.1, read as the reverse complement.
CGGGCGCGGGGTGGGCGACGAGGACCTGGAACGGGCCCGCGCGAGCTCCGGGCCGCAGACGGTCGCGACGGTCGTCTACACCTCCGGTTCCACCGGCCGGCCCAAGGGCTGCGTGCTCACCCACGGCAACTTCCTGGACCTGGTGCGCAACTCCCACGCCGTCATGCCCGCGATGCTCGACGCCCCCGGCGCCTGCACGCTGCTGTTCATCCCGCTGGCGCACGTGCTGGCCCGCTTCGTCGAGGTCCTGTGCCTGAGCGCCCGCGTCCGGATGGGCCACGCCCCCGACACGCGCACCCTCGTCGAGGACCTGCAGGGGTTCCGGCCGACGTTCGTGCTCGCCGTGCCGCGCGTCTTCCAGAAGGTCCACACCGCCGCGCAGCAGAAGGCCGCCGCGGGCGGCGGCGCGCGGGCCGCCCTCTTCGCGCAGGCCGAGGCCACCGCCGTCGCCTGGTCGCGGGCGCTGGACGCACCCGGCGGCCCGGGGCGGCTGCTCGCCCTGCGCCACCGCCTCTTCGACCACCTCGTCTACTCCAAGGTGCGCGCGAGGATGGGCGGGCGCCTGACGCAGGCCGTCTCCGGCGGTGCCTCGCTGGGGGAGTACCTGGGGCACTTCTTCCGCGGGGCGGGCATCACCGTCTTCGAGGGGTGGGGGCTCACCGAGACCGCCGCGCCGGCGACGGTGAACCGGCCCGGCAGCCAGCGCATCGGCACCGTCGGCGTCCCGCTGCCCGGCACCGACGTCGCCGTGGCCGAGGACGGGGAGGTCCTGTGCCGGGGCATCGGGGTGTTCCGCGAGTACCTGGGCCAGCCGGAGGCGACGGCGGCCGTCTTCCGCGACGGCTGGTTCCGCACCGGCGACCTCGGCACCCTCGACGCGGACGGCTACCTGACGATCACCGGGCGGGCCAAGGAGATCATCGTCACCTCCGCCGGCAAGAACGTCGCCCCCGCACCGCTGGAGGACCGGCTGCGCGCCCACCCGCTGGTCTCCCAGTGCCTCGTCGTCGGCGACGACCGCCCGTTCGTCGGCTGCCTGGTCACCCTCGACGAGCAGGCCCTGGCCACCTGGGCCCGCTCCCACGGCCGGCCGTCGCTGACGCCGGAGGCCGCGCGCCGCGACCCCGACGTCCTGGCCGCGCTGCACGCCGCCGTGGAGGAGGCCAACCGCTCGGTCAGCCGCGCGGAGTCGATCCGGGAGCTGCGGGTGCTCGCCGAGGACTTCACGATCGACAACGACTGCCTCACGCCGAGCCTGAAGGTCCGGCGCGGGGAGGCGCTGCGCCGCTTCGCCGCCGACGTGGACGCGCTGTACGCCTGAGCGGTGGCCGCCCCTGCGGCCGCGGGATAGCGTCCCGCTCCTGCGCGGCCGCACCGGCGGCGAGGAGGGCGGTGGCGGGTGGACGGCGGGCACGCGCGGCGGCGCACCGCGCACCGGGGGCT
>NZ_JAAALL010000421.1 GCF_009906315.1 Kineococcus vitellinus | reverse complement strand
AGGTGGTCCAGCGGGAAGGGGCCCAGCCGCGCCTCGCCGGCCAGCCCGGCGCCGAGGGCCCCGAGGCCCCAGAGCACGCCGACGACGAGGTGGGCGGGGGAGCCGCGGCCGTGGCGCGGGCTCGCGAGCACGAGCGCGCAGGCGGCGATCGCCGTGACGCCGGCGACGACGAGCGCCCGGCCCACCGGCGTCGGCGGCAGCGGCCCGGCGGCGGCCAGCGCCGCGAGCAGCACGGCCAGCCCCAGCAGCCCCGCGCCCCCGGTGAGGCGGCCCGCACCGGGACGCGTCACGGGGAGGGGGGCGGGCACGCTCTCAGGTGTCGGCGCGCGGCCCCCGGGACTTGACCTGGTCGTGACCTGCCGGGTAGCGGCGCTCCAGCTCGGCGGGCAGCCGGTCGGCGGTGACGGCCGCCGAGTACAGCCAGCCCTGCCCGAGCCCGGCGGAGATGGAGCGGCAGATGGCCGCCTCCTCGTCGGTCTCCACGCCCTCGACGACGACGGTGAGGCCGAGGCGGTTGGCGAGGTCGACCACGGCCGTCACCACGGAGCGGCCGTTGCCGCGGGCCGTCAGCGACTGCGTCAGCGAGCGGTCCACCTTCAGCACGTGCACCGGCAGGCGGTCCAGGTAGCCGAAGGCGGAGTAGCCGGTGCCGAAGTCGTCGATGGCGATCTGGCAGCCGAGCGCGGCCAGCTCGGTGACCACGCGCTCGGCGGGGGAGTCGCTGTCGAGGAAGACGGACTCCGTCAGCTCCAGCGTCAGCAGCGAGGCGGGCACGTCGTGCTGGGCGAGGATGCCGCGCACGGCGTCGGCGAAGCCGGGCGCCTGCAGCTGCACGACGGAGACGTTGACCGCCAGCCGCGCCCCGGCCGCGAAGACGCCCGCGGCGGCGGCGGTCGCGACGGCCCGGCGCAGCACGTGCTCGCCGAGGGCGACGACGAGGTTGGACTCCTCGGCGACGGCGATGAACTCCACGGGGGAGATGCGGCCCAGCTCGGTGTCGTCCCAGCGGGCCAGGGCCTCGAACTTCTCCACCCGGCCCGTCGCGAACGACACGATCGGCTGGTAGTGCACGTCGATGCCGCCGGCGGCGATGGCCGCGGCCAGCCGCTCGCGCAGCAGCAGCCGGCGCGCGTGCGCGGAGGCCACCTGCCCGGAGTAGACGGAGAAGGCGCCCGCACCGCGCCCGCGGGCGTCGCGCAGCGCGAGGTCGGCCCGCAGCAGCGGCGTCATGGGGTCCGCCCCGGCGCCGCCCGCCGCCGGCGCCGCCTGCCCGGGGCGCAGGGCCTCCACGCAGGCGATGCCGGCGACGGCGTCCAGCGGGAACTGCCCGGCGCCGGGGACCTGCAGCGGCGCCGCGCCGATCGCGGCGACGAGCGCGGGCACGTGCCGGGCGGCGGTGTCGGGGGTGCCGGGCAGCAGCACGGCGACCTCGTCGTGGCGCACCCGGAACGGGGTGCCGCCCAGCGGCTGCACCTGGCGGGCCAGGTTGGCGGCGGCCGCGTGCAGGACCTCCTCGCCCGCGGCGACGCCGAGGACGTCGCCGATGTCGTCGAGCCCGGCGACCTCGAAGAGCACCAGCGACTGCGTGCTGTCCGGCTCGGTGAGCGCGGCCCGCAGCGCGGCGCGGTTGGCCAGCCCGGTCAGCGGGTCGTGGTGGGCCTGGAAGACCAGCCGCGCCGTCGTGCGGTCCACCGCGCGGGCGGTGGCGGCGTGCCGGACGGCGAACGCGCCGAGCACGCCGACGAGGAGGAGGAACCACACCGGGTCCGCCCGCGGCCACAGCGCGCACACCACGAGGTCGAGCACCAGCAGCGGTCCGGGCACCAGCGAGGCGACCTCCAGGCGCCGCGCGGCCCGCGTGGCCGCGGCCCCGCCGTGGCGCACGAGGCCGCCGCGGGGGGTGGTGGCCATGCACACCAGGCCGCCGAGCGCGGCGAGGACGGCCGCGACCACCGCGACGGCCGGGCGGTGCGGCGCGGTGATCGCCACCGCCTGGGTGCCGAGGGCGAACACCGCCATGCCGATGCTGGGCCGGCGCAGCTGCGGCAGCTCGATGGCCAGGGTGGTCGCGCAGCTGGCGACGAAGGAGCCGGCGGCGATGACGAGCGCCGTCGTCGCCGCCCACCACGCGTCGCCGCCGTAGCCGGCGCGGGCGTAGCCGTCCCAGGCGACGGTGGCCATGACGGTGCCGAGCATGAGGGCGTCGACGATCAGCGGCTGCTCGTCGCGGTCGGTGCGCGCGTGCCGCAGCTGGCGGGCGACGACGACCGCCATCCCCAGCAGGGCCAGCACCGCCACCAGGTGCACCAGCAGCAGCGGGCCGAGGCCCGCGCCGGGCACGGTGCCGGCGACCACGGTGGCGGCGCCCCAGGCGGTGCCGCCGGCGGCGTAGCGGACCAGCCCCGCCCGCGGGGTGCCCCGGACCACCAGGACCGCGAGGGCCGTCACCAGCAGCCAGCCCAGCCCGACGAGGACCGTCACGTGCGCGGCGGCCTCCCACCGGGCGTGCGCCAGCACGGCACCCGCCCCCGCGCAGGCGAGGACGAGGCCGCTGAGCCCGGCCCGCCAGGGGACCCGCACGTTCGTCACGGGGCTTGCATCGGGAACCGCGGGCGCCGCCTGGATCGGCCACTCGTGGGTCGTCGCCCCCGCCAGCGGTGACGGATCGTGATCTTGCACGCGTTCCCGAGCCGGTCGCCGCGCCGCCTCCCGGGACCGGTGCTCACCGCAGGGAGCCGTTGCAAGATCCCGCCCGTCACAGCCTGCGACGGACCACCC
>NZ_JAAALL010000420.1 GCF_009906315.1 Kineococcus vitellinus | reverse complement strand
CCCCACAGCCGGCCCAGCTCCTCCACGAGCCGGCAGGCCTCCGCGGCGGCCTCCGCCGAGCCCGCGGCGACGAGCTCGTGGCGGCGCTCGCGCGGGTGCAGCGGCGGCGCCTCGCGGTCGGCGGTGGCGTGCACGCGCCCGCCGCGCAGCGCCAGCGCCACCTCGCACGGCAGCACCACGGTGCCCGGGCCGGAGACCGCGAGCAGCCCGTGGGCCAGCAGCCACTCCACCGGTGTCGTGGCGGTGGCCGTGCGCACCTGGCGGTCGGCGCGCTCGACGGCACCCGTGGGCGGCCCCCAGGTGAGCTTGTCGAGCACGGCCCGCGCACCCTCGGGGGCCCCGGCCAGCAGCTCGGCGACGTGGGCGGCGTCGCCGAGGTGCGCGCCCAGGCGGGCCAGCGCCACCTCGGGGTCGTGGCTGACCTGCAGGCCGAGGTCCTCCAGCAGCTCGGCCAGCCGCTGCGGGGAGCGCCGCCCCAGCGCCTCGGCCAGCGGCGGGCCCAGCCCGGCGGGGTGCGGGCCCAGCAGCTCGCGCACCGCCTGCACCAGGTGCACGCGCCGGTCCGGGCCCCACACCAGCGCCCGCCGGCGCAGCTCGGCCACGACCGGTCCGGCCTTGGCGCCCCACGCCTTGGAGACCGCGGTGACGCTCACCGGGTCCGGCAGCACCGCGAGCACCTCGGCCACCTGCAGCGTCGGGGTGTCCAGGCGCTCCAGCGCCCGCTGGGTGCTGGCCCGCGTGGTGGCCCGCGTCGCCAGCGCCGTCGTGGACGTCGGCAGCGGGGCCGCCAGGTCGGGGCGGTGGGTGAGCAGCACCTCCAGCTCGGGGTCCGCGCGGGCGCGCAGGTCCTCGGCCAGGGTGCGCGGAGCGGGGGCCGTGGGCATCGCGGGGAGTCTAGGCGCCGCTCGCCGGCCCGCGCGGTCAGCGGGGCGGCGGCGCCGCCGGCAGCCCGAACAGCGCGAACAGGCGGGTGTCCAGGAAGGAGGTGATGCGCTTGACGCGGCCGTCCTCCAGCTCCAGCGCCTGGATGGCGAAGGGCACCAGCTCGCCGTGGGCGCCGATCGGCTTCCAGTGCGCGAAGGCGGGCTGGCCGTTGACCCGCAGCGGCAGCAGGCGCGAGCCGCGGCACTGGTGGCCGGGGCCGACCATCCAGGCGGCGATGTCGTCGGCGCCGTCGAGCCACATCTCGAACGGCGGCATGTTCTGCGTGACGTCGTCGGCCAGCAGTCGCACGAAGGCGTCGATGTCGTAGCTCTCGAAGGCGCGCACGTAGCGCTCCAGCAGCACCCGGTGCTCGGCGTCGAGGTCGGCGGGGGCCCGCACGTCGGGGCGGGTGGCCAGCGTCGCGCGGGCGCGCTGCAGGGCGCTGTTGACCGAGGCCGTCGTCGTCTCCAGCAGCTCGGCGACCTCCTCGGCCCGCCAGCGCAGCACCTCGCGCAGCACGAGCACCGCGCGCTGGCGCGGCGGCAGGTGCTGCAGCGCCGCGACGAAGGCCAGCCGGATGCTCTCGCGGCCGACGGCGACGTCGGCCGGGTCGCCCGCCTCCGGCAGCACCCGCTCGTCGACCATCGGCTCCAGCCAGGTGTCCTCGGGCCGGCGCGCGGCCAGCGAGGCCTCGACCGGCTCCCACGCGGAGGCCGACAGGTCCATCGGCCGCGCGCGGCGGCCGCGGCCCTCGATCATCGTCAGGCACACGTTGGTGGCGATCCGGTACAGCCACGAGCGCAGGCCCGAGCGGCCCTCGAAGCCGTCGATCCCCTTCCAGGCCCGCAGCAGCGTCTCCTGCACGGCGTCCTCGGCGTCGAAGGCCGAGCCGAGCATGCGGTAGCAGTAGCCGGTCAGCTCGCGCCGGTGCGCGGCCAGCCGGGGTTCGATGTCGGCGGCGGTCGGCTTGTCGGCGGTGGCCTGCGTCCCCACGGCGGTGTGCGTCACGGGGCTCAGGACAGCACAGCCCACCGACACGGCGGGAGCCCCGCGGCGGCCCGGCGGCTGGTTGGATCGCTTCCCGTGCCGCTCGCCGAGGTCCCGCTGCTGCTGGTCGCCGGCGTGCTCGCCGGCTTCGTCGGCAGCACGGCGGGCCTGGCCTCGCTGGTCTCGTACCCCGCGCTGCTGCTCACCGGCCTGTCCCCGCTGGCGGCGAACGTGACGAACACCGTCGCGCTGCTCGGGGTGAGCGCGGGCACGGTCGCCGGCTCGCGCCCGGAGCTGGCCGGGCAGGGCGCGCGGCTGCGGGTGCTGCTGCCGGCGGCGGCGCTGGGCGGGGCGGTGGGCTGCGCGCTGCTGCTCGCGCTGCCGCCGGGCACCTTCGAGCTCGTCGTGCCCTTCCTCGTGGCCGCCGCGGCGCTGCTGCTCCTGCTGCGCCCGCGCCTGGAGCGGCTGCGCCCCGGCCGGCTGTCCCCGCGCCACCCCCTCGTGCTCACCGCGGTCGGCGCCGTCGGCGTGTACGGCGGCTACTTCGGCGCCGCCGCGGGCGTGCTCATGCTGGCGCTGGCGGAGCTCGTCCACGACCAGCCGCTGGCGCGCGCCAACGCGCTGAAGAACGTGCTCACCGGTGCGGCCAACACCGTCGCCGCGCTGGGCTTCGCCGTCCTCGGCCCGGTCGACTGGTGGGCGGCGCTGGTCCTGGGCGCCGGCTGCGTCGCCGGCGGCCGCGTCGGCCCGGTGGTGGTGCGCCGCGTCGACCCCGGCGCGCTGCGCGCGGTGATCGCCCTCGCCGGCCTCGGCCTGGCGGTGCACCTGTTCCTGTCCCGCTGATCCCCGTCCCGCTGATCCCCGTCCCGCCGGTC
>NZ_JAAALL010000041.1 GCF_009906315.1 Kineococcus vitellinus | reverse complement strand
GGTGGGGCCCGTGAGCACCGAACCCACCAGCGCCGGCGGCGTCGACCCCCGTGGCAACGCCGAGGTCCGCCGCGTCCAGGAGTCCGGCAGCCGCGAGAACGCCCGGGCCTCCGACGGCGGCCCGCTGCCCAGCCCGACCCCCACCGCCGACGACCCGTTCACCCTGGACGACGACGCCGCCGACGGCACGGGTGCGGGCAACCCGATCGCCGGGGTCGAGATCGAGCCCGGGGACGCCGCGGGCGCGGCGCGGGACACCGACGGCTGAGCCGCCGCGGCAGCCGCCTCAGCCGTCGCCGCGGCGGGTGGTGGGCGTGCTGCGGCCGGACCCCTCGGCCAGCAGGTCGCGGATCTCGGTGAGCAGCAGGACGTCCTCGGCGGGCGCCTGCGGCGCGGCCACCTCGCCCTGCTTGCGCAGCGCCAGCAGGCGGTTGACCGGGGTGAGGATCGCGAAGTACACGACGGCCGCGACGATGAGGAAGTTCAGGATCGACCCGAGGACGGCGCCGAAGCGGAACTCCGCGCCGCCGATCTGCGGGGACCACAGCTCCTGCAGGTTCGGCGCTCCTCCGATCGCGGCGATGAGCGGGTTGATGAGGTTGTTCACGATGGACGTCACGATGCCGGTGAACGCCGCGCCGATGACGACGGCCACGGCCAGGTCGATGACGTTGCCGCGGAGGATGAAGTCCTTGAACCCGGTGATGAGCTGCACGTCGTCCCCTTCCCGAACGGTCACCTGCCGTGCCGAACCCTAGGGGGCCGCGCGCGCCCCGGCCGGTCGCGCTCGTCGGCCTCGGCGCGGCGGGCGCCAGCCTGGCCTGGCGGCTGGCCGGCACGGGGGTCCCGCTGGAGGTGTTCGAGGCCCCGCGCGGTGCGGCGCAGCGCACCCAGGAGCGCACCTGGTGCACGTGGGGGCCGCCCGGCGGTCCCGGGCCGTTCGGGCCGCTGGTGGTCGCGCGCTGGTCGCGGGTGCGCGTGGTCGGCGCCGACGGGCAGGAGGTGGTGGCCGACCTGGGGAGCTGGCGCTACCGGATGCTGCGCTCGGTCGACGTGGAGGAGGCGGTGCGCGGGCGCCTGGAGCGCGCGGGCGTGCCGGTGCACGAGGTCGTCGTCGAGGACGTGGCGGCGCTGGCGCGGCGCACCGGGGCGCAGGTCGTCGACACGCGGCCGGTGCCGGTCCCGGCCGGCGGGCGGACGCTGCTGCTGCAGCACTTCCTGGGCCGACGGGTCCGCACCGAGCGGCCGGTCTTCGACGTGCGCACGGCGACGCTCATGGACTTCCGCACCCCGCAGCCGGCGGGCGGGGTCGCGTTCGGGTACGTGCTGCCGACGTCGCCGACCGAGGCGCTGGTGGAGTACACCGAGTTCTCCGCGCAGCTGCTGCCCCCCGGGCAGTACGCCGACCGCCTGGAGGAGTACCTGCGGCGCAGCGGGATCGGCGCGCACGAGGTGCTCGCCGAGGAGCGCGGCGTCATCCCGATGACGGACGCGCGCTTCCCGCCGGACCCGCGCGCGGGGGTGCTGCGCTGGGGCGCGGCCTCGGGGTCGGTGCGCCCGTCGACGGGGTACGCGTTCAGCGCGCTGCAGCGCCAGGCGGACGCGCTGGCCGCGCAGGCCGTGCGGGGCGGGCCGCTGGTGCTGCCACCGGCCCACGGCCGCCGGCACCTGCTCATGGACTCGCTGGTCCTGGAGGCGCTGGCCACCGGTCGCGTCGACGGTGCGCGCTTCTTCGTGGAGCTGTTCCGGCGCAACCCCGTGCAGCGGGTGCTGGGTTTCCTCGACGGTGCGAGCGGCCCGGCGGCGGACCTGGCCCTCATGGCGACCTCGCCGCGCGGCCCGATGCTCGCGACGGTGGCCGGGCGGTTGCGGCGCCGGCCCCGGGCTCCGGTGCGCTCACCGGAGCCGGGCGCGGCTGCGGCCCTCAGGCGTTCCCTCAGGCGTTGAGGACGGCCTCGACGTCGAGCTCGAGGTCGACCTTGTCGGAGACGACGAGGCCGCCGTTGTCCAGGCGGGCGTCGAACTCGACGCCGAAGTCGCGGCGGTTGATCTGGCCCTTGGCCGAGAAGCCGACGCGGGTGCCGCCGTAGGCGTCCGGGCCGAACCCGGAGACCTCGACGGCCAGGGTGACGGGGCGGGTGACGCCCTTGAGGGTCAGGTCGCCGTCGAGGACGAAGCCGTCGCCGTCGTGGCGCAGCGCGGTGGAGGTGAACCGCGCGGTGGGGTGGGTCTCGACCTCGAAGAAGTCGCCGCTCTTGACGTGGGCGTCGCGCTGCTCGTTGAAGGTCGTGATGGAGGTGACGTCGACCTCGGCGAGGACCTTGGAGTCCGCGGGGTCCTCGGCGGTGACGATCTCGCCGGAGACGCTGCCCAGGCGGCCGCGGACCTTGCTGACGGCCATGTGCCGCACGGTGAAGGACACCTCCGAGTGCGAGGCGTCGATGGTCCAGCTGCCGGCCCGGTAGCCCGGGACGGCGGGCAGCGCGAGCACCGCGGCCGGGGCGCTCGTCGTGGTGGTGCCGACGTCCTTGTTCCTGCCGAACCAGCCCATGGGAACCTCCGGAAGATGTTTGCAGCTTCAACTGACTCGTCGACCGTAGCGACTAGTCCTTCAAAGTGCAAGTACCTCCGGAGCGGTTCCCGGGCGGGGTCAGACCACCGTCCCCCGCTCGAAGAACCACGCCACCAGGAGCGCCCCGGGGTCCACCGTCCCGTCCTCGACGGTGCGCCGGGTGCCGTCGGCCGCCGCCCGGTAGGCCGCGTGCAGGGCCGCGACGGCCGGCACGCCCGCCGCCTCCGCGCCCACCAGGGCCTCGGCGGCCGGGACCAGCGCGTCCAGCAGCGAGGGCGTCCCCGCCGGGGGCGCGCCGGCGCGCTGCACGGCGGTGACGCCCGCCCCCGCCGCGTCGGCGAGCGAACGCGTGCTCACCTCGCGGCCGATCGAGCGCGCCAGCTCGGCGAACCAGGGGACCAGCAGCCGGGGGACCTCGCCCGGCACGGTCGAGAAGCCCTCGGCGACAGCGCTGAAGACCTCGCCCGCCAGCCGCGGCGGGGACTCCTGCAGCGCGGTGTCGGCGGCCTGCGCGGCCAGCACGACGTCCTCGCCGATGCCGTGCAGCTCCTGCTGCCGGGAGACGACCTGCTCCTCGAAGCCCTTCCACCACAGCACGGTCCGCCGCAGGTCGAGGTCGCCCGCCCGGGTGCCGCGCACGGCGTCGAGGGGTTTGCCGTCCTCGGTGACCTGCAGCTGGTCCGCCTGGGTCCCCACCGGTGTCGAGGTCTTCACCGCTCTGCCCTCCGCGTCGAGGAAACACCGCGAGCGTGGCACGTGGTGCCGAAGTGCGCCACCTCTAGGCTGCCCGGGTGGGAGTGGCGCTGCGCACGGTGACCGAGGACGACTGGGAACTCTTCCGGGACCTGCGGCTGCGGATGCTCGCCGACACCCCGATCGCCTTCATGGAGACCCTGGAGCAGGCCCGCGCCCACGACGAGGCCGAGTGGCGCTTCCGCGCCCGGCGCACGACGCTGCCGGGCAGCTCGGCGGTCGTCGCCGTCGACGAGGCGAGCGGTCGCTGGGTCGGCACGATGAGCACCTTCACCGACCCCGAGCGCGGGGTCTTCCTCGTCTCCGTCTTCGTCGACGCCTCCCAGCGGGGCGCGGGGACGGCGGACCGGCTGCTGACCGCGGTCCTGGAGCGGGTGCGGGCCGAGGGCGCGCACGCCGTCACCCTGCACGTGCACGAGGACAACGCCCGGGCGCGGGCCTTCTACGAGCGCCGCGGGTTCCGCGACACCGGTGTGCGCGTGCCCTACGCCCTCGACCCGGCGCGCTCCGAGGTGGAGATGCGGCTCGCGCTCGACGCCCCCGGGTGAGCCCTCCCGGGTGACCCCGCGGCCCGCGCGGTCGACGCGGCGTGCGGCGGTGCGCCCGCCCGGTGCTCAAGGGGGCCCCGGACGGCGCCGATGCCTGGGGTGTCGGTGACGCCGGGTTCCGACTCTCGTCGACGCACAGGAGCAACGCCGTGTCCCTGCCCCGCTTCGCCGCCGCCGCCCTCGTCACCGGGGCCCTGCTCGCCGGTGGCGCCTCCCTCGCCCCGGCCGCCTCGGCCGCCTCGGCCCCCACCGCCGTGAAGACCACCGCGGTCAAGAGCACCACCGTGAAGACCACCGTCAAGAGCGACGGCCACCTGCGCAGCACCACCGACGGCCACCTGCGCTCGGTGGTCACCGGCCACCTGCGCTGACCCCGCGCCGACGCCGCGCCGGCCCCGCGCCGGTCGCTGCGGCCCTCAGCCCTCGACCGCGACGTCCACCCGGTCCGGGTAGAAGGCCACGTGGCCGGCGATCGGCGCGACCGCCGGGGAGGGCTCCTCGTAGGTCCAGACCGCGTCGGTCAGCTCCGCGCCCCCCACCACGAGGGAGCGGTACGAGGCCTCCCCCTTGTACGGGCACCACGTCCGCGTCCCGCTGCCGCGCAGCGCGGCGGGGTCGACGTCGACCAGCGGGACGTACTGCACGGCCGGGTAGGTGGACTCCTGCAGCGTCAACGCCGCCCGCGTGTCGGCGACGACGGTGCCCCCCACGCGCACCACGACGCGGCGGCCGGTGGGCGTGACGGTGATCGGGTGGTCGGGTCCGGGCCCCAGGCGCTGGCGTGTCGGCATGCCGGCGCAACGCCCCCGCGGCCCCGGTCGTTCCACCGCACGCTCGCGCCACCCCTCGCGCCACCCCTCCAGCGGGCTCGGCGCGCAGCATCACCCTTCCGCCCGCTCGAGGTCGTCCCCCCGGCACCCGATGACCGGGTGTGCGCCCGCCTCCGCGAACCCCCCGGTGGCGCTCCGCGCTGGCCTCGCTCGGGGCCCGCAACCCGCGCTCGGCGCGCGCCTGGGCCTCGATCGCGCTGCTGGCGACGTCCGTGACGTGCATCGGCTCCACGTGGTCCGCCACCGGTGAGCTGCACTGGCCGGAGCTGGTGGCCACCGGCTCCCTCGTCGCCCTGTCCGCGGCCCTGCTCCTGCTGCCCGTCGTCGTCACCGCCCCGCTGGTGGTCCTGGCCCCGCTGAGCGGCAGCGCCACCGTGCTGTGGCTGGACCTCGTCACCCGCGACGCCGGGGTGACCGGCCGCGCGTTCTTCACCGTGCCGGTCATCTGGGCCGCCAGCCAGCTGCGCACGGGCGGCGCGGTCGTCGTGACCGCCGCGACCATCGCCGCGGACGCCGTCGTGGCGGGGGTGCTGCTGCCGCGCCAGGAGGCCGTGACGACCTCCGCCTACACGGCCACGCTGCTCGTGCTCGTGACCGCGACCCTCGCGCGCGGCGCGTGGAAGCAGGACCGCCTCGTGGAGCAGCTGCGCCGGCAGGCGCGCACCGACCCCCTCACCGGGCTCGTCACCCGCCGCGTCCTCGACGCCGCCACCGAGCAGGTGGCCGCCGCCGGCTCCCCGGCCGCGCTCGTCGTCATCGACATCGACCGCTTCAAGTGCGTCAACGACACCCACGGCCACCTCGGCGGGGACGCCGCCCTGGCCCACGTCGCCGGGTTGATCGCGCAGCACTGCCGCGAGCACGACGTGGTGGCGCGCATGGGCGGCGACGAGCTCGCCGTCCTCATGCCCGACTGCCCGCCCGCGGTCGCCGTGGAGCGCGCCGAGCGCTTCGTCCAGGCCGTCCGCGAGGCGCCGCTCGTGCTGCCCGGGGGCCGGCGCGTCCCGCTCTCCATCAGCGCCGGGCTGGCGGCGGTGCCGCAGGACGCCCGCGCCGCGCGCGACCTCTACGCCAGCGCCGACTCGGCCCTGTACGCCGCCAAGCGCGCCGGCCGCGACCGGCTGGCCCGCGCCTAGGCCGGCGGGAAGACCACCTCGGCGGTCGCCGCCGTGGCCGCCGTGCGCCCGGGAGCGCTCTGGAAGCCCCAGTAGAGGTTCGTGTGCGCGATCACCTGGGCCGGCGGCGGCGCCCCGTGGGCGCTGAGGTCCTCGGTGGTGTGCGCGTCGGTCACCAGCGTCACGTCGTAGCCGCGGGTGAAGCCCCCGTGGATCGTCGAGCGGATGCACGCGTCGGTCTGCGCGCCGGTCACCACCAGCCGGCCGGCGCCCCGCGCGGCGAGGACGTCCTCGAGGTCGGTGCCCTCGAAGGAGTCGCCGTGGCGCTTGTGGACCACCGGCTCGTCCTCCAGCGGGGACAGCTCCGCCACGAGCTGCCACGCCTCGCTGCCGCGGGGCAGGTCGTCGGCGGAGTGCTGCACCCACACCACGGGCGTGCCCGCCGCGCGGGCCGCCCCGACGAGGGTGGCGATGTTCGCCACGACGCGCTCGACGTCGTGGTTGCCGGTCACGACGCCGCGCTGGACGTCGATCACGAGCAGGGCGGTGCGCGGTCGGCCGGTCAGCGTCGTCATGCCCGCACGCTAGGCCCGGCCTCCGACACCCCGCCCCGTCCGATCGGTGATCTTCCGCGGTGCACCGTGGAAGATCACCGATCGGGGGCCGGCGGCAGCAGCGTGCCGGGCGGCAGGTCGGCGGGGACGTCGGCGTCGCGCACGGCCCCGGCGACCTCGACGGTCCGCACCCCCGGGCCCGCCAGCAGCTCCCGCAGCCCGCGGCCGGCGCCCGCCAGCTCCAGGGCGCGCGGCAGGTGCGCGCGGCCGAGGAGCACCGGGTGCCCGCCGCGGCCGTCGCGGACCGCCCGCACCAGTGCCTGCGGGCCGCGCTCGGCGCCGGCGGCCAGCACCGCCCGCACGTCCCCGGCGCCCACCCCGGGCAGGTCGACGAGCGTGACGAGGACGGCGTCGGCGTCCGCGACGAGCGGGTGCCGCAGCGCGAGCGCCAGCCCCGCCGCCCGGCCGGTGCGCCAGTCCGGCACCTCGAGGGCCACCACCCAGCCCGGCAGGCCGGCGCGCACCTGCGCGGCCCGCGCGCCGAGCGTCACGAGCACGTCGGCGCAGCCGCCGGCGCGGGCGGCGGCGGCCGCGCGCGCGGCCCACGTCGTGCCGTCGGGCCGGCGCAGCAGCGCCTTGGGCGCACCCATCCGCCGGCCCTCGCCGGCCGCCAGGACGACCCCCGCCACGCGCACCCCGCGATCCCACCACGCGCACCCGCCCGCGCCGCGCGACCACCGCGTTTCGGCGGCGTTTCCGCGCCGGGCGCCGGCGGCCGGCGCGCTGGAGGTTCCGCCAACGCAGCCGCCGCCCGGGCCGCCGACGTTCGGAGGTTCGGTGGCTGCGCACCGCGGTGGGGCACGGCGAGACTGGACGGGACGAGAGGGGAGCGCCCGTGGACCTGGACGCGATGGACGACGAGCGGTTCGAGCGGCTGCTGCGCTCCTGCTGCGACGCCCCCGCGTGGGCGGCCCGCGTGGCGGCCCGGCGCCCCTTCGGCACCGGCGAGGCGCTGCTCGCCGCGGCCGAGCAGGAGCTGGCGGCGACCTCCGAGGACGACGTCGACACCGCCCTGGCCGCGCACCCGCGCATCGGCGAGCGCTCCGCGAGCGCCGACTCCCGCCGCGAGCAGTCCGCCGCCCTGGCCGCCGACGAGGCGGTCCTGGCCGCCCTGGCCGAGGGGAACCGGGAGTACGAGGCGCGCTTCGGGCACGTGTACCTGGTGTGCGCGTCCGGCCGCAGCGCCGACGAGCTGCTGGGCGTGCTGCGCTCGCGGCTGGGCAACGACCCCGCCGCCGAGCGCGCCGTGCTGCGCCGCGAGCTGGCCGCCATCACCCGGCTGCGGCTGCAGCGCGCGCTGGCGGGGGCGGCGGCGTGACGAGCCTGAGCACCCACGTCCTGGACGCCGTCGCGGGAGCGCCCGCGGCCGGTCTCGCGCTGGTGCTCACCGACGCCGGCGGGAACCTCCTCGCGAGCGCCGTCACCGACGCCGACGGCCGCGCCCGCCTCGCGGAGGACCTGCCGCCGGGCACCTGCCGGCTGCGCTTCGCCACGGGCGAGTGGTTCGCCGCGGCCGGCCGCGAGGCGTTCTACCCGGAGGTCGTGGTGGCCTTCACCGCGGCGCCCGTCGACGCCGGGGGCCGCGCGCACCTGCACGTCCCCCTGCTGCTGTCCCCGTTCGCCTACTCGACCTACCGAGGGAGCTGAGAGCGTGGCGATCGTCCTGGCGGGCCACCAGTACGGCAAGGCCGAGAACCGCGTCGTGCGCTTCCAGCGCGACGCCGCGCGGCACGAGATCGTCGACCTGAACGTCACCTCGACGCTGCGCGGCGACTTCGCCGACGCCTACCTGAGGGGCGACCAGTCGAAGGTCCTGCCCACCGACACGCAGAAGAACACCATCTACTCCTACGCCAAGGAGAAGGGGATCGCCACGGTCGAGGGGTACGCCCTCGAGCTGGCGCGCCACTTCGTCGACGACGTGGAACCGGTCTCCTGCGCGCGCATCGATGTCGACTCCCACCTGTGGACGCGGGCCGTCGTCGACGGCGCCGAGCACGACCACACCTGGACCCGTTCCGGCGGCGAGGTCCGCACGGCGGCCGCCACGGTCGCCGGGACGGGCGCGGAGCAGCAGGTGCACGTCGTGGCGGGGCTGAAGGAGCTCACCCTGCTGAAGTCGACGGGCTCGGAGTTCCGGGACTTCCTCGTCGACGGGTACACGACGCTGGAACCCACCGCGGACCGCGTGATGGCGACCTCGCTGGTGGCGCAGTGGCGCTACGACGCCACCTGCCTGGAGGACGGGTTCGGCTTCGACGCCGCCTACGACGCGGTGCGGGCCGCGATGGTCGCGCAGTTCGCGACGCTGCACTCCCTGGCGCTGCAGCAGACGCTGTGGCACATGGGCAGGGCGGCGGTCGAGGCCGTGCCCGCCGTCGTGGAGGTGCGCCTGGCCGCGCCGAACAAGCACCACTTCCTCTACGACACCGCCCGGTTCGGGGTGGAGAACGCCGGCGAGGTGTTCCACGCCGACGACCGCCCGTACGGGCTCATCCAGGCCGTCGTCGCCCGCGACGACGTCCCCGAGGCACCGCTGGCGTGGCAGCGGTGACGCCTCCCGCGCAGGACGCGCTGTTCCTGGACCGGGCCGTCGGGCTGGCCACCCGCAACGTCGCCGACGGCGGCGGTCCCTTCGGCGCGGTGCTCGTGCGCGAGGGCGCGGTGCTGGCGACCGGGCAGAACCGGGTGACCCGCGACAACGACCCGACGGCGCACGCGGAGGTGCAGGCGATCCGCGCCGCCTGCCGGGAGCTGGGCACGTTCAGCCTGGCGGGGGCGACGCTGTACTCCAGCTGCGAACCCTGCCCGATGTGCATGGCGTCGGCGCTGTGGGCGCGGGTGGAGCGCGTCGTCTACGCGGCCGACCGCGACGACGCCGCCCGCGGGGGTTTCGACGACCGCGCGTTCTACGAGCTGTTCGAGACCCCGCGCTCGCAGTGGGCGCTGCGCGTGGAGCAGCAGCGCGACGAGGGGTCCCCGGCGCCCTTCGACGCCTGGCTGGCGAGCGTGGGCCGTGTCGACTACTGACCCGGCCGCGGGCGCACCGCGCTCAGCCGTCGAGCAGGCGCAGCGCGACCCGCAGGTCGACCAGGTCGTCGACGTCGCGCAGGTCCCGGCCCAGCAGCGCCTCCACCCGGGACAGCCGGTAGCGCACGGTGTTCTGGTGCACGTGCAGCGCGCCGGCCGTGCGGGTGGGCGAGGAACCGCCCGCGAGATGGGTGCGCAGCGTCGTCAGCAGCTCGTCGTCCTCCAGCACCCCGGCGAGCACCGCGCGCGCGAACTCGCGCCGCTGCGGCAGCGGCACCGCGCGCAGCAGGTCCAGCACGTCGCCGCTGTCGCGGTCGTGCTCGACGACGACGGGTCCCTCCAGGGCGCGGGCCGTGCGCAGCGCGCGCAGGGCGCCCGCCAGCGCGTCGTCGCGGTCGCCGCCGGCCCGGCCGACGCCCACCACGAGCCGGCGCCCGTCCAGGACCGCGGCGGTGCGCCGCAGCCGGCGCTCCAGGACCTCGCCCGCGCCGGCCGGGGCGAGCACGTGCGCCTGCCCGGGCACGACCTCGTGCGGGAGGTCGCCCACCGCGTCGGCGACCAGCCCCAGCAGCGTCGGGTCGTCCACCGCGACGGCGACGACGTCGCCGTCGGGCGCGGCGGCCGGCTGCGGCACCCGCCGGTGCAGGGCGACGATGCCCGCGAAGGCCGTCAGCAGCGCCTCGGCCGGGTCCGCGCCCGGCACCAGCCACCAGCCGTCCGGTCCCGGCCCCACCCGCCGGCCCGGGGCGCCGGTGGCGAACAGCGCGTCCAGCTCCTCCTCCTCCAGCGGCGGCCCGGCCAGCACCCGCCCGGTCGGCGAGAGCACCCGCACCCCGCCCAGGCCGTCGGCCAGCTCGGCCAGCGGCCGCCCGGCCGCCGCCCCGGCCAGCAGCCGCTGCGCCACGTCGCCGCCGGCGCCGAGCGCGGCGTCCACGTGCGCGCTGACGCGGTGGAAGGCGACGTCCGCGGGCACCGCGAACACCGGCAGCCCCAGGCGCCGCGCGGCCTGCACGACGTCGTCGGGCACCCCGCCCAGCAGCCCCTCGCCGACGGCGAGGGCGCAGCCGCCCGCGGCGTCCACCGAGGCGGCGAACGCCTCGCTGTCGCCCGCCCCGCGCCGCCACGCCAGGCCGGTGAGCACCAGGTGCCCCACGGCCACGTAGCGGCCCGGCTCGCGCAGGTCGATCGTCGTGGTGCCCGTCACCGGGCGGTCCAGCGCGCGGTCGGGCGCGGTGAGCAGCCGCAGCCCCAGCCCCGCGCGCGCGAGGTCGGACACCCGCACGGGACCTCCTCGCAGGCCGGGGGGACGCCGTGGACCTGACCACGGTCGAGGCCATCCTCCCCGTCCGCGACCGCGCCGCCCTCGCCGGTGCCCACCGCGGCGCCGCCGACACCGCGCTGCTGGCCGGCGGCACGTGGCTGTTCTCGGTGCCGCAGCCGCACCTGCGCGCCCTCGTCGACCTCACCGCGCTCGGCTGGGAGCCCTTCGAGGTGGACGAGCAGGGCCTGCGGATCGCCGCGACGTGCCCCATCGGCGCGCTCGCCGACGTGCCGTTCGCACCGGACTGGGCGGCGCGGCCGCTGTTCCGCCAGTGCACGCGCGCGCTGCTGGCCTCCTTCAAGGTCCGCGCGGTCGCCACCGTGGGCGGCAACGTCTGCACGGCGCTGCCGGCCGGGGCGATGACGTCGCTGACCAGCGCCCTCGACGGCGTGGCGGAGCTGTGGCCGCGCGAGGGCGGGGTGCGCCGGCTGCCGGTCGCCGAGCTCGTCACCGGCGACGGGCGCACCGCGCTCGCGCCGGGCGAGGTGCTGCGCGCGGTGCGGCTGCCCGCGCGGGCGCTGCGGGCCAGGACGGCGTTCCGGCGCCTGTCGCGGGCCCGGCTGGGCCGCTCGGCCGCCCTCGTCGTGGGCCGCCGCGAGCAGGGCGGGGCCTTCGCGCTCACCGTCACCGCCTCCACGCCGCGGCCGGTGGTGCTGCGGCACGCCGCGGTGCCGGCCGCCCGCGAGCTGGTCGCGCAGGTGGAGGCGGCCGTCGAGGACGGGCCCGGCTGGTTCGAGGACGTGCACGGCGACCTGGACTGGCGCCGCGCGAGCACCCTGCGGTTCGCCGCCGAGGTCGTGGAGGAGCTGTCGTGAAGCTGGTCGTCAACGGCACCGCCCGCGAGGTGGAGCCCCGGGCCGGGCAGTGCCTGCGCACCCTGCTGCGCGAGACCTCGCACGTGGAGGTCAAGAAGGGCTGCGACTCGGGCGACTGCGGCGCCTGCACCGTCCTCGTCGAGGGCTCCCCGGTGCACTCGTGCCTGTACCCGGCGCTGCGCGCCGCCGACCGCGAGGTCACCACCGTCGCGGGGCTGGGCACGGCCGAGGACCTCAGCCCGCTGCAGCAGCGGTTCGTCGACGCCGCGGGCTTCCAGTGCGGCTTCTGCACCGCCGGCATGGTCGTCACCGCCTCCGCCCTCGACGACGACCAGCGCGCGGACCTCGCCGAGCACCTCAAGGGCAACCTGTGCCGCTGCACCGGCTACCGCTCGATCCGCGACGCCGTCACCGCCGACGCGGTCGAGCCGCTGCCCCGCAGCGGCGCGGTGGGGGAGCGGGTGGCCGCCCCGGCGGCGCGGCGCGTGGTCACCGGCACCGAGCCGTACGCGCTCGACCTCACCGGCGACCCCGCCGACGGCGCGGTGCCGCCGACCGCCCCGCTGCACCTGGCCGTCCTGCGCAGCCCGCACGCGCACGCGCGGATCACCGCGGTCGACGCGAGCGCGGCCCGGGCCCTGCCCGGCGTGCACCTCGTCCTCACCCACGAGGACGTCCCGGCGGTGCTGTTCTCCACCGGCCGCCACGAGAACCGCCTCGACGACCCCGACGACACGCTCGTGCTGGACCCCGTGCTGCGCCACCGCGGCCAGCGGGTGGCCGCGGCCGTCGCCGAGACGCCGGCGCTGGCCGAGCGGGCGCTGGGGCTGCTCGCCGTGGAGTACGAGCCGCTGCCCGCGGTGCTCGACGCCGAGGCCGCGCTGGAACCCGGTGCGCCGCTGGTGCACGGCGACAAGGACGCCGCCGCCTCGCGCATCGCCGACCCGCAGCGCAACCTCGTCGCCGAGCTGCACGGCGGGGTCGGCGACGTGGAGGAGGCGCTGGCGCGGGCGGAGTTCACCGTCGGCGGCACCTACCGCACCGCGCGCGTCTCGCACGTGGCGCTGGAGACGCACTCCGCGGTCTCCTGGCTGGACGACGGCGGCCGCCTCGTCGTGCGCAGCAGCACCCAGGTGCCCTTCCTCGTGCGCGACGAGCTGGCGCGGGTGCTCGGCCTGGAGCGCGAGCGGGTGCGGGTGCTCGCGCCCCGCGTCGGCGGGGGCTTCGGCGGCAAGCAGGAGATGCTCGTCGAGGACCTCGTCGCGCTCGCGACGCTGCGCACCGGCCGGCCCGTGCAGCACGAGACGACCCGCGCCGAGGCGCTGTCGGCGCTGCCGACGCGGCACCCGTTCCGGGTGGCGGTGCGCCTGGGCGCGGGCCGGGACGGGGTGCTGACCGCGCTGGCGGTGGACGTCCTCGTGGACGCCGGCGCGTACGGCAACCACTCCCCGGGGGTGATGTTCCACGGCTGCCACGAGTCGGTGGCGACGTACCGGGTGCCGAACAAGAGGGTCGACGCGCGCGCCGCCTACACGCACACCCAGCCGTCGGGGGCGTTCCGCGGCTACGGGCTGGGCCAGGTGGTGTTCGCGATCGAGTCGGCGCTGGACGACCTCGCCCGCGAGCTGGGCATGGACCCCTTCGAGCTGCGCCGGCGCAACGTCGTCGTCCCCGGCGACCCGTTCGTCGTGACCTCGCTGCCGCAGGACGGTTCCGAGGGCGACGACGGGTTGCGCTACGGCAGCTACGGCCTCGACCAGTGCCTGGACCTCGTGCAGGAGGCCCTGGGCCGCGGCGGGGAACCCGCCCCCGCCGGGCCCTCGTGGCGGGTGGGCACCGGGATGGCCCTGTCGATGATCGCCACGACCCCGCCGCGCGGGCACTTCGCGGACGCCCGCGCGCGCCTGCTGGCCGACGGGACGTGGGAGCTGTCGGTGGGCACCGCGGAGTTCGGCAACGGCACGACGACCGTCCTGACGCAGATCGGCGTCCAGGCGCTGGCCACGAGCGCGGAGCGGGTCCGGCTGCGCCAGTCCGACACCGACGCGGTCCGCCACGACACGGGGGCGTTCGGCTCGGCGGGTTCGGTCGTCGCCGGCAAGGCGCTGCTGGTGGCCTGCGAGCGCCTGGCCGACCGGGTGCGCGAGGTCGGCGCGCAGCTGCTCGGCGCGCAGCCGCACGAGGTGGCCCTCGGCCCGGAGGGGGTGCGCTGCGGTGCCGCGTCGGTCCCGCTGGCCGCCGTCCACGCCGAGTGCGTGCGCCGCACCGGGTCCGGGCCGTCCGCGGACGGCGGCGACGACGCGGCGCTGCGGTCGGTGGCCTTCGACGTGCAGGGCTTCCGGGTCGCGGTGGACGTGGACTCCGGGCAGGTGCGGATCCTGCGCTCGGTGCACGCCGTCGACGCGGGCACCGTCCTGAACCCCGTGCAGCTGCGCGGGCAGGTCGAGGGCGGGGTGGCCCAGGGCATCGGTTCCGCCCTCTTCGAGCAGGTGCGGGCCGGGGCCGACGGGGCGGGCGCGGAGACGACGTTGCGCGAGTACTACGTCCCGCGCCTGGACGACGTCCCCGAGACGGAGGTCCTGTTCGCCGACACCTGCGACACCATCGGCCCGCTGGGGGCGAAGTCGATGAGCGAGGCGCCCTACAACCCGGTCGCCCCCGCGCTGGCCAACGCCGTGCGCGACGCCGTCGGCGTGCGCCTGCGCGAGCTGCCGATGACCGCCGACCGCGTCTGGCGGGCCTGCCGCCCCTGACCCCGGCCCCGCTGCCGCTCCGGCGGGCGCGGGACGATGGCCGTCGCGGGGTGCGGGCGGGTGCGGGCGAGCGAGGGGGGCGGCGTGGGCCGGGGCGAGGCGACGAGGACGGCGATCATCGAGGCGGCCGAGCGCCTGTTCGCCGAGCACGGCCTCGACAACGTCTCCCACCGCCGCATCAGCGCGGCCGCGGGGCAGGGCAACAACGCCGCCGTCGGCTACCACTTCGGCACCGCGGCCGACCTCGTGGCGGCGATCGTCGAGCGGCGCTCCGCACCCGTGGAGCGGATCCGCGCGCGCATGCTCGCCGAGGTCGGGAGCTCCCCCGGGATCCGCGACTGGGCCGGCTGCCTCGTGCGGCCGACGGCCGAGCACCTGCAGGAGCTGGGCAGCCCCACCTGGTACGCCCGGCTGTCGGCGCAGCTGGCCACCGACCCGCGCCGGCACGCCCTCGTCGTCGAGCACGCGCTGCGCTCCCCGGCGCTGCGCGCCGTCGTCGCGGGGCTCCGCTCGTGCCTGCCCGGGCTGCCGCCCGAGGTGCGGGCCGAGCGCGACGACATGGCCCGGCTGCTCACCGTCCACGTCCTCGCCCAGCGCGAGAGGGTGCTGGCCGAGGGCGGCACCCCGGCGCGCGCCAGCTGGGCCGAGTGCGCCGACGGCCTCGTCGACGCCCTCGTCGGCGTGTGGACGGCACCGGTGACCCCCGCTGTGCATGCACAGCGTGCTTGACGGGCCGTCCTGAGGGGTCCACAGTCGGCCCGTGCATGCACAGTCGCGGCGCAGCGGTCACGTCCGGGCGAGCGAGCGCGCCTACGCCCGGTTGCGGGAGGACGTCCTGGACGGGGTGCTCGCCCCCGGCGCGGTCCTCGCGGAGGTCGACCAGAGCCAGCGGCTGGGGGTCTCCCGCACCCCCGTGCGCGAGGCCTTCGCCCGGCTCGTCGCCGAGGGCCTGGCCCGCCCGCTGGCCGGGCGCGGCCTCGTCGTCGCTCCGCTGGACGTGGAGGGGCTGGAGCACCTCTACGACCTGCGCGAGGCGCTGGAGGTCAAGGCGGCCCGGCTGGCGGCCGCCCGCCGCGACGCCGGGGCCTTCGAGCGCTTCGCGCACGCCTTCGCCGCCGCGCCGCGGCTGCTGGACTCCGAGGCGGGGCTGGACCGCTGCTACGCGCTGAGCGCCGAGTTCGACGCCGCCGTCGACGCCGCCGCCGCCAACCCGTGGCTGCAGCAGGCGCTGGCCTCCGTGCGCACGCACCTGGTCCGCATCCGCCGGCTGGCCCGCCACGACCCCGCCCGGCTGCGCGCGGCGGCCGCCGAGCACCAGCTGATCGCCGAGGCGATCGCCGCCGGCGACGCCGACCTGGCCGCGCACGCCGTCCACGTGCACCTGCACCGCAGCCGCACCCACTTCGGCGAGCAGCTGCGCGCCGAGCGGGCGCGGCGCGAGGAGGTGGGGGCGTGAGGCTGCACGAGCTGCGCGTCCACCGCAGCGACGAGGGCTTCCCCCGCGAGGGCGAGCTGGCCTGGCAGCTGGCCGAGCTCGCCGCCGAGGACGTGCCCGTCGAGGACGAGGTCGCCGAGGCGGTCGTCGACCGGGTGCTGGACGACGCGGCCGTGGCCGCGGCCGCGCTGCTGCGCCCGCCCGTGGCCGCCGCCCGCGCCCAGGCGCTGGCGCACCCGCCCTCGCGCGGCGGGGCCGGTGCCCGCGTCGTCGGCACCGACGTCCGCACCTCCCCGGAGTGGGCTGCCTGGGCCGGCGGTGTCGCCGTGCGCGAGCTGGACTTCCACGACACCTTCCTGGCCGCCGACTACTCCCACCCCGGCGACAACGTCCCCGCGCTGGTGGCCGTCGCCCAGCACCTCGGCCTCGACGGCGCCGCCCTGCTGCGCGGGGTCGTCACCGCCTACGAGGTGCAGGTCGACCTCGTGCGGGCGATCTGCCTGCACGAGCACAAGATCGACCACGTCGCCCACCTCGGCCCGGCGGTGGCGGCCGGGATCGGCGCGATGCTGCGCCTGCCCGTGGAGACGACCTACCAGGCCATCGGCCAGGCGCTGCACACCACGACCGCGACGCGGCAGTCGCGCAAGGGCGCGATCTCGACGTGGAAGGCGTAC
The DNA here is from genome assembly GCF_009906315.1 of Kineococcus vitellinus. Lineage (GTDB taxonomy): Bacteria > Actinomycetota > Actinomycetes > Actinomycetales > Kineococcaceae > Kineococcus > Kineococcus vitellinus. The sequence continues at coordinate 5,039 of NZ_JAAALL010000041.1, read as the reverse complement.
GCCCCCGCCTTCGCGGGCAAGGTCGCCGTCGAGGCCGTGGACCGGGCGATGCGCGGGCAGACCAGCCCGGCGCCGGTCTGGGAGGGCGAGGACGGGGTGGTCGCCTGGCTGCTCGACGGCCCGGACGCCGTCTACCGGGTGCCGCTGCCCGAACCCGGCGAACCCCGCCGCGCGATCCTGGACACCTACACCAAGGAGCACTCCGCCGAGTACCAGGCGCAGGCGCTCATCGACCTCGCCCGCCGCCTGCACCGCGAGCACCCGGCGCTGCGCGAGCCCGCGAACGTCACCTCGATCGTCCTGCACACCTCCCACCACACCCACGTCGTCATCGGTTCCGGCTCCGGCGACCCGCAGAAGTACGACCCGGGAGCCAGCCGGGAGACGCTCGACCACTCGGTGCCCTACGTCTTCGCCGTCGCGCTGCAGGACGGCGGCTGGCACCACGTCGACTCCTACGCCCCCGAGCGCGCCCGCCGCCCCGACACCGTCGCGCTGTGGCGGAAGGTGTCGACGGCGGAGGACCCGGCGTGGACGGCGCGCTACCACGCCACCGACCCGGCGCAGAAGGCGTTCGGCGCCCGCGTCGTCGCCACCCTGGCCGACGGTTCGACGGTGGTGGACGAGATCGCCGTCGCCGACGCCCACCCCCTCGGCGCGCACCCCTTCACCCGCGCGCAGTACGAGGCCAAGCTCGCGACCCTCGCCGACGGCGTCCTCACCGCGGCGGAGGTCCGCAGGTTCACCGACCTGGCCCGCCGGCTGCCGCGGCTGGACGCCGCGGGCGTGCGGGAGCTGGGCGTCGTGGCGGCGCCCGGGCTGCTGGAGACCGCACCACCACCGCCGACCGGACTGTTCTGAGGAGCTGCCGTGCTGAACTCGACGACGACGCCGAGCGCCAAGCGGGCGGGCCTGCGCGCCGCCCTGCGCGGGGACGGGCTGCTGCGCTTCCCCGGTGCCTTCAACCCGCTGTCGGCCAAGCTCGTCGAGCGGCACGGTTTCGAGGGCGTCTACGTCTCCGGGGCGGTGCTGGCGGCCGACCTGGGGCTGCCCGACATCGGCCTGACCACGCTCACGGAGGTCGCCTCGCGCTCCGCGCAGATCGCCCGCGCCACCGACCTGCCCGTCCTCGTCGACGCCGACACCGGTTTCGGCGAACCCCTCAACGTGGCGCGCACCGTCCAGACGCTGGAGGACGCCGGCGTCGCCGGCCTGCACGTGGAGGACCAGGTGAACCCCAAGCGCTGCGGGCACCTGGAGGGCAAGGCGGTCGTGGACGGGGAGACCGCGCTGCGGCGGGTGCGCGCGGCCGTCGACGCGCGCCGCGACGGCGACTTCCTCGTGGTGGCGCGCACCGACGTCCGCGGCACGATCCCCGGGCGGCCCGGGCTGGAGGCGGCGCTGACGCGGGCCAAGCAGTTCGCCGACGCGGGAGCGGACGCGGTGTTCGCCGAGGCGATGGCGGACCTCGCCGAGTTCGAGGCGGTCTGCTCGGCCCTCGACGTGCCGGTGCTGGCGAACATGACGGAGTTCGGCCGCAGCGACCTGTTCACTCACGAGCAGCTGCGCGACGCGGGCGTGCGCATCGTCATCCACCCCGTCTCGCTGCTGCGGCTGGCGATGGGCGCCGCCGACCGCGCCCTGGGCGAGCTGGCCGCGGCGGGGACCCTGGAGGGGAAGGTGCCCGAGATGCAGACCCGCGCGCAGCTGTACGACCTCGTCGACTACGCCGGGTACTCCGTGTTCGACTCCGGGATCCACGACTTCAGCCTGGAGGGGAACCGGTGAGCGGGCGGGGGCTGGCGGGCGTCGTCGCGGGCACCACGGCCGTCTCCAAGGTCGACCCGGAGACGAACTCGCTGCTCTACCGGGGGTACCCCGTGCAGGAGCTCGCCGCGCGCTGCTCGTTCGAGGAGGTCGCCTGGCTGCTGTGGCGCGGGGAACTGCCCGCGCAGGAGGAGCTGGCGGCCTTCCGGGCCCGCGAGCGCGCCGGCCGCGCACCGGACCCCGCGCTGCTGCGCGTCCTCGACGGCCTGCCCGCGCACGCGCACCCGATGGACGTCGTGCGCACCGCCGTCAGCGTCCTCGGCGCGCTCGACCCCGCCGCCGGCGACGGCTCGCCCGCGGCGGAGCTGGCCAAGGCGGAGCGGTTGCTCGCCGTGCTGCCCGCGGTGCTCGCGCACGTGCAGCGCCACCGCCGGGGCCTGGAGCCGGTACCGGCGCGCGACGACCTCGGCTACGCCGCGAACCTGCTGTGGACCACGCTCGGCGAGGAACCCGACGAGATCGCCGTCCGCACGCTGGAGACCTCCCTGGTCCTGTACGCCGAGCACTCCTTCAACGCCTCGACGTTCACCGCGCGCGTCGTCACCTCCACGCTGTCGGACCTGCACTCGGCGGTGACCGCGGCGGTCGGTGCGCTCAAGGGACCGCTGCACGGCGGCGCGAACGAGGCCGTCTGGGAGGTCTTCCAGGAGATCGGCCCCGGCGAGGGCGCCGCGCGGCGGGCCCGCGCCTGGCTGGAGCGCGCCCTCGCCGAGCACCGCAAGGTCATGGGTTTCGGGCACCGCGTGTACCGCTCCGGCGACTCGCGGGTGCCGACCATGCACGAGGCGCTGCGCCGGCTGGCGCTCGCGCGCGGGCGCGAGGACCTGCTGGACCTCTACGACGCGCTGGAGGAGGCGATGACCGCCGCCAAGGGGATCGCGCCGAACCTCGACTACCCCGCCGGGCCCGCCTACCACCTGCTGGGTTTCGACACCGACGTCTTCACGCCGCTGTTCGTGGCCGCGCGGGTCGTCGGCTGGAGCGCGCACGTGGTGGAGCAGCGCGCCGACAACGCCCTCATCCGGCCGCTGTCGGACTACGACGGCCCCGGGGAGCGGCACCTGCCGCCCGCCGGGTGAGGAGGCCGCGCCCCCGCCCGGGCGCGGTTCAGGCGGGGACGGCGGCGTTCACCTGGGCCTGCACCAGCACCGGCAGGTGGTCGGAGCCGGCCTGCTGCAGCGTCGTCACCGACTCGATGTGCATGCCCTCGGAGACCGCGAAGTCGAAGTGGCCACGGAACCTCTTGCGCACGTAGGTGGGCAGGTCGCTGTGGGAGAGCTCGTAGCCCTGCTCGCCCAGCCGCCGGGCCAGCGAGCTGGCGAACCAGGGGTAGTTGAAGTCCCCGACCACGAGCGAGGAACTGCCGTGCGCGGCGGAGCGGATGGCGCCCAGCGCCTCGGTGATCTGGTGGCGGCGCATCGCGTTGGTCGCCGACAGCGGCGCGGTGTGGATGGAGGCCAGGGTGAGCAGCGCGCCGCCGGAGGCCAGGTCCTCGAAGCGCACCGCGAGCAGCCGCTCGTGCGCCGGGGACAGCACGCGGTCGTGCATGGAGCGGCGCAGCGGCCGCATCTCGTGCCCGTGCGCGTGCAGCCGGTCGGGGCGGTAGTACAGCGCCAGGCCGAGCCGGTTGCGCTGGGTGGCCCCGGCCAGGACGAGCGGGCCGACCGTGTCCGGCAGGCGCAGGGTGTCGCACTCCTGCAGGCACAGGGCGTCCGCGTCGTGGGCGACCGCGAGGTCCACCAGCTCCGTCGTCGCGCGCCCCTCGTGCAGGTTGTAGCTGATCGTGCGGAGCGGACGTCGTTCGGCACCTTCCACGTCCTCGAACCTACTCCGGGACGACCCGCACGTCCCGTCATGGTCCTTGACGCCTCAAGTTCTGCGACCTAGGGTCGACGACGCGTCGAACGCGCACCGAACGGAGCACCGTGTCCACCTCCCCCACCGCCGTCGTCCGCACCAGCGTGAGCGTCCCGCTGCGCTTCCCCGACGGCTACGCCACCACCGCCCAGGTCCACACCTTCACCGGCCTGGCCGACGACCGCGAGCACCTGGCCCTGGGCCTGGGCGACTGGGAGGGCGCGCTGCGGCGCTCCGCGGCCGGCGGGCCGGCGCCGCTGGTGCGCCCGCACTCCGAGTGCCTGACCGGCGACGTCTTCGGCTCCCAGCGCTGCGACTGCGGGCCCCAGCTGCGCGAGGCCGTCGAGCGCATCGCCGGCGTCGGCGGGCTCCTGCTGTACCTGCGCCAGGAGGGCCGCGGCATCGGCCTGTACGCCAAGCTGGACGCCTACGCCCTCCAGGACGCCGGGATGGACACCTACCAGGCCAACCTGGCCCTGGGCCGCGCCGAGGACGAGCGCGACTACACCGCCGCCGCGCAGATGCTCACCGCCCTCGGCGCGCACCGCGTGGACCTGCTGAGCAACAACCCCGACAAGGCCGCCCAGCTGCAGCGCCTGGGCGTCCGGGTCGAGCGGCGGGTGGCGACGGGGGTGCACCTGTCGGCCGCCAACGCGGCCTACCTGCGCGCCAAGCGCGACCACACGGCCCACACGCTGGACCTCGCGGGCTGAGCCGCGGGCCGGCCGGCGGGGGACCGGCGGGTGACCGGCGGGCGGTGACCGGGCGCACCCGATCACCCGTACGGGTTAAAGGGACGGGCGCGGGCGGCCGAGCCAGGAGGGGAACGCACGTCGCCGCCCCCACCGCCCGGAGGTCCCCGTGGACACCGCACGCCGCCCTGCCCGCACCCGCCGCGCCCTCGGCCTCGCCGCGGTCCTCACCGCTGCCGCCGCCGTCGCCGGCGGAGCCGGCGCGGCGCACGCGGCTCCCGCCACCACCGGTGACGGCGCCGCCGCCTGGCGCTCCTACGAGCTCGTCAACGCGGCCCGCACCTCCGCCGGGCTGCCTGCCCTGGTCCTCACCGAGGAGGCCAACCGCGTCGCCACCGACTGGGCGTTCCGGATGGCCGGCGACAGCCGCCTGCAGCACAACCCCGACCTCGCCCACCAGCTGGCCGGCTACCGCCTCTACGCCGAGAACGTCGGCGTCGGCGCGGACGCCGACCAGCTGCACGGCGCCTTCATGGCCTCGCCCGCGCACCGCGACAACGTCCTGCGCCCGCAGGTCAGCGTCGTCGGCCTGGGCGCGGTGCGCTCGGCGGACGGCCGGGTGTGGATCGTGGAGGTCTTCGAGCAGCCCGACCACCCGGTGAC
>NZ_JAAALL010000419.1 GCF_009906315.1 Kineococcus vitellinus | reverse complement strand
GCGTTGGGGTGCGCCGCGGGGGTCGGGCTGGCCGGGGTCCAGTCCCGCCCCTGCCAGTCGGTCAGGTGCGCGGGGACCTGCTCGGTCATGCCCTCCCACCACACGTCGCCGTCGTCGGTGAGGGCGGTGTTGGTGAAGATGACGTCCCGCTCCAGCATCCGCATCGCGGTCGGGTTCGTCGACCAGCCGGTGCCGGGGGCGACGCCGAAGAAGCCCGCCTCGGGGTTGATGGCTCGCAGCCTGCCGTCGGTGCCGGGGCGCATCCAGGCGATGTCGTCGCCGATCGTCTCCACCCGCCAGCCGGGCAGCGTGGGCCGCAGCATCGCCAGGTTCGTCTTGCCGCAGGCGGAGGGGAAGGCCGCGGCCAGGTGGAAGGTGCGCTGCTCGGGAGAGGTGATCTTCAGCAGCAGCATGTGCTCGGCCAGCCAGCCCTCCTCGCGGGCCATCACCGAGGCGATGCGCAGCGCGAAGCACTTCTTGCCCAGCAGGGCGTTGCCGCCGTAGCCGGAGCCGAAGGAGACGATCTCCCGGCTCTCGGGGAAGTGCGCGACGTACTTGAGGTCGTTGCACGGCCACGGGACGTCCTCGCGGGTGCGGCCCACGGCGTCCACCAGCGGGTGCCCGACGCTGTGCAGGGCCGGCACGAACGGGGTGCCGGGGGTCAGGGCGGCCAGCGCCTGCGCGCCCGTCCGCGTCATGGTGCGCATGCTGACCACGACGTAGGGGGAGTCGGTGATCTGCACGCCGAGCTGGGAGATCGGCCCGCCGACGGGACCCATGGAGAAGGGGACGACGTACATCGTGCGCCCGCGCATGCAGCCGGAGAACACCCCGGCCAGCTCCTCGCGCAGCGCCTCCGGCTCGCGCCAGTTGTTCGTCGGGCCGGCGTCCTCGCGGCGGCGGGAGGCGATGAAGGTGCGCGACTCCACGCGGGCGACGTCGCTCGGCGTGGAGCGGGCCAGGAAGCTGCCCGGGCGCTTGTCGGGGTTCAGCGGGACCAGGGTGCCGGTGGCGACCATGAGCGCGGTGAGGCGGTCGAACTCCTCCTGCGAGCCGTCGCACCAGACGACCCGGTCGGGCTGGGTGAGCAGCGCGGTCCGCTGGACCCAGTCCAGCAGCCCGCGGTGGTCGGTGGGGGTGCCGGACAGCTGCGGTGCGTCCTGAGCGGTCGTCGGGCGGATCGGTGCGGTCGTCACGTCGGCGTGCCTCCTCGTGGTCGGTGGGCCTGTCGTCCTCGCGGTGTTCCGACCCTCACACCTCCCGGCGCCCACGACAACGGCCTCGAGCGGTGAAGAACCGCGGTTCTTCACGTACGGTGAACTCCGTGCCCCGGTTGCGCATCGCCGCGCTCGAACCGTTGACCGACCCCGCCGGTGCCCCGCCCGGCCCGCCGCCGGAGCTGGACGCCCTCACCGTCGGCCGCCGGGTCCGCCACCACCGGCGGGCGCGGGGGTTGACGCTGGCCCGGCTGGGCGAGGCGGTCGGGGTGGCGCCCAGCCACCTGTCGCAGGTGGAGAACGGCAAGCGGGAGCCGCGGCTGTCGCTGGTCGGCGCGCTGGCGCAGGCGCTGGGGACGAGCGCGGCCGACCTGCTGGACGCCGCACCGCCGCCCAGCCGGCGCGCGGCCCTGGAGATCGAGCTGGACCGCGCCCAGCGCGGTCCGCTGGCGCGTTCGCTGGGCCTGGCGCAGGTGCGCGCCAGCCGCTCGCTGCCGATGGAGGCCCTCGAGGCGCTCGTGCAGCTGCACCGCGAGCTCGCCCGCCGCCACGACGCGGCCAACGCCACGCCGGAGGAGGCCCGCCGCGCGAACACCGAGCTGCGGCTGCTGCTGCGCGCGGCCGACAACTACCTGCCGGAGATCGAGGAGGTCGCCGAGGACCTCGTGCGCGCGGCCGGGTACACCGTCGGTGCGCTCACGCACCGGCAGGTGGCGCGGACGGCCGCCGACCTGGGGTTCTCGATCATCCACGTCGACGACCTGCCGCACTCCACCCGCACCGTCACCGACCTCGCCAACGGGCGCATCTACCTGCCGCCGGCCTCCATCCCCGGTGGGCACGGGCTGCGCTCGCTGGCGCTGCAGGCCATCGCGCACCGGGTGCTGGGCCACGAGCGGCCCGCCAGCTACGCGCAGTTCCTGCGCCAGCGGCTGGAGATCAACTACTTCGCCGCGTGCTGCCTGCTGCCGCGCAGCGCCGCGGTGCAGTTCCTGTCCGCGGCCAAGGCCGACAAGGACATCGCCGTGGAGGACTTCCGCGACGCCTTCGGCGTGACCCACGAGGCGGCGGCGCACCGGCTGACGAACCTGCTGACCTCCCACCTGGGGATCCCGCTGCACTTCCTGCGCGTCGGCGACGACGGGGCCCTGTACCGCGGCTACGAGAACGACGGCGTGCCGTTCCCGCAGGACGCCTCCGGCGCCATCGAGGGCCAGCCGGTGTGCCGGCGGTGGACGGCGCGCAGGGTCTTCGACGTGCGCAACCGCACCACCGAGAACTACCAGTACACCGACACTCCGGCGGGCACGTTCTGGTGCTCCAGCCAGACCGGTTCCAGCGCCGACGGCGGTTTCTCGATCACCGTCGGGGTGCCGTACGCGCACGCGAAGTGGTTCCGCGGCCGCGACACCCGCGTCCGCGCGCGCAGCGACTGCCCGGACGCCGGGTGCTGCCGCCGCCCGCCCGCCGACCTCGTCGAGCGCTGGGCGCAGGCGGCCTGGCCCAGCGCCCGGCTGCACGCGCAGACGCTGGCGCCGCTGCCCGCGGGCAGCTTCCCCGGCGTGGACGACCTGGAGGTCTACGCGTTCCTGGCC
>NZ_JAAALL010000418.1 GCF_009906315.1 Kineococcus vitellinus | reverse complement strand
CCGCTGCGGGGGCGGTGAGCCGGCGGCGCAGGGCCGCCACCCGCAGCTCCCCCTCGACGGCGCCCACGGCGGCCCGCACCAGCTCCAGGGCGCGCTCGCGCCCCAGGTCGTCGCCGCCGGTGAGGTCCAGGACGCCGAGCAGCGCGCCGGTCGCCGGGTCGCGCACGGGAGCCGCCGAGCAGCTCCAGCCGGCGGCGGCGGTGGCGTAGTGCTCGGCGGAGCGCACCCGCACGGGCCGGCCCAGCGCGAGGGCGGTGCCGGGGGCGTTGGTGCCCACGGCGTCCTCGCTCCAGCGGGCCCCGGCCAGGAAGGCCATCCGCTCCGCCGAGCGCCGCAGCGCGCCGTCGCCCTCCACCCACAGCAGCGTGCCGTCGACGTCGCTGACGGCCATGAGCACGGGCACGCCGAGCGGCTCGTCGAGCAGCAGGTGCCGCGCGGTGGGCAGCACGGCGGCCAGCGGGTGCGCGGCGCGCCGCTCGCGCAGCGCGGCCTCGTCCAGCGGGACGGCGGGCAGCAGCCGGTCGGGGTCCAGCCCGGTGCTGCGCGCGCGCCACCACGAGGCGGAGATGAGCTCGCGGGCGCCGGGCAGCGGCGTGCCGACCGGCGCGGTGGCCGTGGACGTCAGCCACGCCTCGCGGACAGCCGACGAGCTGGGGACCACCGCGCACCTCCGGTCAGCACCGACCACCTGCGGCTGCACGGTAGGTCGCGGGCGCGCGGCGGACAAGGCGCACGGGCGCGGCGTCCAGGTGCGGCGTCCGGGCGACGGGGCCCGCCGGGCGTCCACCCCGCCCGGGCGCAGGTGCGACCATGCTGCGACCACCGTCCGACCGCGCCGGGCGGCTGCGGGTCCGCCCGCCGCCGCGCACCGCCCCCGAGGAGCACCGATGACCGACGGCCCGCGGCCGTTGAACCTGCGCGAGATCGCCGAGGGGCTGCGCTCGCCGCACACCCCCGCGGCCCGTCCGCGCACCGTCGCCCCGCTGCTGCCGGCCAGCCGCGCCGACCAGCTCGCGCGGTGGCTGGCGGGCACCCAGGACCGCGACGTGCCCGCACCGCTGGAGCGCGTGCAGCTGGTCGTCTTCGCCGGCGACCACGGGGTCGCCGCCCGCGGCACCTCGCGCCTGGAGGCCGGCTGGACGGCCCGGGCCGTGCGCGAGCTGGTCGAGGGCCGCGGCGCCCTGGCCGCGCTGGCGGCTTCCGTCGGGGTCCCGGTCGCGGTGCACGCGGTGGGCGTGGACTGGGGCGCGGACGCTCCGCAGGACGTGCCCGCCGCGGTGGGCGCGCACGCGCTGCGCGCCGGCAGCGGCGACATCGCCGTCGAGGACGCGCTGAGCACCGAGGAGGTCGAGGCCGCCGTCCGCGCGGGCGCCGCCGTGGCCGACGCGGCCGTCGACGCCGGCGTCGACCTGCTGCTGCTGAGCCTGCTGGGTGCCGGTGCGACGACGGTGGGCGCCACCCTCGTGGCGACCTGCCTGCGCAAGGGCGCCGTCGACGTCGTCGGCCGCGGCAGCGGCGTCGACGACGACGCGTGGATGCGCAAGGCGGCCGCGGTGCGCGACGCCGTCCGCCGCGCCCGCAAGCTCGCCACCCGGCCCGCGGCGGTGCTGCAGGCGGTGGCGAGCGCGGACACCGCCGCCGCTGTGGGCTTCCTGCTGCGCGCGGCGGCCCGCCGCACCCCCGTGCTGCTCGACGGCCTGAGCGCCGTCGCCGCCGCCCTGCTGGCCTCGCGGGCCGTGCCGGGGGCGGAGAAGTGGTGGCAGGTGGCCGCCGCCACCGCCGAACCGGCCCAGGCGCTGGCCGTCGACCGGCTCAAGCTCGTCCCGCTGGTGGACCTGGGCGCCGGCCGCGGCGACGGCACCGGAGCGCTCAGCGCGCTCGGCCTGCTGCGGGCCGCGCAGGTGCTCGCGGCGGCCGACGAGGCCGCGCTGCCGCCGCTGCTCGACCCCGAGCCCGAGCCGGAACCGGAGGCCGAGCCCGAGGCGGGACCGGAGCCGGAACCCGAGGCGGAGCCGGAACCCGAGGCGGAGCCGGAACCCGGGCCCCGGGCCGCACCCGAGGCCGAGCCGGAGACCGAGCCGGAGACCGAGCCGGAGCCGGGACCCGAGCCCGGCCCGGGGGCGCCCGGCGGTGCGGCGGGTCAGCCGGGTCCGGTCGACCCGGGGCTGCCGGTGACCTCCGGGGCCACCGCGGCGTCCGCCGCCGGCACCGGCAGCGAGCGGCCGAACACGTAGCCGCCCTCGTCGGCGGAGAGCTCGGTGAAGCCGGCGCGGCGGTAGAAGCGGACGGCGCCGGGGTTGGCCGCCGCCACCCCCAGGTGCACGCCGGGCGACCCCGCGGCCGCCAGCTGCGCCCACAGCCGCCGCACGAGCGCGCCGCCGAGACCGCGCCCCTGCAGCCGCGGCAGCAGGTCCACGTGCAGGTGGGAGGGGTGGGTGCGCCACACCGGCTCCGCGGGCACGCCGGAGTGCACGGTGCGCAGCAGCGGGGCGTCGAAGCCGTCGTCGTCCCGGGCGGGCAGCGGGTAGCGCTCGCGCAGCGGCGGCCACCACGAGCGCTCCCGCCAGCGCTCGAAGGCGGCCGTGTCCAGGCACCCCAGCAGGTACCCGCCGACGCCGTCGGCGTCCTCGGCGACGGTGGCGAAGCGCGCCTCGTGGACGGCGTAGGGCGTGGCGTAGACGTCGGCCAGCAGCGCGGGGAAGCGCGTGCGGGCCGAGGCGTCCCCGCCGCGGTCGCCCGTGCGCAGGCAGACCTCCTCCAGCGCCGGCAGGTCCTCGGGGCGCACCGGCCGCAGCCGCACGTCCCCGCGCCGCTCGACC
>NZ_JAAALL010000417.1 GCF_009906315.1 Kineococcus vitellinus | reverse complement strand
GCCCCCGGGCCCACCGCCCCGGCGCGCTCAGCCCTCCAGGACGGCGGCGCGCACCGCGTCCGCGAGGCGCTCGGAGCGCACCCGCACGGCGGCGCGGTCCACGACGAGCTCGACGACCCGCAGCCCCGACGGGCGGGCGGCGATGGCGGCGGCCGCCTCCTCGCGGGTGGCGGGGCGCTCGTGCGGCACCCGGTAGGCCGCGCACAGGGCGGCGACCTCCACCCCGTGCGGGGTCGCCACCACCCGCTCGAAGGTGGAGCGGTCGACGGCGGTGGCGTGCTCCAGGGTCTCGAAGATGCCGCCGCCGTCGTCGTTGACGAGCACCACCGTCAGGTCCGGGCGCGCCTCGGCGGGCACCGGCAGCAGCGCGTTGACGTCGTGCAGGAAGGCCAGGTCCCCCACGAGGACGCGGGTGGCGCCCCGGGCCAGCGCGACGCCGCAGGCCGTGGCCAGCGTGCCGTCGATGCCGGCCAGCCCGCGGTGGGAGACCGTCGCCACGTCCGCGGGGCGGGCGGCCAGGTCCACGTCGCGCACCGGGTTGCTGGCGGCGACGACGAAGCCGGAGCCGTCCGCGGCGCACGCGCGCACCGCCTCGCGGGCCGCCCACGGCCCGCTGAGGTCCCGCTCGCCGTCCAGGGCGGCGTCCACGGCGTCCGCGGCCAGCTTGCCGGCGCGGTCCCAGCGGGCGGCGAACTCCTGCTCACCGGCCCCGGGCGGGCCCTGCACCCCGGCGGCGGGCACGACGCGGGCGGCGCGGAAGCCCGCGTCGGACCAGGTCCCCGCGGCGCTGACCACGACCAGCTCGACGTCGTCGCGGGCCAGCAGCCGCGTCACCGGGCGCGAGAGCGTCGGGTGGCCGAAGAGCACCACCCGCTCCACCGCGCCCAGCGGGCCGTCGGCGTCGGCGGCCTCCAGCAGCAGCCGGTAGGGGCCCACGGCCCGCTCGCCGGCGCGGGCGCCCGAGCTCGGCTCGGCCAGCAGCGGCCAGCCCGCGGACTCCGCCAGCTCGCGGGCGGCGGCCCCGGTGGCGGGGTCGGGGGCGTCACCGGCGAGGACGAGCGTGCGCGGCCCGCGCTCCAGCGCGACCGGCGCGGGGGCGCCCGGTCCGTGGACCTGGGTCAGCCCCGGGCCCGCGGGGACCTCGCCGGGCGAGGGGGTGAGGGGGTCGGCGAAGCCCACGTTGAGGTGCACCGGTCCCGGCCCGTCCCCGCGCAGGCCGCGGGCGAAGGCCACCGCGCGCGAGAGCAGCGAGCGCCAGGCCGGCGCTTGCCGGTCCGGGTCGACGGGGGCGGGCACGTCGGCGCTGTAGCGCACCGAGGGCAGGAACAGCCGGGCCTGCGCGTCGGCGGTCTGGCTGGCGCCGGAGCCGCGCAGCTCGTGCGGGCGGTCCGCGGAGAGCACCACCAGCGGGACCCCGGCGTGGTGGGCCTCCAGGACGGCGGGGTGCAGGTTCGCGACGGCCGTGCCGGAGGTGGTGACGACGGCGACCAGCTCACCCGCCCGGGCGAGCCCGAGGGCGAGGAAGCCGGCGCTGCGCTCGTCGACGCGCACGTGCAGGGTCAGCCGGCCCTCGTCGGCGGCGCGGGCGGCCGCGTAGGCCAGCGGGGCGCTGCGCGAGCCGGGGCTGAGCACGAGGTGGCGCAGGCCGAGGCGGACCAGGGTGTCGACGAGGACCGTCGCGAGGGCGGTCGAGGGGTTCACCCCTCCATGGTGCGCCCCACCGGCTGTGGCAGCCTGCGGCGGGTGACGCACCCGACACCCCCGCCCCCGATGGACGAGGTCCTGGCCTCCTTCGCCTCCGGCACCCTCGTGGAGCGGATGGGCATCGAGTTCGTGGAGATGAGCCCGCAGCGGGTCGTGGCGACGATGCCCGTCGAGGGCAACACCCAGGTGGCGGGCTACCTGCACGGCGGGGCCAGCTGCGTGCTCGCCGAGACGCTCGGCTCGGTCGGGGCCTTCCTGCACGTCTGGCCCGGGGGGCTCGCCTTGGGCACCGACATCAACGCCACCCACCACCGCTCGGTGCGCTCGGGCGTGGTGACGGGGGTGGCGACGGCCATCAGCCTGGGCCGCACGCTGTGCAGCCACGAGGTCGTGATCTCCGACGAGCAGGGCCGGCGCGTGTGCACCGCGCGCATCAGCAACTACGTGCGGACCGCGGAGCAGCCGGCCCGCTGAGGCGGCTCAGCCGTCCGCGCCCGCCGCCAGCACCGCGTGGCAGTCCGCGATGCGCCGGCGCCACCACGCCTGCCGGTCGGCGCCCGCCCGGTGGCGCTCCAGCAGCTCCCGGTCGGCGCGCGCCGGGCCGACCAGCAGCGCGCCGTCCACCGGCAGCAGCGGCGGGGCGCTGACGTCGGCGGCCAGCAGCGCGGCCGTGCCGAGCCCGCAGGCGTGCGGCAGCCGCGGCAGCGCGGCCGCGAGCGCGGTGCCGGCCGCCAGCCCGACGCTGGTGTCCAGCGCGGAGGAGACCACGACGGGCAGCCCGCAGGCGGCGGCGACCTCCAGCGCGCGCGCCACCCCCGACAGCGGCGCCACCTTCAGCACGACGACGTCGGCGGCCTCCAGCCCGGCCACCCGCAGCGGGTCCTCGGCCTTGCGCACGCTCTCGTCGGCGGCCAGCGGCACCGGCGTGCCCGCGGCGGCCAGCCGGCGGCGGACCTCGGCCATCTCCTCCAGCGTCGCGCACGGCTGCTCGGCGTACTCCAGGTCCACCTCGCCGAGCGCGGTGAGCGCCTCCAGCGCCTCCTGCACGCTCCAGCCCGCGTTGGCGTCCACCCGCACCCGCCCGCCCGGGCCGAGCACCTCGCGCACGGCCCGGGCGGGCGGGTGCGGGTGGACGCCAACGCGGGCTGGAG
>NZ_JAAALL010000416.1 GCF_009906315.1 Kineococcus vitellinus | reverse complement strand
GCGGCGGCGGCGCGCGGTGAGCAGCTGGAAGACGCCGTAGGCGGCCAGGCCGAGCGCGACGAGCAGCAGCAGGACGGTGCCGTACGGCTGGCTCGCGATCTCGCGGAAGGCGGCGTCCAGGCCGCGCGACTTGGCGGTGTCCCCGCGCGAGGAGGCGATGACGAGGACGCCGATGACGCCGAAGGCGATGCCGCGGGCGACCCAGCCGGCCACCCCGAGCGCGGTCAGCGCCGGGGACAGGGAGCCCTCCACCTTGTCCTCGAAGCTGCGCTTGAACCCGCGCACGACCGTCGCGACGCCGACGCCGAGGACGACCAGGCCCACGAGGACGACGAGCACCGCACCGCCGGGCGCCTCCAGCACCCGCTGGGTGAGGGTCTGCTGCTGCTGGCCGCTGGAGGAGCCGCCGCCGAGCAGGAAGCGCAGGCAGGAGACCGCGAGCACGAGGGCGACGACGGTCTTGGCGATCGCGCTGACGCGCCGCGAGGTCTTCTCGGCCGTGATGGCGGCCAGCACCTGCCAGGCGGCCATCGCGAGGAAGCCCAGGGCCAGCAGCCCCAGCAGCACCGGCCCGAGCGGGGAGTCGGCCACCTGGGCCAGCGCGCCGCTGGAGTCCGCCGAGCCGCCGCCGGAGCCGAGGGCCACCTGGGCGGCCAGCCAGGCCACGAGCAGGTAGACGACCCCCTCGGCGGCGACGCCGGCGCGGCCGACCCGCTTCACCCCCTGCTCGTGCCGGGAGGCGAACCGCTCGCCCCGCCGGGCCTGGGACCGGGCCTGTGACCGCACTCCGTCGCTGGACATGCCGACAGGGTTCAGCCGCCGCGGAAGCGCCGCAACCGCAGGCTGTTGGTGACCACGAACACCGAGGAGAACGCCATCGCCGCGGCGGCCACGACGGGGCTGAGCAGCCCGGCCGCGGCCACCGGCAGGGCCGCCACGTTGTAGGCGAACGCCCAGAACAGGTTGCCCCGGATCGTGGCCAGCGTGCGCCGCGACAGCCGCACGGCGTCCACCGCGGCGGCCAGGTCGGCGCGCACGAGGGTCAGGTCGCTCGCCTCGATGGCCACGTCGGTGCCGCTGCCCATCGCGATGCCCAGGTCGGCCTGGGCGAGGGCGGCGGCGTCGTTGACGCCGTCGCCGACGACCGCCACGACCCGGCCGGCCTCCTGCAGGCGCCGCACGGCGGCGACCTTGCCCTCCGGGCGGACCCCGGCGGTGACGTCCTCGACGCCGACGGCCGCGGCGACCGCGCGGGCCGTGCGCTCGTTGTCGCCGGTGAGCAGCACCGGGTGCAGGCCCAGCTCGCGGAAGGCGGCGACCGCCCGCGCGCTCGTGGGGCGCACGGTGTCGGCGACGGCCAGCACGCCCAGCGCGCGCCCGTCCGCGCTCACCAGCAGCGTCGTGCGCCCGGCCGCCTCGGCGGCCTCCAGCGCCGCGGGCAGCGGCGCGGGCAGCGGCTCGGGCACCCGCGCACCGTCCCAGCCCGGGCGGCCCGCGGCCACCCGCACGCCCTCGACGGTGCCGGTGATCCCGGCGCCGGGGGTGGCCTCGACGTCGGTGGCGGCCGGCAGCGCGCCCAGGCGCTCGCGCGCGGCCGCGGCGACGGCGCGGCCGACGGGGTGCTCGGAGGCGTCCTCCAGGGCCCCGGCCAGCCGCAGCAGCTCCCGCTCGCCCGTGCCCTCGGCCGGCACGACGTCGGTCAGGCCCATCCGGCCGGTGGTCACGGTGCCGGTCTTGTCGAGCACGACGGTGTCGACGCGGCGGGTGGACTCCAGCACCTCCGGGCCCTTGACGAGGATGCCCAGCTGCGCGCCGCGGCCGGTGCCGACCAGCAGCGCGGTCGGGGTCGCCAGGCCCAGCGCGCACGGGCAGGCGATGACGAGGACCGCGACCGCGGTGGTCAGCGCCCGCGAGGGCTCCGCCCCGGCGGCCAGCCAGCCGACGAGGGTGGCCAGCGCCCCCACCAGCACGAGCGGCACGAAGACCCCCGACACCCGGTCGGCCACGCGCTGGGCGGCGGCCTTGCCCGACTGCGCCTGCTCCACCAGGCGGCCGATGCGGGCCAGCTGGGTGTCGGCGCCGACGCGGGTGGCGCGCACCAGCAGGCGCCCGCCGGCGTTGACGCCACCGCCGACGACGGCGTCGCCCTCGCCGACCTCCACGGGCACGCCCTCGCCGGTGACGACGGCGGCGTCGACGGCCGAGGCGCCCTCGAGCACGGTGCCGTCGGTGGCGATCGTCTCCCCGGGGCGCACCACGAAGCGCTCGCCCACCCGCAGCTCGGCCACCGGGACCCGCTGCTCGCGGCCCTCGCGCAGCACCCCGACGTCCTTGGCGCCCAGGTCCAGCAGGGCGCGCAGCGCGGCGCCGGAGCGGCGCCGGGCGCGGGCCTCCATCCAGCGGCCGGCGAGGACGAGGACGGTGACGACGGCGGCGACCTCCAGGTACAGCTCGTCGCCGCCGGAGCCCAGCAGGGACAGCTCCATGTGCGCGCCGGGCATCCCCGCGTCGCCGAGGAACAGGGAGACCAGCGAGGTGGCGAAGGCCGCGAGCACGCCGAGGCTGACGAGGGTGTCCATCGTCGCCGCGCCGTGGCGCAGGTTCGTCCAGGCGGCGCGGTGGAAGGGCCAGGCGCCCCAGGTCGCCACGGGTGCGGTCAGGGTCAGCGACAGCCACTGCCAGTTCGGGAACTGCAGGGCCGGGACCATGGCGAGCAGGAGCACGGGCAGGCCGAGCGCGGCGCTCAGCAGCACCCGCTGGCGCAGGGCGGCCGCCTGCGGGTCCGCCTGCGGGTCCGTCCGCGGGCCCCCGTCCCCGGCCCGGTCGCCGCCCGCGGCGGGCGGCGGGGGCGGGGC
>NZ_JAAALL010000415.1 GCF_009906315.1 Kineococcus vitellinus | reverse complement strand
GGTGGGACGAGGTGCTGTCGAGTTCGACGTCGACCGCACCGGCGAGCGGTGCTCGGGGCGTCTCGGGGTCAGCGGCGGTCGCGGCGGACGGGGTCCACGCCGGCGTCGGTGTCGAGGTCGATGACCTCCTCGCGCAGCTCGGCCTCGACGGTTTCCTGGCCCTGGACCGTCTGGGTGTCCAGGCGCACGCGCTCGACGGGCACGGTCTCCTTGGCGGCCACGGCGTGCTCCTCGTAGAGGGTCACCTCGTGCTCCTCCTCGGTCAGCTCGCCGCCGGAGAGGGCCGCACCGCGGTTGGCCTCGGTGATCGGCTCGCGCTCGACCACGATCTCCTCGTGGGAGACCGGGACGGTGCGCGAGACGCGCTCGGTGACGATGTGCTTGCGCAGGCGCGCCCGGCCCGCCTCGCGGGTCTCGGTGCCGACGTGCAGCTCCTCCTTGGAGCGCGTCATGGCGTCGTCGGTGTTGGGGCCCGAGGTGTCGTGCCCCACGGTGTCCGTGCGGTCGGTGCGCGTGTCGGTGCGGCCGGTGACGCCGGTCCCGGTCACCGAACCGCCGGAGGAGGCGATGCCGTAGTAGCGGTAGAGGTCGTCCTCGTCGGTCTCGGTCAGCTCGCGGCCCGGGTCGTGGTGGGGGGCGTCCTTGACCTTGGCCTTCTCGAACGGCACGGTCAGGTGCTCGCCGCTGAGGCTGGCCCGCTCCAGCGGGATGAGGGAGATGCCGGAACCGAACAGGCCCGTCTTGACCGAGACCCACTCCGGCTGGCTGGTGGCGTTGTCGAGGTAGACGTCCTCGACCTTGCCGATCTTGTCGCCGTCGTGGTCGTAGACGGTGGCGCTGTAGAGCGCGTCCACGGTGAGGGTGTTGCCGGCCATGTCGGCCTCCTGGGGGGAGTGGATCGGTGGGTGGCGTCGGTGTGGCCCGTGCGTCCGCGCGCCGGCTCCCGCGGGTCGCGGGACCGTGCCGTCGCGGGTGTCGAAACCTCCGCAGTCGGGGTCACACCGGGGTTTACGGCGTCAAGCCAGGACCATGAAGCCAGTCCCCACCACACCTCGCAACTCGAGGTGCCGGCGTCGCGGGAGGATGCGGGGAACCCGTCGCGACCGGGCGCCGGGTCCGGCCCGGCACCGGGTCCCGCCCCGCGGCTCACCTCTCCTGGGGAGGCAGGAGGCTGTGTCCACCCGGTTCGTCCTGCGTGCGGTCGCTCGTCCCGCTGGCGGGGTCCACGTCGGTGTCCCCGGCGGGCGAGAGGCCGTAGTGGCGGTACAGCTGCCGCTCCGCGGCGCTGCTCAGGTGCTCGTCGCCTCGGGCGGGCGGAGCGCTGCGCACCTGCGCGGCGCTCACGTCCAGGTGCAGGCGACCGCGCGAGTACGTGGCGCTGGCGAGCGGCACGAACCGGCTCTGCGCGGCTCCCCGCACGGTGCTCGGCGGGTCGTCACCCGCCGGCCCCTCGTGCGGTGGGGTCTCCCGCAGCTGCACGGTGACCCACTCCGGACGCCCGGTGTGGTCGTCGTAGTAGACCCCGCTCACCGGGCCGAGGGTGAGGCCGTCGCGGTCGACGGCGCTCGAGCGCGCGACCAGGAAGGCCTGCTCGTCGCTGATCGGCATGGGGCTCCCGGGGCTGGCTCGCGTGCGGGCGGGTGGGCTGACCTCGTGCTGGACACCGCCGACGGGCGGTGCTCAAGCGCTCCACCACTCGGCGGATACAGCGTAAACGACGAGGCTCCCCCGGTCGAGCGCTCCCGGGAGCGGGCACCGGTCGCACCCGGGCGCAGCGGCGATCACCCGTGGGAGATGATGGACGCGGGTACGGCGTGCCGCACGCCCGCGACCTGCGGGCGCGGCACCGGGCAGCACGCACAGCGGGAGCGACGCCCTCACGGGCCGTCGCGCCGACGGCAGGAGGTGGTGGCAGGTGTCGGCATCCTCGCGGCGGCCGACGCAGCGCGGCTCCTCGAGCGAGCGCTCCGCGGGTGCGCCTCCCGCCGCAGCGGCCGGAGGCGCCACGCGCCGTCGACCGGGCCTGAGCAAGAGCGTCGTGCTCGAGGCGGCCATCGACTTCGTCGACCGCTTCGGCATCGGCGAGCTGTCGATGCGCAAGCTGGGCGCCTCCCTCCAGGTGGAGGGGATGGCGCTCTACCGCTACGTGCGCAGCCGCGACGAACTGCTGGACGCCATGGTGGACCGGCTGCTGGACCAGCTGTACGCCGACCCCGAGGTCCTGCTGCGCCCGGAGGACGACTGGCAGGCCTTCCTGCGCCGGGTGGCGGGCGGGATCCGGCGCATGGCGCTGGAGCACCCGCAGATCTTCCCGCTCATCGCCACCCGCCACCGCGCGGCGCCCTGGATCCGCCCGCCGCTGCGCAGCCTGCGCTGGATCGAGGGGTTCCTGGCCGCGCTGCTCTCGCGCGGCTTCAGCGAGGACGCCGCCGTCTACACCTACCGGGCCTTCGGCAGCTTCCTGGTCGGTCACCTGCTGCTGGAGGTCTCCGCGGAGGGCGTCGACCCCGTCACCGCCGCCGTCGACCCCGGCAGCGCCTCCGCCGACGGCGCCTCGCTGGACCTCAGCGCCTTCCCCACGCTGACGCGGCTGGCCGACCGGCTGGCGGTCGAGGACCTCAGCGAGGAGTTCGAGCACTCCCTGGGCAACCTGCTGGAGCGGCTGGAGGAGGCCCGGGCGCGCCTGGCCTGAGCGGGCCGCACGCCCCCGGCCCGAGCGGGCCGCGAGCGCGGGGGCGCAGCGCGGGCGGCCTGCGGATGCGCACACCGCGCTCCGCGCCTACCGTGCGCTTTGCGCCGTAAACCCCCACGGCCGCCCGTGAGGACCACCCCCGCCGCCGTCCGGTGCGCACCCGCGCCCCACCGCCAGGAGAAACGCGTGCCCACACC
>NZ_JAAALL010000414.1 GCF_009906315.1 Kineococcus vitellinus | reverse complement strand
GGGAGGAGCCGCCGAGGGGAGGGGTCCGGCGGCCTGGCCCGGCGCGGCCGCAGGCGCTACGTTGGGCGCGCCAGTCAAGTTGCACCTTCAACGACAGGAGCTCCCGTGAGCGACGTCAAGCTCGCCATCGTCTACTACTCGGCCACCGGCACCACCCGCGCCATGGCCGAGCGCCTGGCCGCCGCCGGCGAGGCGGCCGGCGCCGAGGTCCGGCTGCGCCAGGTCGAGCGCCGGCCCACCGGCGGCGAGAAGGCGGCCACCGACGCGCAGGCCGCCGAGGCCGAGGCGGCCAAGGGCGCCCCCGGCGCCACCGCCGACGACGTCGTGTGGGCCGACGCGGTCCTCTTCGGCTCCCCCACCCGCTACGGCAACGTCGCCGGCCAGCTGAAGATCTTCATCGACTCCCTGGGCGCCCAGTGGGCCCAGGGCCTGCTGGCCGACAAGGTCTACGCCGGCTTCACCACCTCCCAGACCGCCCACGGCGGCCAGGAGACGACCCTCATCGCGCTCTACAACACGATCTACCACTTCGGCGGCATCATCGTCCCGCCCGGCTACACCGACGGGCTGAAGTTCGTCGACGGCAACCCCTACGGCGTCAGCCACGTCACCGGCGGCGGCAACGACGTCCCGCTGGGCGAGGCCGAGCTGAACGCCCTGGACCACATGGCCACCCGCGTCGTCGGCGTGGCGCGCAAGCTGCGCTCGGCCTGAGGCTCAGCGCTCCACGCGCTCCAGCTCCCACGTCCGGGCCCGCTGCGCGGAACCGGCCGAGCAGGTGAGCTGGTGCGCGGGAGCGGTGCCCTCGCGCAGGTGCACCCGCACCGGCGCGTCGTCGACCTGCAGGTCGACGACCCAGCGGCCGTCCTCGCCGCGCACCGCGGCCCGCGGGCGGACCGCCTCCAGGGCGTCCAGGCCGTCGAGCAGGCGCACGTGCCCCTCGGCGGCCTGGACGACCATGGCGTCGCAGCTGCGCCCGCGCAGCAGCCGCGGCAGCAGCCGGCCGGAGCCGACGGCCGCCACCAGCGCCGCGGCGTCCTGCGGCTGCACGCGCCCGTGCACCGCACCGTCCGGCAGCGTCAGCACCGTCGCGGCGAAGCGGTCGCCGCCCAGGTGCGAGCACTCCCACACCTGCTCGGGCACCAGCGCGGCGAGCGCGTCGACGACGGGGCGCCCGCGCAGCGCGCAGCACCAGTCCTTGCGCCCGTGGGTGCACACGAGCAGCAGCGGGTCCGGGTGCCGGCTCCAGCCGGTGTCGTCGGCGGCCGCCGCGGCCAGGTCCTCCGGGCCCGCGCTGCGGGTGAGCACCGCCGAGCGCCCGCGCCGCACGTCGGCGAAGAAGAGGCGCCGCGGCCCGTCGGGGTCGCGCCCGGCCGCCGACGGGCGGCGCACCAGCAGCAGCCGCACCCCGCGCTCGGCGGCCACCTGCCGCAGCCGCTGCGTCAGCTCCTCGCCGAGGCGGGTGGCCGGCACGGCGCCCGGCCCCCACGGCCCCGGTTCCTCCACGAGCAGGTAGCCCCGCACGCCGGTGGCGGTGCCGAGCAGCTGGTCGCCGCGCTGCTCGGCCTGCGCGGCGCAGGAGAACCTGCGCGCGGCCGCCGGTGCGCTCAGACCGGCCCCTGCCCGTCCTGCTGGTCGGCCACGAGCACGTGCTCGCGCACCAGCCTGCGCAGGACCACGAGGGCGTCGGCCTCGTCGACGCCCAGACCGGCGTCCACCAGCGCGGCGGCGGAGCCGCCGACGGCGAGGAGGTGCTGCAGCACCGGCAGCAGCCAGCCGGGGAAGGAGACCGTCCGGTCGCCCAGGCGCACCTCGGCCCGCTCCCCCGCCTGCTCCACCCGCGCGCCGAGCCCGCGGCGCGGGCGCAGCAGCCGCTCGGGGTCCAGCGAGCGCGCGAGCGCGTCCTGGGCCAGCGGCGCGACGGGTTCGGCGGGCACGGCCCGGGCGCGGCGGCGGGCGACCAGGCGGCGCACGGCCGCGTCGTCGAGCTCGTCCAGCCAGCGCTGGGCGGCCGCGCGGAAGAGCGCGACCTCCTCCTCGCCGACGTCGGCGGGACCCACGGGCAGCGCCCGGCGCAGCGCGAGGTCGTCGCGGCCGGCGGAGGCCACGGCGTCGGTGAGCACGTCGGCCCACGTCGTCGACAGCAGGCCGATCGTCAGGTGGATGGAGCGCTCGTCGGTGGTGCGCGCCGAGTGCAGCCAGCCGCGCGGCAGGAACAGCGCGTCGCCGGGTTCCAGCACGGTGTCGACGACCGGGGCGCGACCGCCCACCGGGTCCGGCCCCAGCGCCTTGGAGGGCTGCGACTTCAGCGGCAGCTCGAGCGCCGGCGGGTGGATCGTCCAGTGCTTGCGCCCGTCCACCTGCAGCACGACGACGTCGTGGGTGTCGTGGTGGGGCTTGAAGCCCTGCGCACCCGGCGGGGTGACGTACACGTTGACCTGGCACTGGTGGCCCAGGTCGGCGGCCAGGTCGGCGCAGAAGCGGGCCAGCGGCGGCCAGGTGCGGTGCAGCGCCTGCAGCACGATCGTCGCGCCGGCCGCGTAGCCGCGCGCCACGCCCTCGCTGTCGGCGAGGTCGCTCAGCTGCTGGTTGCCGGCGACGGCCTTGCGGGTGAAGGAGTCCCGCGGCAGCCCGACGCCGTCCTTGACCATCGTGAAGAACGGGGTGCGCAGCGCGCGCGGGCCGAGCAGCTCGTCGACGTCGGCCGGCGAGAGCAGGTCGTGCACGTCGGCGCGCCCGCCCTCGGCGGCCCGGTCGGCGGCGCGCACCAGCAGCGGGCGCGCGTTCCAGTGCTCGGTGGCGATGCGGTCCGCGGCGGCGCCGAAGCAGCGGCGCAGCGCGGGGCCCGCACCCGCCGCCGGGGACGAGGTCCCGGCGGCGGGGTCGGTGC
>NZ_JAAALL010000413.1 GCF_009906315.1 Kineococcus vitellinus | reverse complement strand
GTGCTGGGCGGGGTGGCGGCTCAGCCGGGTCCGCGCTGGTCGGCCCCGGCCGGCTGCCACAGCTGCACCGGGTTGCCCTCGGGGTCCTGCAAGGTGGCGAAGCGCCCGTTGGGGTGGGTCTGCGGGTCGACGTCGACGGCCACGCCGTCGCGGCGCAGCTGCTCGACCATGGCGTCGAGGTCGGCGACCCTGAAGTTCAGCGCCCAGGAGTGCGCTTCGCCGCCGAAGTGCTCGGAGTCCCGGGCCAGGGGCGCGAGCACCGTCGGGCCCGCTTCCTGCCACCACGAGGAGACCTCGTAGGACTCCGGTGCCGGGTCCACGCCGAGCCGGGCGCTGTACCACTGCGCCAGCGCCGCGGGGTCGCGGGCCTTGAAGAAGATGCCGCCGACACCGCTCACGCGCTGCATGCCGCCTCCTCCGTCGGGGTCCCGGGTCGATCCTGCCGCACTCCGGCGCCACGGGACAGGGCCACGGCCCTCCGCACGCTCCACGGTCGACAGCTCGCGCAGACCGCGACCCCCGGTTCGTCGACGCCGGCCGGGCAGCGCGCGCCGGGCGCGGGGATCGGGGTCATCCCCGCTGTGCGTGCGGCGGTGGAGCACCGCGCCGCCGCTGCCCTCGTGAGTTCCCGGACGCACCAGCGCAGGAGGAGGCGCTCGAGGACGAGCACGCCGACCGGAGAACGGTTCGACCCGCCGGACCCGCCGGACCCGCCGGACCCGCCGGACCCGCCGGACCCGCCGGACCCGCCGGACCCGCCGGACCCGCCGGACCCGCCGGACCCGCCGGACCCGCCGGACCGTCGGCGAGGTGACGTGCTGCGGGCGTGGCGCCCTCAGGCGGGGCGGGCGTGGGCCTCCAGCAGACGCAGCCACACCTCGCTGATGGTGGGGAAGGAGGGCACCGCGTGCCGGAGCCGATCGATCGGCACCTCGCCGACGATCGCGATGGTCGCCGCGTGCAGGAGCTCCGCCACGTCCGGGCCGGCCAGGGTGAACCCGACGACCACTCGGCGCCGCTCGTCGACGACCATGCGGGCCCGGCCCCGGTAGCCGTCGGCGTGCACGGCGGCTCCGGCCACCGCGCCCAGGTCGTGGTCGACCACCCGCACCGACAGCCCCGCGGCCTGCGCAGCGGCCGCGGTCAGGCCGACGGAGGCGATCTCGGGTTCGGTGAAGACGACCTGCGGCACGGCGCGCTCGTCGGCGCTGACCGCGTGCCGGCCCCACGGGCCGTCGTCGACCGCTTCGCGCCTGGCCCGGGCGACGATGACGTCGCCGACGGCGCGGGCCTGGTACTTGCCCTGGTGGGTCAGCAGCGCGCGTCGGTTGACGTCGCCGGCCGCGTACAGCCACCCGCCCTCCAGCACCTGCCCGTCCGCGTCGAGCACCCGCAGGGTGTCGTCGACGGCCAGCCAGGAACCGGGTTCCAGGCCGACGGCCTCCAGGCCGAGGTCGCCGGTGTTCGGCGTGCGCCCGACGGCCACCAGGAGCTCGTCGACCTCGAGGTGCTCGTCCTCGCCGAAGGTGAGGTGGACGGTTCCCGCGGCGTCGCGGTGCACCCGCGTCACCCGCGTTCCGGTGCGCACCTCCACGCCGGCTTCGCGCAGCGAGGCGGTGACGAGTTCGCCCGCGAAGGGTTCCGCGCGGGGCAGCACTCGATCGCGGGCCAGCACCGTGACCGCCGATCCCAGGCCGGCGAAGGCGGTGGCCATCTCGGCGGCCACCACGCCGCCGCCGAGGACGGCCAGCCGCGCGGGCACGGCGTGCGCGGCCACCGATTCGCGGCTGGTCCACGGCGCCGCCTCGCGCAGGCCCGGGACGTCGGGGACCAGGGCGCTGCTGCCGGTGGCCACGACGACCGCGTGCGTGGCGGTGAGGGTGACGGTCCCGCCGTCGTCACCGGTGACCTGGACCGTGCGGGGGCCGCTGATGCGTCCCCGGCCGCGGTGCAGGGAGATCCCGGCGCTGTCCAGCCAGGAGACCTGGCCGTCGTCGTTCCAGTTCGAGGCGAAGGCGTCGCGCCGGCGCAGCACCGCTGCGGCGTCCAGCCGGCCGGTCACCGCCTCGGCCGCTCCCGGTACCCGGCGGGCGGCCTGCAGCACGGCGGCGCTGCGCAGCAGGGCCTTGGTGGGCATGCAGGCCCAGTAGGAGCACTCGCCGCCGACGAGTTCGCGCTCGACGACGGCCGCGCTCAGCCCGGCCTGCACGACCCGGTCGGCGACGTTCTCGCCGACCGGGCCGGCGCCGATGACGACGACGTCGTAGGTGGCGGTGCCGGCGCCGCTGGGAGTGGGGTTGCGGGGGGTGGCGCTGCCGGTGGTGGCGCCGCCGGTGGTGGCGCCGGTGTCGGTTCCGGAGTTCATCTCGTCGTTCCCGTCGTCGTGTCGGTCCGCGGGTGCGGGTGGTGGTGTCAGCGGGTGCGGGCGGTGCGGCGCAGGCGCAGGGCGGAGACGAGGAAGAAGACGGCGCCGGGGACGGCGTAGCCGGCGGCCGAGGCCAGGCTGGGGGTGGCGGCGGAGGCGGCGGCGATGAAGGAGGCGCCGGCCAGGGTGGACAGGCCGCCGCTGAGGACCTGCGGCCACTGCCCGCCGACGCGGCGGCGGCGGACGGCGTTGACCAGCTGGACGAGGCCGGCCGCGACGGCCCAGGCGCCCCACGCGCGCAGGACGGCGGGGGTGCCGGAGGTGGCGGCGACGGCGAGGGCGACGGCGGCCAGGGTGCTGATGACCACGTTGGTGCAGAGGCCGCTCAGCGACCTGCCGCTGGCGCCGCGGGCACGGGAGGCGCGGACGTCGACGGCGGTGGCGGCGACGTCGATGAGGGGGTAGAGCACGAAGAGGGCGGCGGTGAGCGGCCCCGGGTGCGAGGCCGTCGGCAGGACGACCAGCGCCCAGGCGAG
>NZ_JAAALL010000412.1 GCF_009906315.1 Kineococcus vitellinus | reverse complement strand
CCCCCTGCGCGACGCCGGCTTCGTGCTCCCCACCTGGGAGGAGCTGGTCGACGTCACCGACGCGGCCCGGGCACGCGGCATGCGCATCCACCTCGACGGCGCCCGCCTGTGGGAGACGACCACCCACCTCGGCCACCCCCTCGACCAGATCGCCGCCCTCGCCGACAGCGTGTACGTCTCCTTCTACAAGTCCCTGCGCGGACTGTCCGGAGCGGCGCTGGCCGGCCCCGCCGACTTCGTCGAGCGGGCGCGGCTGGAGCGCCACCGCTACGGCGGCAACGTCTTCCAGCAGCACCCCGCGGTGCTCACCGCCCTGCACGGCCTCACGCACGAGCTGCCGCGGCTGCCCGAGCACGTCAGCCGCGCCCGGCTGGTCGCCGACGCCCTCGCCCGGGAACTCGCCGCCGCGGGCCCGGCCTGGTCCGCGGTGCACCCCGCCGTCCCGCACACCCACCAGTTCCAGGTGTGGCTGCCCCACCCCGCCGCCGTCCTCACCGAGGCAGCCACCCGCCACGCCGAGCGCACCGGCACCGCGCTCTTCACCGGCCCCTGGCGCGAACCCGGCCTCCCGCCGGGCCTCGCCTTCACCGAGGTCACCGTCGGGCAGGCGGGGCTGAGCTGGACCACCGAGGACGTGCGCACCGCGCTGCGCGGCTACCTCGACGTCCTCGGCACGCTCACCGCGACGACGCACCGGTAGCCGCGCGGTCCCTCACCGCGCGCTGCGGGGACGCGCCTGCGCGCGCCGCGACGTCAGGCAGGTGCCGGGTGGCCCTCAGGCACGGGTGCGCACGGCGTGGCGCACGTGCAGCACGCCGTTGTCGAACCTGTGGTGCTCCAGCAGCTCCAGGTCGAGGCGCACGCCCCCGGGCAGCGCCGGCTTGCCGCCGCCGACGAGCACGGGGCACAGGAGCAGCACGCACTCGTCGACCAGGCCGTGCCGGAAGGCCTGCGCCCCCAGGGCGGCGCCACCGACGCTCAGGTCCGCGTCGGAGGCGTCCTTGAGCGCTCGCACCGCCTCGGGGTCGAAGCGCCGCTCGATCCGCGTGCGCGCCGTCGACACCTCCTGCAGCGTGGCGGAGTAGACGACCTTGTCGGCATCGCGCCAGATGCCCGCGTAGTCGCGGACGACGGCCGGTTCACCGTTCAACCAGTCGTCGTCCTCCCAGACGCGCATGGCCTCGTACATGCGCCGGCCGTAGAGCGAGGTGCCGATGCCCCGCTCGTGCTCGTTCCAGAACGCGTGGACCTCCTCGCTCGGCACCGCCCAGTCGAAGGAGCCGTCCTCGTCCTCCAGGTAGCCGTCGAGGGAGGTGTTGGCCGCGTAGATCAGCTTGCCCATGACTGCCTCCGAGCGGACGGGGGTGCCCAGCTTCCACCGCCGCAGCACCACCGGCAAGGCCCGAGGACGCGCCGGCCGCCCGGGCGGAGGTGACGAATCGGCCGCAGTCCGGCGAGGGTCGTTGCCCGGGGGCGGGTAGCGTGGTTCCCTGCAAGCTCCTGACTCTCTCGATGACGAGGAGTGCTCGTGCAGACGACACGACGCGGTGTGCTCGGCGCCGCCCTGGGCGCCGGCGCGCTCACGCTCGGCGGGTGCGCCGTCGGCGCCGGGGCCGAGTCGGCGAACCAGCAACCGGTCAAGCCACCGGCGGACGGACCGATCACCCTGACCTACTGGGCCTGGCTGAAGGACCTGCAGTCGGTCTGCGACATCTGGAACGCGGAGAACCCCGACGTCCAGGTCGAGGCGGTGTGGTCGGGCGCCGGCAACTCCGGCGGGTACACCCGCATGTTCGCCGCCCTCGCCGCGGGCGGCGGCGCCGACATCGCCCAGGTGGAGTTCCAGCTCCTGCCCAGCTTCCTGCTGCAGAACGGCCTGGTCGACCTCTCCCGGTACGGCTACGGGGACCTCCTCGGGGACTACCGGGAGGGTGACCTCTCGCGCGTCATGGTCGGCGACGGCATCTTCGGCGTCCCGACCGACACCGGCCCGATGGGCTTCTTCTACCGCAGCGACGTCCTCGACGCCGTCGGCGGGACGCCCCCCGCGACCTGGCCGGAGTGGGCGGACCTGGCCCGCACGGTGAAGGACGCCGATCCCGCGAACCGGCTGGAGGGCTTCGGGATCAACGACCCCGGCAACTTCACCAGCTTCTGCATGCAGGCCGGGGCGGCGTGGTTCAGCACCGACGGCACCGAGTGGGTCGTCGACCTCGCCGGCGGGCCCACCCGGATGGTCGCGGAGTTCATGGACGCGGCCTTCGCCGAGGACCTGTTCAACACCGCCCTGGCCCCCTTCTCCTCGGGGTGGACCGCCGCCGTCGCCAAGGGGTCCATCGCCGCGGTGACCACGGGCTCGTGGGGTGACGCCCTCGTGCAGAGCGTCGGCGGCACCGAGGGGCTGTGGAGGGTGGCGCCGATGCCGGTCTGGCCGGACACCGGGTACCCCTCCGCCACGCTGGGCGGCTCCACGGCTGCCGTGCTGGCCACCTCCGAGCACCCGGCGGAGGCCGCGCGGTTCCTGCACTGGATGACGACCGACCCGCGGTCCATCGACGCGCAGATCGAGAACTGCGGCATCGGCTGGTCGACCTCCCCCGACTACATCGGCAGGTCGCGCAGCGAGCCGTCGGAGTTCTTCGGGGGCCAGAACTACAACGAGGAGGTCTTCGTGCCCGCCGCGGACGCGCAGAACCCGGACTGGATCTGGTCACCCATCTACCTGGAGCTCAACGACGCGCTCTCGACGGTCTTCCGCGAACGCGGCACCGGGGGGCGCGCCATCGTCGACGCCATGCCCGACGTGCAGGAGCAGACCATCGCGATCATGCGGGACAAGGGGCTGCAGGTCCGGGCCGGGAGCCCGGCGTGAGCGCCCCGGCGGAGCAGTCCGCGCCCCCCGCC
>NZ_JAAALL010000411.1 GCF_009906315.1 Kineococcus vitellinus | reverse complement strand
GTGCGGGGTCGGGAGAGCGGTGGCACGGGGAGCCTCCTGCGGCGTCGGCCCGGGCGGTCCCCGGGCGTCGCCCCCACGCTCCGGCGCGGCCGGGCGCGGCGGCTCCCCCGCGCGGGGGATCCCGCTCCTCCGCGCGGGGGCCCGCGCCCACCCCGCGGACCCCGGCGCTCGCCGCGCGCGGACCGCGGTGCTCAGCCCGGTTCCGGCGCCACGTGCGGGGGCAGCCGGCGGGGACCGGCCGCGGGCGGGCGCGGGCGGTCCTGGCGGTGCAGGCGGACGGCCACCACGGCCACGTCGTCCTCCGGGCGCGGGGGGAGCATCCGCTCCAGCAGCCGGTCGACGAGGGTGTCGAGGTCGGTGTCCTCGGCGGCCAGGCGCTCAAGGACGTCCTGCAGCCGCTGCAGCCCCTCCTGCAGCGACTGGTCGCGGCGCTCGACGAGGCCGTCGGTGTACAGCAGCACCGTCGAGCCGCGCTCCAGCAGCACCTCGGCGTCCACGCGCTCGGTGCCGGGCAGCACCCCCAGCAGCAGGTCGGCCTGCTCGCCGGTCAGCGCGAGCACCGAGCCGTCGGGGCGGACGACGACCGCGGGCGGGTGGCCGGCGTTGGACCAGCGCAGCCGGGTCACCCCGCGCTCGCGCTCGTCGGGGGTCTGCTCCATGCGGGCGGCGATGGCGGTGGCCGTGGTGGTGATCTGCAGGTTCGCCATCGCCTGGTCGGCGGCGGTGAGCACCTGCGCCGGGGAGTCGTCGCCGATGGCGCCCAGCGCGCGCACGACGGTGCGCACCTGGCTCATCGCGGCGGCGGCCTGGGTGTCGTGGCCGACGACGTCGCCGATGACGAGCATCGTGGAGCCGTCGGGCTGCATGAACGCGTCGTACCAGTCGCCGCCGACCTGCGCGGCCTCGGCGGCCGGCGCGTAGCGCACCACGATCTGGCCGTGGTCGGGCTCGGGGGGCTCGGAGAGCAGGGCGCGCTGCAGCCCCTCGGCCAGGTCGCGCTGCTGGCGGTAGAGGCGGGCGGAGTCCAGCGCCAGCCCGGCGCGGGCGGCGACCTCGGCGGCGGTGGAGAGCCCGTCGGCGCCCAGCGGGGCGCGGCCGGGCCCGCGGAAGACGGTCATCAGGCCCACGGTGCGCCCGCGCCCGCGCAGCGGGAAGACCGCCGCCGACGACGGCGCCAGCCGCGCCAGCGTCTCGCGGACCTGCCCGTCGGGGTCGAGCACGGCGGTGATGGCGCGGGTGGCGTCGGGGACGGGCACGGGGTTGTTCTGGCGCAGCGCCCGCCACAGGAAGGCCGCGTCGGTCAGCTCGGCCAGGCGGTGGGTGGCGTAGTGCTCCACCAGCGGGCGCAGCGCCTCCTCCCGGTGCCACCAGCCGGCGTCGTGCAGGCCGCGGCGCAGGTCCACGTCGCGGCTGGCGCGGGCGCTGGCCGGGCTGGAGGCCATCGCGTCGTCGTCGACGAGGGTGATGACGCACCAGTCGCCCAGCGCGGGCACGACCAGCTGCGCCAGCCGCGCCACGGCGCGGTCGGCGTCCAGCGTCCCGGTCAGCTCGGCGGTCACCGCGGCCAGCAGGTGCGCGCGGGCGGCGGCGTCCTCGGCGGCCTGCTGCGCCTGCCGGCGCGCGGTGATGTCGAGGAAGTACAGCGCCAGGCCCTCGCCGTCGTCCTCGGCGACGACGCGCACCTCCACCCAGACGTCCAGCGGGGCGGGGTAGTACGCCTCGAAGACCTCCGGCTCCCCGGAGAGGGCCACCCGGCGGTAGTGCTCCTCGAACACCGAGCCCACCGCGGCGGGGAAGGCCTCCCAGAAGTCCCGCCCGAGCAGCTCCTCGCGCGGGACCCCGGCGATGCGCTCGCCCTCCGCGTTGACGTAGGCCACCCGCCAGTCGGCGTCCAGCACCAGGTAGCCCACGGCCATCGACTCCAGCGCCGAGGCCACCCGCCGGGTCACCTCCCGCTGCGCGGTGACGTCGTGCACCGCGCCCACCAGCCGCGCGGGAGCGCCCCCGGCCCCGGGCACGACGCGCCCGCGCCCCAGCAGCCAGCGGGTGCGCCCGGGCAGCAGCACGCGGTAGGCGGAGCTGAAGACCCCAGTGCGCGTGGCCGCCTCCAGGTCGGCCCGCACGCGCTCCTGGTCCTCGGGGTGGATGCGGGCCATCGCCTCGCCGAGGTCGTCGCCGAACTCCCCGGGGCGCAGGCCGAACAGGACGTGCATCTGCTCGTCCCAGACCAGCCGGCCGCTGCCGAGGTCGAGGTTGAAGGTGCCGATGCCGGCCGCCTGGACCGAGACCTCCAGCAGCGCCTCGCTCGTGCGGTGGTCGCTGCTGAGCGCCGCCAGCTCCAGCTCGGCCGCCGCGGCGGCGGCGAGCTGCCGCAGCAGCTCCACGTCGTCCTCGCTCCAGGCGCGCGGCGCCGGGGAGAAGACGCACACGGCGCCCACGACGTGGCCGGCCCGCGTGGTCAGCGGGACGCCGAGGTAGGAGGCGACGGCACCGCTGAGCACCGCGGGCAGGTCCGAGAGCCGCTCGTCGGCGCGGGCGTCGCCGACGAGCAGCGGCGCACCGGCGGCGGCGGTGCGGGTGCACGGCCACTGCGCCAGCGGCTGCGGCCCGGAGGGACCGGCCTCGGGCTGCGGGCCCGCGGCACCCGCCAGGGCCTGCACGTCGCTGAGCACGCAGACGCGTCCCGAGCCCGCTCCGAGCAGGCGCGCGGCGAGGGCCGCCACCCGGTCCAGCGCGGGCAGCGGCCCGTCCACCGGCAGCAGCCGCCGCGCCGCGGCCACCCGTTCCGCGTCCGCGGTCAGCACCCGCTCCGCGTCCGCGGCCGCCCCCCGCGCGGTGGGCTGCTCGGCGGGCTGCTCGGTGGGCTGCTCGGCGGGCCGGGCGGTGGGCTGCTCGGCGGACCGGGGCGCGG
>NZ_JAAALL010000410.1 GCF_009906315.1 Kineococcus vitellinus | reverse complement strand
CTCCGTCGGCGCCGCCACCTGCGCGGCGACGGCCACCGGCCTGGCGGGGCTGCGCTTCGGCGGCTGGGCGGTGGGCGCGGCGCTCGTGCTGCTGCTGGGCGCGGTCGCCGGGCTGCGCCGCCTCGCCGCCCGCCTCGCCGCCCGCCGCGGGGGCGGCGCGCTCGCGCCGCTGGAGGAGCCGCCGCCCGGCCGGGCGGCGGCGGTCGCCACCGCGGTGCTGACCGCCGCCGCGGCCGCCGCGGTCCTCGTGCTGTTCCGCCGCGGCGTGGGCACCCTCGCCACGCCCACCCAGGAGCACGACGCCATCACCCACACCCTCGTCGTCGCGCACGTCCTGCGCAGCGGCGAGGCGGCGCCCTGGCGCGCGCAGGCCCTCGACGTGGTCACCGGCACGCCGGCGCTCTACTACCCCGACGGGCTGCACCAGTGGGCCGCGCTCACCGCCCAGGTGGCCGGGCTCTGGGGCGCGAGCCCGGTGGCGGCGCTGAACGCGACCAGCGTGCTCGCGCTCGCCCTCGTCCAGCCGCTGGGCCTGGTGGCCCTGGCCGCCCGGGCGCTGCCGCGCGGGTGGCTGCCCGCGGGCGCGGTCGCGGCCGTGGCCTCCGCGCTGGCGTACCAGCCGCTGCAGGCCATGCACCATGACTCCGGTGCGCTGGCCAACGCGGCCGCCCTCGCGGTCGCGCCCGGGGCGATCGCCCTCGTGCTGCCCCCGCGCGGCCCGGGCGCCCGCTCCGCCGCCGCCGTGGCGCCGCTCGCGCCGGTCCTGGCGCTCGGCTGCGCGGGCGCGGTGACGGTGCACCCCAGCGCCGCGCTCACCGTGGC
This sequence comes from Kineococcus vitellinus, assembly GCF_009906315.1. GTDB lineage: Bacteria > Actinomycetota > Actinomycetes > Actinomycetales > Kineococcaceae > Kineococcus > Kineococcus vitellinus. The sequence goes on along the minus strand of NZ_JAAALL010000410.1, from coordinate 2,089 downwards.
GGGCGGGGCGCTGGGCGCGGTGGTCCTCGGCGCGCTGGCCACCCGGCGCACCGCGCTGACGCGGTGGTGGGTGGCGGCCCTGGCGGTGGCCGCCGTCCTCGTCGCCGCCCTCGTGGGCACCGCGCTGCTGCGGGCCGCGCAGTCCGGCGGCGGCTCCAGCGCCCGCTTCGTGCGCGACATCCCGCCGCAGCCGCTGCCCGAGGCCCTGCACCGGGTGCTGACCCTGCCGCTGCAGGGCGGCGTCGACCCCGCCGCCGCGACCGAGCAGTGGTGGCTGGCCGTGCCCGTGCTGCTCGGTGCGCTGCTGGCCGGCCGCGCCGGCGCGGCGGTCGCGCTGACGTGGGCGGTGTGGTCGGCGATCGCGGTGGCCTACCTCGTCGACGCGCACCCGCCGGTGCTCGGCGGCCTGCTGGACCTGGTGTGGGACAGCGCCTGGAACTCCTACTACCGCGTCGTCGCGCACGGCGGCCCGTGGGCGTGGCTGCTGGCCGGGGTGGCGGTGGTGCGCTCGGCCGGGTGGCTCGCGCGGGCGCTGGGCGGGCGCGGTGCACCGGTCGCGGCCGGCGCGCTCGGGCTCGTCCTGCTCGCGGGGGCGGCGGCCGAGTCGGGGCCGACGGAGGTGCGGGCGCTGCGCGAGCGCTACGCCGACCCCGCCTACCAGCGCGTCGACGCCGACGACGAGGCCGCCGCCCGCTACCTGGCGGGGGTCGTGCGCCCGGGGGAGCGGGTGCTCAACTCCGGCAACGACGGCTCCACCTACGCCTACGTCCTGCACGGGGTGCCCGTGATGGCCACCACGGCCGTGCCGACGCCGCCGGTGCCGGACCTGCGCCTGCTGCTGTCCCGCTTCCGCGACCTGGGCACCGACCCTGCCGTGGCCGAGCTGGTGCGCCGCGAGCGGGTGGCGTGGGTCGTGGTCGACGCCGACGCGCCGGTGCTGCCGCTGCGGCCCGACGACGCGCTCTTCTTCGGCGTGCCGCAGTACTCCGTGCCCCCGGGGCTGGTCGACCTGGACGCCGTGGCGGGCCTGGAGCGGGTCTTCACCAGCGGCACCGTGGGCGTCTGGCGCGTCGACGCCGCCGCGGCGGTGCCGGGCGGGCCCGCGTGACCTGGCACCCTGTCCCGGTGCCTGCCTCCACCGCCCCGGCCGCCGACGCCCGCGCGGTGGCCGTCGTCGTCGCGCACGACCGCCGCGAGCTGCTGCTGGAGGGCCTGGCCGCGCTGGCCGCGCAGACCCGGCGCCCCGACGCCGTGGTCGTCGTCGACAACGCCAGCGGCGACGGCTCCGCGGAGGCGGTGCGCCGCTGGGCCGCCGCCCCCGGCGCCCTCGACGTCGACCTCCTCGTCCTGGAGCGCAACACCGGCGGCGCCGGCGGGTTCGCCGCCGGGCTGGCCCGCGCGGTGCACCACCACGGCGCGGACGCGGTCTGGCTCATGGACGACGACACCGTCCCGCGGCCGCAGGCGCTGGCCGCCGCCCTGGAGGCGCGGCGGGCCACCGGCGCGGCGCTGGTGGCCAGCCGGGTGGTGTGGACCGACGGGCGCGAGCACCCCATGAACACCCCGCGGGTGCGCCCGGGCGCCGGTGCGGCCGAGCGGGCCGCCGCGGCCGCCGCCGGCTGCGTGCCGGTGCGCTCGGCGAGCTTCGTGGCGGTGCTGCTGGACGCCGCCGCGGTGCGCGCGGACGGGCTGCCCGAGGCCGGCTACTTCCTGTGGAACGACGACTTCGAGTACACGACGCGGCTGCTGCGCCACCGCCGGGGCGTGGCCTGCCCGGCGAGCGTCGTCGAGCACCGCACGCGCGTCTTCGGCTCCACCGACGCCGACCCCGGCGAGCGCTTCGTGCTGGAGGTGCGCAACAAGCTGTGGACCTTCACCCGCAGCCGCTCGCTGGGCCCGCGCGACACGCTGCTCTACGGCGGGGCGACGCTGCGGCGCTGGGCGCGCACCCTGGCGCGCTCCGCGCAGCGGCCGGTGCTGCTGCGCGGGCTCGCGGCCGGGCTGCGCCAGGGCCTCGCGGCGCCGCCGGCCACCGCCGCCGTGCTCGCCGGCCTGGGGGAGGTGTCCGCCGACGTGCTGGCGGTGGAGT
>NZ_JAAALL010000040.1 GCF_009906315.1 Kineococcus vitellinus | reverse complement strand
CGGACGCCCCCCGCCCCTGGACCCGGGCCGTCGGCACCGCCCTGGCCCGCGGCGTCTGGGCCGGGCGCACGATCGGCGCGCGGAACGTCCCCACCAGCGGGCCGGTGCTCTTCGCGGCCAACCACGCCTCGATCCTCGACGGGCCGCTGCTGTACGGCATGGCGCCGCGGCCGGCGCACTTCCTCGTCAAGAAGGAGATGTTCGAGGGGTCGCTGCCCACGCGCCTGCTCGGCTGGTCGCTGCTGCAGGCCGGGCAGATCCCCATCGACCGCGACCGCGGCGACCGCGACGCGCTGCAGTCGGTGCTGGCCGTGCTGGCCGCCGGCGGTGCGGCCGGGGTGTTCCCCGAGGGCACCCGCGGTCGCGGTGACGCCGCCTCGGTGCGCTCCGGCATCGCCTGGATCGCGCTGCAGTCCGGCGCCCCCGTCGTCCCGGTCGCCTGCCTGGGCGCGCACCTGCCCGGTGAGCGCGAGCGGGCCCTGCCGCCGCTGCGGCGGCGGCTGTGGTTCTGCTTCGGCGAGCCGTTCACGGTCGTGAAGGAACCCGGCGTCCCCGGCCGGCTCGCGCTGGCCGCCGCGGTGGACCAGGTCCGCGACAAGCTGTCCAGCCACGTGCTGGACTCCCTGCAGCGCACGGGGATGCGACTGCCCGACGACGAAGCCGCCGCCGACGAGCTGGGGCTCGCCGAGCTGGCGTCCGACGACCTGCCAGGAGGCTCCCGGTGAGCGCACCAGAGAACCCGGACACCCCGGAGGACGTCCCCGCCGACGTCCCCACCACCACCACCCCCTCCGGCGGCGGCGGCGCGGAGGGGGTCGACGACAACGTCGAGAACGCTCTGCGCGTCGGGCTGGAGGACTACGACCTCTCGCCCGAGGACGTCGCCCTGCTCGAGGCCGACGGCGAGGGCGGCCCGGAGGAGGTCCCCAGCGGGCCGCTGCCGGTGCTCGCCGTCGTCGGGCGCCCCAACGTCGGCAAGTCGACGCTGGTCAACCGCATCATCGGCCGCCGCGAGGCCGTCGTCGAGGACGTGCCGGGCGTCACCCGCGACCGGGTGGCCTACCCGGCCAACTGGGCCGGGCGCGACTTCACCCTCGTGGACACCGGCGGCTGGGAGGCCAAGGCCGAGGGCCTGGACCTCGCGGTCGCCGACCAGGCCGAGCTGGCCATCGAGCTGGCCGACGCCGTCGTCTTCGTCGTCGACGCCACGGTGGGCGCCACCGCCAGCGACGAGAAGGTCGTGCGGCTGCTGCGCCGCTCCGGGCGCCCCGTCGTGCTCGTGGCCAACAAGGTGGACGGTCCCCGCCAGGAGGCCGACGCCACGCAGCTGTGGTCGCTGGGGCTCGGCGAGCCCTACCCGGTCTCCGCGCTGCACGGGCGGGGCACCGGGGACGCCCTGGACGCCGCCGTGAAGCTGCTGCCCGCGGTCTCGGCCGTCGGCGGCGGCCTGCCCGACGCCGGCGGGCCGCGGCGGGTGGCCCTGCTGGGCCGCCCGAACGTCGGCAAGTCCTCGATGCTCAACAAGCTCGCCGGCTCCGAGCGGGTCGTGGTGCACCCCACGGCCGGCACCACCCGCGACCCCGTCGACGAGCTCATCGAGCTCGGCGGGCGCACCTGGCGGTTCGTGGACACCGCGGGCATCCGCCGCCGCGTGCACCTGACCAAGGGCGCGGACTTCTACGCCTCGCTGCGCACCCAGACGGCGCTGGAGAAGGCGGAGGTCGCCGTCGTCCTCGTCGACGCCAGCGCCCCGATCGCCGAGCAGGACATCCGCATCATCTCCACCGTCGTGGAGTCCGGCCGCGCCCTCGTCGTCGCCTACAACAAGTGGGACCTCACCGACGAGGAGCGCCGGCACTACCTCGAGCGCGAGATCGAGAAGGAGCTCGTCCAGATCCCGTGGGCGCCGCGGGTCAACGTGTCGGCGCAGACCGGCCGGCACATGGAGCGCCTCGTCCCGGCCATCGACACCGCCCTGAGCTCGTGGGAGACGCGCATCCCCACGGGACGCCTCAACAGCTTCCTCGGCCAGGTCGTCGCCGCCCACCCGCACCCGGTGCGCGGCGGCAAGCAGCCGCGCATCCTCTTCGGCACGCAGGCCTCCACCCGCCCGCCGCGCTTCGTCGTCTTCGCCAGCGGCTTCCTGGAGGCCGGCTACCGCCGCTTCCTGGAGCGCCGGCTGCGCGAGGAGTTCGGCTTCACCGGCACGCCCATCGAGCTGAGCGTGCGGGTGCGGGAGAAGCGCAAGCGATGAGGTAAGGTTCTACCCGGCTCGCCCCGCAAGGGGTCGGGTCGATCGGGCTGTGGCGCAGCTTGGTAGCGCACTTGACTGGGGGTCAAGGGGTCGCAGGTTCAAATCCTGTCAGCCCGACCGGCGTCCGCGCAGGTCAGAGCGGGTGTTCACCTTCGGGTGGACACCCGCTCAGTCGTTGGTACAGCAACAGGTACAGCAGCGAGGTGTCGACCGCTGTCTCACCAGTCCAGGGCCACGTCCAGCCGATCCGCCGCCTCCCGGGCCTGCGTCGGGGTGACGTGGCTGTAGATGTCCGCCGTGATCGCGTAGGACGAGTGGCCCAAGTGCTCCTGCACCACCTTGATGTGCGTCCCGCTGGCGAGCAGGAAGCTCGCGGTGGAGTGCCGCAGCGTGTGCAGGTGCGCGTCGTCCAAGCCCGATCGCTGGGTGAGCGTCTTGAACCGGCGCAGGACGTTGCGCGGCTCCAGCGGCGTGCCGATCTCCGTGGTGAAGACCATGCCGGTGTCCACCCACGCCGGTCCGGCCGCCAGTCGCTCCTCAGCCTGCTTCCGGTGGTGGGTGCGCAGCATGTCGGCGGTGGACCGGGGGAGGGGGATGAGACGCCGCGACCGCTCGGTCTTGACGTCGCCCACCTGCAGGCCGCTCGACGTACGGGACAGCGCCGATCTCACCCGGAGGAGGCACTGGTCAAGGTCGACGTCTCGCCAGTGCAGCCCGAGCGCCTCCCCACGGCGCAGGCCGGTCGCCAGCATGAGCCGCACGATGGGCTCGATGCGGTCACCTCGCACGGCGAGCAGCAGCTCCTGGGCCTGCTCGGCGGACAGGTAGGTCGCTTCCCGGCGCTCGACCGCCGGCCGCTTCACCGCGTTCGTGACGTTGCGCTTGACCAAGCCGTCGCGCACCGCCACGTCCAGCGCACCCCGCAGCACGGTGTAGATCGTGCGGATCGTCGATCCGGCGAGCCCCTGGTCGCGCTTCAGCACGATGAGCGCCTCCACGTCCGTCGGACGCAGCTGGTCGAGCCTCCTCTGGCCGATCGTCGGCACCAGGTGGACGCGAGCGATCGTGGTGTACAGGTCCTTCGTCGACTGGCTGCGGTCGCTGGCGACCAACGCTCCGCTCATCCACTGCTGCAGCCACGTGCCCACCGTCATCGCGGTGTCCTTCACCGGGTGGCCAGCGTCCAGGCGCTCGCGGGCTTCGCGCAGCTTGGTCCGCGCCTCGGCCTGCGTCTTGCCGTACACCGTCCAGCGCTTGCGGGCGCCGGTGTCGTCGATGTACGAGACTGCCCCTTGCCAGGAGCCGTCCTTCCGCTTGAAGAGGGTGCCCTCACCGTTGGCGCGCTTGCTCATCGTGTCTCCTTGCTCCTGCGGCGTCGCCGCTCTCGTTCCGCCTGGCTCTTCGCGCACTCAGCGCTGCAGTACTTGGTCCCGGACGTGCGGTGCTGGCCGTACTGGGTCCGGCCCCGCTGCCGGGTGAAGAAGCCTCCGTGCGGGCACCGCTCGTTGGCGCAGCGCCGGATCGGCAGCTGCAAGACCAAGTCGTTGTACAGCTGCAGCACGGAGACGGAGTAGGCCGTGATGTGGGGGAGGGAGACGCTGCGCGGCCCCCTCGTCATGGTCAAGCCGGGGGAGAAGGCGGTCATCGCCCCGTTGACGAACTCGACGAAGAGGTCCTCCTCCACGGTGGACGGCTCGGCGCCCTCACTCCAGCGCTGCACCAGGGTGACCAGCTGGTGCACGGCAGCGCACCGGTCCTTGACCTCTTCCACGTGCACGAGGTCCCGTTCGTCGACCACGGCGAACCGGGCGGCGACGGCGGCGCGGTCGCAGGACCGGTCGGCGAAGGCGAACGGCGCGCCCTGCCGGGCGGCGATGGCGGCTTCCGCTCCTCCCTCGGCCCACTCGTACCCCGGGGGCCGGTCTCGCCAGTACGGGTCTGCGCACCTGCCCCAGCGCTGCACGAAGGCGATGACCTCGTCCTCCTGACGGGGACCGTGCCCACCCATCTCCTGCAGGTAGAAGTTGGCGGGCAGCTCGACCTCCCGCTCTCCTCCGCGGAGGAGCAGCCATCCGCCGTCCATGACCTGCAGGTCACGCACGGGCACCGGGGGAGCCGTCAGCTCCCGATCGGCCCACACCGTGGGACGGAAGCCGGGGGGCATTCTTCCTCGCCTCCTGATCGTCTTCGTGGGACGTTGAACAAGCAAAACGTCCCACGGACCAGCGTGGACGTCAACGCCCGGAAGGAGCCCCCATGAGCGAGCGTCTGCTGCTCCCGATCCCCGAGGCCTCGTGGCAGGTCGGTCTGGGCAGGTCGAAGTTCTACGAGTTCATCGCCTCCGGCGACATCGAGACCGTGAAGGTCGGTCGCCGCACCCTGGTCCCCCAGGAGAGCCTGCGCGCCTTCGTCGAGCGCCTGCGCGGCGACACGAGGCCCTCGGGAGGCGCGCGGTGAGGTCGCCGTGGTCGAACGCAGTCATCACGTCGATGCGGCGGTGCCGGTGGCCTCCCGTCCGAGCGTGATGGACACCGTCCTTGCGCGCGCCGGCTTCAGGCCCACCCACCCCACTGACAGGGGCGCACTCACCCCGCTTTCCGGGGTGGGCATCGACACGGTGTACCTGACAGGCCCCACCACCGAGCAGCTGCTCTTCGAGCTGAGCAACCAGCAGGTGCACCGGGCGATCGACCGGGGTACCGGAGAGCTGACCGAGACCGCGGTCCGCGCGCGCGGTCAGGTGGAGGTCGGGTTCACCAGGGCGCGGGTCTCCGGCTTCCGGCAACGCGGCGTCCCCATGATGGGCGTCGAGCTGTCCTTGCCCTGCATGATCCACGGGCACAACCGCAACGCCATCGACGCCGCGGACCTGGAGGAGTTCGCTGACGCCGTCCTGTGCTCCCTCACCTGGGACCTGCCTGACGTGCCGGACGTCGACCAGGTGACCCTTGCGAGGTTGGACATCGTCAGCGACTTCCACGGCGTGGAGTCTCCTTCGTGGACGCTCACCCAGGTGTCGCGACACCCGGTCGCGCGTGCTCGCCACCATGAACAGCACGTCGGCGCCGACGGCAAGGTCCAGACCTTGACGCGCGGGAGCAAGACGCAGTGGCTCATCAGGGGGTACGACAAGGAGCAGCAGCTGGCCGCGCTCGCCCGTGATGCCTGCACCGACTCCGACCTCTTGAACGCGTGGGCGGCGGTGAGCAGCGGGATGCTGCGCGTGGAGCTGCAACTGCGTGGCGAGCGACTCCGTCGTGATGGCATCACTATGACCAAGGATGCGAGGCCCACCCTGCTGGAGGGCCTCGCACAGAAGTACTTTGTGAGGGGGCGCTTCGACGTGATCAGCGGTGGGCTTCCGGCGGCCCGGCACCTCATCGAGCAGCTCTCGGCGACCGGCGTCAGCGATGCCGACCTGCGCGTGCTGTCCAGCTACCTGCTCTCCGACCTGCTGGACACCCGGTTCCCCGGTGAGCGGAAGCTGAAGGAAAGGGGGCGGGCGCTCGCGCGTCGGCACGGTCTGACGGGAAGCACTCTGCTGGATCCTGACGAGCCTCGTCGGCTGGACTTCGACTCCCGTTCTGAGCTGCGAGGAGAAGCAGCGCTGCGGCACCGCACGTGATCCATCACCGGTCGAAGACCCCCCGTTTTCCGGGGGTCTCCGACCGGTGATGAGACCGCGTTACGCCCGGTTCACTCTCGCGATGCCGCGCTCCAGAAAGATGTCGCGACTAACACCCGTTAGTACGTCACGCTGTCTCAGGCCGCATCACCGGACTGCTCACGCGCGCGTCGGTACACCTCGCCGCGCACGAAGGCGGTGAAGGCGGACTTGAAGGCGGCATCGTCGAAGTAGCGCTTGTGGAAATCCTCGGTGGCCTCCTGGTGGTCCAGGACGAGTCCGTCCATGTCGCCGTGCAGCTTGAGGCCGAAGTTCTCCTCGGTGTTGTTCAACGCGGTGGCCACGATGGCTTCGTCCTTCATCGCCGTGTGGATGACCGCCTCGGCCAGCACGGCATCGTCCTCGCTGAAGTCGGTGCCGAACTTCGCGTTAAGCGCGGCGATGATCTCCGACAGGCGTACCTTGTCTGGGTCTGGTCCGGCGCCCTTGCCGCCCCCCTGCGAGCCGGGCAGCCCCTCGCTGCCGTCGCCCTGGCCCAGCGACAGGTCGTGCTCCCCGGACAGCTGGGTGCGCAGGTGCGTCAGGACGGCGGCGTCGCTGATGTCGACGGCGCCTTCGTCTTCGTCCGTCTTGGGCAGGCGCTTGATCAGGGCGCTGCCGTAGTAGAAGAGCTGCTCCAGGTCGGTCTCGGTGTAGGTGATCACCTGTCCGAGGAAGGCGTACAACCGGGTGAAGTCTCGCAGCGCGGTGCGGAAGTCTTCGCGGTCCTCGTCCTGGTCGATGTCCAGGTATCGCTGCACCGCCGCATCGGTGGTGGCGTACAGCACCTGGTTGTCCTTCGCCTCGCCCTTGAGCAGCGCCTGGACGAACTGCGTCATCTCCTTCTCGTCGATGACACCGGCGCGCATGATGCGCTGTTCGAGGGTGTACAGGACGTTGGGATCGGTTGGTTCGGTCCAGGTGGTCTCGAAGAACGGCGCGAAAGCGGCCTTGATGTCCTCGGCGTCGTTGGCGAAGTCCAGCACGAAGGTGCTGTCCTTGCCCGGCGTAGTCCGGTTGAGCCGGGACAGGGTTTGCACCGCCTTGACGCCGTCGAGCTTCTTGTCCACATACATGGTGTGCAGCAGCGGCTCGTCGAAGCCGGTCTGGTACTTCTCGGCGACGATGAGCACCTGGTAGGCGCCAGCGGGGAAGGGCGGCTCACCCTTGAAGCGGGCAGCGGTCTCGGTCTCCGGGATGGGTTTGCCGGCGCCGTCACGGTTCATCGACGACTCGGTCCACTCCAGCCCGGTGTCGGGATCGGTGACGGTGCCGGAGAAGGCCACCAGGGCACGCACGTCGCTGTAGTGCTTTTCGGCGATGTAGGCCTCGATGGCCTGCTGGTAGCGCACCGCGTGCAGGCGCGAGCGGGTGACGACCATGGCCTTGGCGCGCCCGCCGATCTGGTGACGGGTCACCCGCCGGAAGTGCTCGACGATGATCTCGGCCTTCTGGGCCAGGTTGGACGGGTGCAAGGACACGAACCGCGCCAGCGCGGCGCTGGCCTTGCCCTTGTCCACCTCCGGATCGACCGCGGAGCCCGTGCCCTGTTCACCCACCGCGCCGCCGCCGTGAGCGGTGCTGCCCCCGATGCCGTTGGCCAGGCGGTAGTAGGTGGAGTAGGTGACGTAGTTGGCCAGCACGTCGAGGATGAAGCCTTCGTCGACCGCCTGGCGCATCGAGTACAGGTGGAACGCCTCATACCGCACTCCGCCCCCAGCGGCGTCGGGCACGCGCTCGCCGAACAACTGCAGCGTCTTCGGCTTGGGGGTGGCGGTGAAGGCGAAGAAGGACAGGTTGGGCTGGCGGCCGCGCTCGGCGGCGCTGCGCGTCAACAACTCGTCCAAGTCGGCGTCGAGGGCGTCCTGCGGGTCGGCGCCGACCTCCAGTGCGGCGTCGGTGGCTTCGGCTTCCTCCAGCGCGGCGGTGCCACCGGAGCCCAGGACGGTCTTCAGGCCCTTGGCGGCCTCCCCGGACTGCGAGGAGTGCGCCTCGTCGACGATGACGGCGTAGCGGCGGTCGGCACCGCCGACGGCGACGGTCTTCTTGATGACGGGGAACTTCTGCAGCGTGGTGATGATCACCTGCGCGGTGGAGCCGGTCAGGGCCTCGGCCAGCTGGGTGGAGTCTTTGTCGATGCGCTGGACTACGCCGGGGGTGTGGTCGAACTGGCTGATCGTCTCCTGCAGTTGTCGGTCCAGCACCACGCGGTCGGTAACCACGATGACCTTGTGGAAGACCTTGGTGTCCGGCCCCAGCGCGGCCGCGGTGCCTTGCAGGGCGGTGGCGTCGGTAACGGTGTGCAGGGTGGACAGCCGGTGCGCCAGCCAAGCGATGCTGTTGGACTTGCCCGAGCCGGCGGAGTGCTGCAGCAGGTAGGCGCGGCCCGGGCCGTGGTTGGCGGCGTGCTGGGCCAGTCGGCGCACGACGTCCCACTGGTGGTATCGCGGGAAGATGGTGACGGCCTTGCCGGACTTCTTGCTCGCCCCTTCCGGGCGCTGGACGTGCACGAAGCGGTGCAGCAAGTCCAGCCAGGCGTCGCGCTGCCACACCTGCTCCCACAGGTACGCGGTGCGGTACCCGACTAGGTTGGACGGGTTGCCCTGGCCACCGGGGCGGCCGGGACCGTCGGAGCCCTGGTTGAAGGGCAGGAAGTACGCGCCCTTGCCCACGGTGGTGGTGAGGAATACCAGGTCGGGGTCGACGGCGAAGTGCACAATCGTGCGCTTGGCGAAGATGAGATCAGCGGGGTTGCGATCCTGGCGGTACTGCTTCTTGGCCTGCTCCACGCCCTGCCCGGTCAGCGGGTTCTTCAGCTCCGCGGTGGCTACCGGGATGCCATTGACCGACAGCAGCAGGTCGATAGAGTCGTGCGGGTTGGACTCGGAGTGGTGCACCTGCCGGATCACGGTCAAGCGGTTTGCGGCGTAGTCGGCCTGTAGCGTGGCGGTGATGCCGTGAGCGGGCTTGAACTGCGCCAGCCGGATCCTGACGCCCTTTTCCTTCACGCCGTGACGCAGCACGTCGATAACGCCGCGTGCATCCAGTTCGGCGGCTAAGCGCTTGGTGAACTGCGTCTGCGCATGGGCGTCAGTTCCGCCGTATTGCGCGGCGAGCTTGTCCCACTCCTTCTGCTGCGACGCACCGATCCACGTGAACAGCTCGCCGGTGTTTAAGCCAAGCGCGCGATCATAGTCGAAGGCGGGGCCCTCGTGCCAGCCGCAAGCGGTGAGGTGCGCGACGATGCTCGCCTCGAAGGCCGCCTCGCTGTGCACGCTCACGCTACCGGCACCTTTCGCGCAGTAGTGATGTCGAACTGACCGGTGACGGCAGCGGTGATAAGGGCTTGCTTGCGCTCGGCAAGAAGCATAATGGAGCGTTCGAGTGTCAGTGTTGTAGAGGTCTGATGTTCATGGCGGTCTTCGAGCATGCTGACAACCTCCGAGTCAGCCCCTGTTGCGCGAATCCTAAATTTAGCCAAATCGCCCATGTTTAGGACAGACTGTGCCGTGCCCTGGCAAGTGATTCGAACGAAATCGTCGAATTTTTTAGATTGGATCCACCAGCGAACTAGTCGGCCATCATATTGAGTGGAAACCTCAAGCCGCGCTATTGCGCGCGACAAGTTGCAGCCAGCATGCTCGTCGCCAATGACAGACACTCGACCAATGGTGCCAACGACACTAAGCACTACGTCGCCCTTGGCCACCTTAGTGCGCTGGTACTCTCGATCCTGAATTGGACTGATAGTACTCAGCCCACCGACGTGGTCCAATTTGCCCGACTCGGAGATATTATAGATTTTGAGTAGTGGCCTCGCATCTGCACCCTCATATCCATCGGGCTTAAGGACGCCATATGAGGGTGGCTTTACTAGGAAGTATCTGAGCGGCAAAGCCGGCCCCTTCACCCGATTCAGTAGTCGATCCACCTCGCTCGCATGCCGCTCGTGCATCAGATGAAGTTGCGTTTGACGCGAGGTGATCAGGTCATCGAGTATTGCAACTTGCTGATCGAGGAAGTCCGCAATGCGCCGCTGATCCTCGAGCGGCGGCTGATCAATGCGATATTCAGCCATCGCCTCCCATGAGGTTCGGGGCATCTTTGTGCCGTATGACGTGGCTACCGCCCACTCGATCCAAGGCTTCGATAGGGTCACATACTTGAAAAAGCGCCCATCTATGGCAGGGCCCGGCACCATAGCAAGCAATTCACTTGTGCCAAAAGCAGATTGTTCGACCAGTAGGCTTTTAGCAAGGTATGGCCTCAACTTACTGAACAACACGTCTCCTGGCTCAAAGGCAACTGAATCACCTGCAGAACTTATAGCTCGCTCTCCAGTAAGGCTTGCTGCGCCACTTGCAATGTTGTCAAGGTCAATTCGAGGCCGCTCGCCAGGCACTCCCTTGCGGACGGCTAGATTGACAAGCGTCTTCAAGCGCACCATCACGCCACCTGCCCGAGTAGGCGCTGAATATTCGCTTCAACCTGAGCAATGTCGGCGTCGATTTCCGACAGCGGCCTCGGCGACACGTACCTATAGAATTGACGCGTGAAGGGAATCTCGTAACCGATTCGGGTTTTGGACTCGTCGACCCACGCGTCCGGCACGTAAGGCAGGACTTCGCGCGCAAAATACTCCTCGATCGACTCGCCCAGTGGGACGTTTTCATTGTCCCGCAACTCCGCATCAGACAGTGGCTGGCCCTTGCGGTCCAGCACCGGCTTGGCGTCCGGGTCGGGCACCGCGCAAGCCTCGACAATGGCCTTCTTTACCGGTGCGGGCACCGTCGCCACCCCAGTACTCTTCAGTTCACGCTGCACGTTGCTCCACAGTGCGGCTTCTGTTTCCTCGGAGGCACCAAGCAAGCGGTGCAGAGCGCCGAGCACCGTCTCGTGGTCGACGCCCGCCTTGAGGAAGCCTTTGGCCACCTCCACCGTCGCAATGGCCTCGTCGGTGACGTTCCAGCGTCGGCGCAGCGGCCGCTCCACGGTGATGCGCTGGTAGCCGAATGCGTCGTTGTCGAAGACGCGCACCCGCTCGTCGCTGGTGTCTCCGGCCAGGGCGTCGGCGTAGAGACGGGTAATGTCCGCGATCTGCTCGTCGCTAACGTACTTGCGCTTATCGCCGAGGGACTTGCGCATCTTTGTCCACGATTCGCGCGCGTCGAGCAGCAGCACCTTGCCGCGGTGCTGCGGGGCCTTGCGGTTGGTGAGCACCCAGAAGTAGGTGGAGATGCCGGTGTTGTAGAAGAGCTGGTCGGGCAGGCCGACGATGGCCTCCAGCCAGTCGTTCTCGATGATCCATCGGCGGATCTCTGACTCCCCGGACCCGGCGCCGCCGGAGAAGAGCGGGGAGCCGGAGAAGACGATCGCTAGGCGCGAGCCGCCTTCCTCGACTGGCTTCATCTTGGAGATCATGTGCTGCAGAAAGAGCAGGCTTCCGTCGGAGACGCGCGGCAGGCCGGCGCCGAAGCGCCCTGCCATGCCGAGGCCGTCGGCTTCGTCGCGGATGGTCTTCTCGATGCGCTTCCAGTCCACGCCGAAGGGCGGGTTGGCCAGCAGGTAGTCGAAGGTCTTCCCCGCGAACTTGTCGTCGGAGAGGCTGTTGCCGAGCTGGATGCGCTCGGGGTCCTGCTTGGTGATCATCAGGTCGGAGCGGGCCATCGCCCACGTCTCTCCGTTCAGCTCCTGCCCGAAGACTTCCAGCGTCGCGGCCGGGTTGAGGCTGGCCAGGTGCTCTTGCCCGCCGATGAGCATGCCGCCGGTGCCGCAGGCGGGGTCGAACATGCTGCGCACCGGGGCCGCGCCGCGCAGGGTGTCGTCGTCGGTGGCGAAGAGGATGTTGACCATGAGCTTGATCACCTCACGGGGGGTGAAGTGCTCACCGGCGGTCTCGTTGCTCATCTCGTTGAAGCGCCGCAGCAGCTCCTCGAAGATGTAGCCCATCGCCTCGTTGGGCACCTGCTTCGGGTGCAGGTCCACGTCGGCGAAGCGGCTGATCACCTGGTACAGCAGCCCGGCGCCGTCCAGGCGGCTGATGTGGTTGTCCAACCCGTAGCGCTCTAGCACCTCGGCGGTGCCCGGGGAGAAGCCGGCGATGTAGCCGCGCAGGTTGCTGGCGACGTTGGCCGGGTCGTCCAGCAGGCGGCGGAAGTCCATCGCGCTGACGTTGTAGAAGGGCTGCTTGGCGGTGCGCTTGAGGATGGGGTCGACATTGTCGATCTTCAGCGTGGCCGCGCGCTGCAGTACTGCGTCCTTGGTGGGCTCCAGCACGCTGTCCAGCCGACGCAACACCGTCAGCGGCAAGATCACCTGTCCGTACTCGTGCGGGCGGTAGTCACCCCGCAGCAGGTCCGCGATCGCCCAGATAAAGCCGACCTTGTCGTTGAAGCCTGCGACGTGCGTCACTCTCTTACCCCTGCCTGTCGGTCATGTTGCTCCTGCCGAGAGTAGTCACGCCAGCTCAGCGGCTCAGGGTGGTGAGCGAAGTCGCTCAGAGGACTGTGACCACCTCCTCACCGTGACCATGGCCCAGGTCCCGTCGCCCGGGAAGGGGGAGGAGCCTGCACAACCCTCGACTCGTCTTAAGGGGGGCGAGCGCGAGACCGTCGTCGCGACCTTCCTCACGAGCGACGAGTGCAGCAACCGGTACAGCAACCTGACTCACACGTTGCTGTAGGCGTGCGGACGCTCATGGACGTCAAGCCGCTCTGACCTGCGCGAACGAGCCACCCACGGACTTCAGCGGACGGGACGCACTTGACTGGGGGTCAAGGGGTCGCAGGTTCAAATCCTGTCAGCCCGACCGGCGTTCGCGCAGGTCACCAATGGGTGTCCACCTTCGGGTGGGCACCCGTTCGGCGTTCCGGGCGCTCACGCGCCCTGCACCAGGTGCCGGCGGGCCGCGGCGGTGACGGCGGCGGCCACCCGCTCCAGCGAGGCCGAGCCCAGCTTCCACTGCTGCCAGTGCAGCGCCACGTCGATCGCGCCGGCGGGGTCGAGGTCCACCAGCGGCCCGGGCGGCTGCGCGCCGCGGACCTGCAGCTCGGGCAGCATGCCCCAGCCCATGCCCAGGGCGATCGCGGTCAGGAAGTCCGCGGAGGAGGGCACGTGGTGCACGGGCGGCGCGAGCCGCTGCGCCCCCTCGGGCAGGTGCCGGCGCAGGTAGCGCTCCTGCAGGGTGTCCTTGCGGTCGAAGACGACCACGGGGGCCCGGGCCAGCGCCCGCGCGGTGGGGCCCTCGGGGAGGAAGCGCCGGGCGAAGGCGGGCGCGGCCATCGGCCGGTAGCGCATGGCGCCCAGCCGGGTGACCGAGCAGCCGGCGACCGGGTCGGGGTCGGTGGTGACGGCGGCCACGACGGTGCCCGCGCGCAGCAGCCCCGCGGTGTGCCCCTCGTCGTCGCGGTGGACGTCGAAGCACAGCGGCCCGGCCGCCGACGGGTCGGCCAGCGCGGCCAGCGCGGGCAGCACCCAGGTGCCCAGTGAGTCGGCGTTGACGGCGATCGGCAGGGTCCGCGGTCCGTGCTCCACCGACCCGCCGCCCTCGCCGCCGCCGGCGTCCAGCTCGGCGAGGGCGTCGCCGGCCAGCAGTTCCACCTGGCGGGCCAGGCGCAGCAGCGCCCGGCCGGACTCGGTCGGCTGCACCGGTCGGCTGCGCACGAGCAGGACGCGGCCGGTGGCCGTCTCCAGGGCGCGCAGCCGCTGGCTGACCGCCGAGGGGGTCACGTGCAGGGCGCGGGCGGCGGCCTCGAGGGTGCCCTCGGAGACCGCCGCGCTCAGGGCGCGCAGCTGGGCCAGGTCCAGGGTCGAGGTGAAGTCCACGAACAGCGATGCTAATGGCGCTGCAGGAACGTGAGCTTCCCTTCAGCCTGCGGGCTGCCTACGGTCGGCGGGTGCTCCCCGCCTCCTCCGCCCTGCTCGCCGCCGCCTCCGGCCTGGGGCTGGGGCTGTCCCTCATCGTCGCGATCGGCTCGCAGAACGCCTTCGTGCTGCGCCAGGGGCTGCGCGCCCAGCGCGTGGGGGTGGTGGTCCTGGTGTGCGTGCTCTCCGACGTCCTGCTCATCGCCGCCGGCGTGGCCGGTGCCGGTGCCGTCGTCGGCGCCCACCCCGGCGTGCTGGACGGGGTGCGACTGGCCGGTGCCGCCTTCCTGAGCGCCTACGGCCTGCTCGCCGCGCGCCGGGCGCTGCGCCCGCAGGCGCTGCGGGCGCAGGAGGGGGCCGCGCCGGGCTCCCTGGCGGCCACGGTGGGCACGGCGCTGGCGCTGACCTGGCTGAACCCGCACGTCTACCTCGACACCGTCGTGCTGCTCGGCTCGATCGCCCAGGGGCACCCGGGGCGGCAGTGGTGGTTCGCCGCCGGCGCCGCCCTGGCCAGCACCGCCTGGTTCGCCGCCCTGGGCTACGGCGCCGCGCTGCTGCGCCCGCTGTTCGCGCGCCCCGGCGCCTGGCGGGTGCTCGACGCGGGCATCGCGGTGGTCATGCTCGCCCTGGCCGCCTCGCTGCTGGCGGCCGCGCTCTGAGCCGGCGGCCGGACGGGCCGTTCGCGCGACCACGTGGTCAGGACGACCTTCCGGCCGGCGCGGGCGGGCGTGGCCGCGTGCAGCGTCCGCTCGTCGGGGCGCCCGTCGGGCAGCAGGTTGTCCCAGACGAGCAGGCGGCCCGCCACGGCGTCGACCAGCCGGTCCAGGCGCGGGAAGTAGGTGCCGCCGCCCCCCTCCGGCGCCTGCACGCACAGCAGGAACGTCAGGACGCGGTCGCCGGCCGGCTCGAGGCGGAACGGGCCGCCGTCGGTGTGCAGCCCGAACCGGCCGCCCGGCCCGTAGCGGACGGCCTGCCACGGTTCCAGGTGGGAGGGGAGCGCGCCGAAGTCGCCGCAGAGCCTGGTCCCCAGCTCCTCCACGAGGGCCTGCAGCGGCTCGCTGAACCAGCGCTGGCCGGTCGACTCGCTCGTCCGCTCCGGCGAGGACGCCCCGACGAGGCCGCCGCCGGGGCCGGGGACCGCCACCTGGCTGCGGCGCCACAGCGCGAACTCCAGCTCGGCGACGACCCGGCGGCACAGCTGGGGGGACAGGTAGCCGTCCAGGACCGTGACGACCTCCCCGCCGCCCGGCACCGGGGTCACCGCAGCACCAGCCGCGTCATGATGCGCTCCTCGTACTCGCGCACCGACCGGGCGGTGCCTCGCCACGCGGCGAGCCCGTCGTCCCCGTCGTCGAACAACCGCCGCAACCGCTCCAGGGTCCGCGCGTGGTCGGCGCCCCAGCCGGGGTGCTCGTCCCAGTGCGGCACCCGGTCCGCGCGGTCGTACGCGTGCCAGCCGAGGACGCGGTGCGGGTGGAACAGGTCCCAGCCGGCGGTGAACGCGCGGGCCCCGAGCGCCACCTCGTCGCCGAAGAAGTACACGTGCGGGTCGTGGGGCACCTCGCGGCCGAAGGCCGCGGGCGCCAGCAGGAAGTGCAGCGACAGGTACTCGGCGCGCACCGGGCCCGCCAGCTGCGCGGGGTGCGCGAGCGCGTGGCTGGTCAGCCGGGTCAGGACGCCGTCCTGGCGCTCCAGCGGGTAGATCTTGAACGGTCGGGCGCCGGCGGGCGGCGGCGACCCCGGCAGGTAGGCCGGCAGGTACGCGGTGAGCACCGGCTTGGCGACCGTGCGCCCGAGGTCGTCGAGCATCCCGAGCGCCAGCTCGTCCCAGCCCGGCACGAACCGCAGGTGGGAGTCGATCACCAGCGTGACGTCGTCGTCCGCGCGCGCGCGCTGCTGCAGCAGGGAGCGCGCCCAGTTGGGGCCGCGGCTGGTGGCGGCGGGGGTGGTCTCGACGGTCAGGTCCGGCAGCGCGCCGACGTCGCCGAGGTCGGGGTCGTCCTCGCCGCGCTGCCAGAGCACCACGACGCGCAGGCGCTCGGGGTGGCGGGCGTTCTCCCCGAGGCTGCGCAGCGTCGGGGCGAGCTCGCGGTCGCGGTAGGCGGGCACCTGGACGAAGACCCGGCGGTGCCCCCCGGTGCTCACGGGCTCCTCAGAGCCCGAAGTGCCCGCGCAGCGAGGCGACGTCACCGGCCGCCTCGGCCACCTGCCGCCGCAGCCGCAGCAGCTCGTCCATCACCTCCTCGAGCCGCACGTCCGTCACCTGCCCGCTCGTCGGACCGGGCGGTGGCGGAGGCGGCGGCGTGCCTCCCGGGGGCGCGCCGCCGTCGGGGCTGACCAGCTCGTCGACCCGCGCCGCGCGGACGATGTCGACGAGGTCCTGGGGGCGCTCGCGCAGGTCCAGCACCGGCCCGAACCTGGCGATGGCGCGCTGGACGATGTCGTCGTCGGTGGGCACGGCCCTCAGCCCCCCAGCTGCTCGGTGCGGGTGAGGGCGCCGGCGCGCACGGCGGCGTTGCGCTCCGAGCGCGCCAGCCCGGCGACCCGGGCGCGCAGGCCCGGGTCGCTGGCCGGTGAGACCGCGCGGATCGCGAACTTGCGCACCGCGGTCACCTCGTCGTCGAGCAGGGGCGCGAGCACGGCGTCGGACAGCTCCGGCGCGAGCCGGTCCGCGCTCGCGGCCACGGCGACCCGCACCTCCTCGCGGCTGCTGGTGCTCGCCTCGCGCAGGGCGTCGGCGGCGGCGCGGTCGCCGACGAGGGCCAGCGCGAACACCGCCCGCCCGGCGAGCCAGCCCTCCTCCTCCTCGAGCAGCGTGCGCAGCGCGGGCACGTCCGCGGGGCCGATCCCCGCGTACGTGCGCTCGTCGGGCTCGATGGCGCTGAGCTGCTCGCGCAGCTCCTCCAGCGGCTTGGCCATGGCGGTTCTCCTCAGACGGGGTGGGTCAGGAGGCTCTGGAGCAGGGTCGACACCTCGGACTCGGCGAGGTCCGGCGGGGTGTTCGTCCACGAGGTGGTCCACCACATGAGCTGGTCCGCGTTGGTCGCGGGCGTGGTGGGCGGGTGGCGCAACCCCAGGACGTGACCGAGCTCGTGGGCCAGCAGCCAGCGCGCACCGGCCTGCACGATCGCGGCGCCGGGCTGCCCGGCGGGGTGGGTGGCGCACCCCGCGAACGTGCCGGAGCCGCCGACGAGGGTCTGCACGAGGTAGACGACGAGGTCGTCGGCCGCGACGCCGGCCCGGTGGGCGTACAGGTCGACGTGCTCGGCGGTGGGGGCGCCCAGCGTGCAGGTCCCGACGTCGAGGGCGACGAGGTGCGCGAGGGCCGGGTCGGCGCTGAGGTCCTCCAGGCTCCCGCGGTACAGGGCGATGCCGACGTCGGCGAACAACTGCTCGGCCTCCGTGAACTGCCGGTGCAGGAACGTGCGGACGGCCGCGGTCGGGGTCACCAGCGTCTTGGTGTGGACGGTGACGTGGTCGGCGCACCCGCCGCGCACGCCGTACCGGTCGTCGTCGGTGTCGATCCTCCAGCCGCCGGCGTTCGTGCCGTTCGCGGCCATCACCGGCGTGCTGAACGTGCTGCCCGACTGCTTCAGCAGCCCGACGCCCCAGGGGCTGGAGGCCAGGACCTCGGCGCGGCCGTCGCCGTCGTAGTCCGCCGCGCGCCCGAAGCGGTTGTTGCGCGTGTCCACCACCCACTCGCCGACGCGGGCGCCGTTCGCGGCCATCACCGAGGAGGTGAGCCCCGAGCCGTTCCACTCCAGCACGCCCACGCCCCAGGGGCTGGAGACGAACAGCTCCGCCCGCCCGTCCCCGTCCAGGTCGGCCAGGGGACCGAAGCGGTTGCTCGCGGTGTCGACGACCCACTCGCCCAGCCGGGTGCCGTTGGGCACCAGGAACAGCGGCACCAGCGCGCCGTCGCGCAGGGCGAGGACGCCGATGCCCCAGGGGCTGGTGACGAGGACCTCCTCGCGCCCGTCGCCGTCGACGTCGCCGGCCAGCCGGAACCGGTTGTCGCCGGTCTGCAGGTTCCACCGGCCGCCCAGCCGGGTCCCGTTGGCGGCCATCGCGACGACGGTGGGGGAGCCGGCGTCGACGTCGAGGACCCCGACGCCCCAGGGGCTGGAGACGAGGACCTCGTCGCGCCCGTCGCCGTCGAGGTCGCCGGCCGGCCCGAAGCGGTTGTCGCCGGTCTGCAGGTTCCAGCCGCCCAGCCGGGTGCCGTTGGGGAAGAGCCAGTGCGAGGACAGCCCCGAGCGGCCCAGCCCCAGCAGGCCGAGCCCCCACGGGCTCGTCACCAGCAGGCCGTCGCGGCCGTCGCCGTCCAGGTCGAGAACCTGCTCGAAGCGGTTGTCGCCCGTCTGCAGGTTCCACTCGCCCAGCCGCGTCCCGTTGGCCGCCATCGTCAGCGGCCGCAGCTCGCCGCCCTGCCGTTCGAGGATCCCCAGCCCCCACGGGCTGGAGACCACGAGTTCCGCCCGGTGGTCGCCGTCGAAGTCGCCGACCGGGCCGAACCGGTTGTCCTGGACCTGCAGGTTCCAGCCGCCGAGCCAGGTGCCGCTGGAGGCGCGCGCCGTCGCGGTCAGCGTGGAGCCGGACACCTGCAGGAGGCCGAGGTCGGTGGCGCTGGAGACCACCAGCTCGGCGTGGCCGTCGTCGTCGAAGTCGCTGGAGGTGAGCATGGGTCGTCGTCCGTTCGGGCCGCTGGCGCCGTGGTGATCGTCGTCGATCACGGGTGATGGGCCGTCGCGGGAGGCGACCCGGGTGCGCCGCCGACGAGGTCGGCAGGGACGGCCGACCTGGGGGAGTCCTGGGTCGGACGTCGAGGACGCTAGTCAGCCTCCGACGGGGTGTCAACGCCGCACCCGGTCCCGGAAACCGGCCGCCGGCCGGGGAACCCGGGCGCCGCAGCACCTCCGTCGTCCGGCAGGACTCCCTGAGCAGGAGGGCGGGCGCGGGTTGAGCAGGTCACCACTCACGACCGCCCGGGCGCGGCGGGCGAACCTCGTGGTGTCGCCGGCGGCCCCGGGGGGAGCGCCCCCCACCGCGGCGGTGCACCTCTCCCAGCACTCCCACCCACCGATCGAGGAGTTCCGATGCGTTCCCAGGGCACCGCACGCCGATCCCCCCTCCGCCGCCTCGTCGCGATCACCGCAGCGGCCACCGTCCTCCCCGGCGTCCTCGCCGGCACCACCCCGGCGCAGGCGACGCCGCCGTCCTTCACGAGGATCGAGGGGACCGCCGGTGGCGCGGCGGGCCTCGCACCGACCGTCGACGCCTTCCGGACGCTGCTCGGCGGGCCGAACAACGTCAACGCGCCCGGCAGCCAGCCCGGCGGCCGCCGCGAGATCAGCTGGGACGGCCTGTCCGACGCGCTGGCCGCCCCGCACGACATGCCGCGCGACCTGTTCAACACCACGCACCCGCGCGGCGTGGTCTTCGCCTCCAGCACCAACAGGTTCCAGGCCAGCGCCGACTCCGCCAACCCCACCGGCACCCTCGCCCGCTTCGGCGACATCCGGTGGTCGAACGTGAACTCCTTCGCCACCTCCAGCCCCGAGCGGCTGTTCTCCCCCCGCGGCACGACCCTGACGACGGTCCGCTTCTACGAGCCGGGCACCGGCGACCGCGCGACGGTCAAGGGCTTCGGCGCCGTCTTCACCGACGTGGACCGCGGGGACAGCACCAAGATCGAGCTGTACGACCGCTGGGGCCAGCGGCTGTGGAACCGCAACGTCCCGCGCGGCGCCAACGCGAACGGCAGCCTGTCGTTCCTGGGCGTCAAGACGAGCGCCAGGATCTACGAGGTCAAGATCACCTCCGGCAACTCCCCGCTGAGCGCCAACGCGAGCGACGGGGGCGCGACCGACCTGGTCGTGCTGGACGACCTGATCTACGGCGAGCCCCGGCCCCTGCCGTGACCGGCTCCCGGCCCGGTGCCCTCCCCGCGGGAGCGCGCCGGGCCGGGACCGCGGCGGTCGGGCCCTTCTGCCCGCGGTCCCGGAGGAATACCCTGCGGAGGCGACGCGCGGGAGCGCACAGCCGGCGGGTCCCGGAACCCGCCGGCACCGTCGCGTGGAGGTCCTGATGCACGGCGACGCCACCGCCGCCCGGGTGCAGGAGCTCGTGCTGCGCTTCGAGGCCGCGCACGCCGAGCTCGGGCCGGACGACGACCAGCGCCACTTCTGCGGCCTGTACCTGCGCAGCACCCGGGCGATGCAGCGCGAGCTGGAGGCCGGCGGGTTCCGCGACGGCGCGTGGGTGGGGGACCTCGTGGTCGTCTTCGCCACCCGCTACCTGGACGCCCTGCGCTCCTGGCGGGCGGGCGCCGCGGTGCCCCTGCCCTGGGAGCTGGCGCTGCAGCCCCGCCCCGGCGTCCCGCCCCTGGTGCAGCAGCTGGTCGGGCTGAACGCGCACCTGAACTTCGACCTGCCGCAGGTCCTGCTGGAGGTCCTCGACGACGCCGACGTCGCCGACGCCGAGCTGATGCGCAGACGGGCCGCGGACTTCCGGCACGTCGACACCGTGATGCTGCGCCGCATGCCCGAGGAGAGCCGGCGGCTGCGCGCGCTGGGCGGTCCCGCGGCCGCGGAACTCCTCTCCCGCCTGCTGTACCCGCTCAACCTCCTCGCCAGCAGGCACTGGCTGGTGCAGGCCCGCGTGCTGGTGTGGCACAACGCCGCGGAACTCTCCCGCGCCCGCGCCGCCGGCCCCGACGCCCTGCGCCAGCGCACCACCGACCTGGAGGTGCTGTGCGCCGCCGCCGTGGACGAGGTGCTGCGCCCCGGGCTGGTCCTGCTGCGCCTGGCGCGCACCGGGTTCGGGGTCCGGCTGCCGCAGCGCCCGCAGCGCGCGACCGCCCGCCCGCCCGCCGTGCCGTCCGCGGACGGGCCCCCCGCCGCGACGCCCGCCGCGCCGCCGGAGCCGGTCCGTGCCCGGCGCTGAGGCGGTCGCCGGGCGCTCCCAGGTGGCCGGGGTGCGGCTGCTGCTGGTGGTGTTCGCGGTCCTGACGCCCGTGGCCACCACCCAGCTGCTGGTCTTCAGCCGGCGCACCGCCGAGGGGTTCGCCTGGACGGTGCAGCCGCCGCTGACGGCGGCCTTCCTCGGCGCCGGGTACGCCGCCGGCTTCGTCCTGGTCGTGCTCTCGCTGCGCGCCCGGACGTGGGGCTCGGCGCGCGTCGGCTACGTCACCGTCCTCGTCTTCGCGCTCGCGGCCCTGGCGGCCACCCTGCTGCACCTGGACCGCTTCCACCTCGCCGCCGCGGGCGCCGTCCCGCGCGCCGCCGCCTGGGGCTGGCTGGCCGTCTACGTCGTCGTCCCCGTCGCGATGCTGGCGGTGCTGCCGGGGCAGCTGCGCGCCCCCGGCGGGGACCCGCGCTCCGGACCGCACCTGGGCCGGGTGCTGCGCACCGCCCTCGGCGCGCACGCCGTCGTCCTCACCGCCGCCGGGGCGGCGCTGTTCACCCTGCCCGCCGCGCGCGGGCTGTGGCCGTGGACCCTCACCCCCCTGACGGCGCGCGCGGTGGCCTCCTGGCTGCTGGCCCTGGGCCTGGCCGCCGTCCTCGTGGTCGTCGACGACGACCTGCACCGCCTGCAGCCGGCGGCCGCCACCTACGTCGTGCTGGGCGTCCTGCAGCTGGCCGTCCTGGTGCGCTTCCGCGAGGACGTCGCCTGGGCCCGCACCTCGCCGTGGGTCTACCTGCTCGCCGTGCTCAGCGTGCTCGCCCTGGGGACCGCGGGGCTGCTGGGCGCCCGGCGGCGCCCCGTGCGCCCCGCGGTGGGCGCCGGCCGGTGAGGCCCCCGTGCTGATCGCGCGCGACTGGCCGCTGACCGGGCGCCGGGACGTGCTCGAACGGGTGGGCACCGCCCTGCGCCGGCGCCCGGTCAGCGGCCAGTCGCGCGCGATCAGCACGGG
>NZ_JAAALL010000409.1 GCF_009906315.1 Kineococcus vitellinus | reverse complement strand
GGGCCTGGGACGGTGGCGGTCTTGCCCGAGGAGAAGGTGCCCGAGACATCCCCGTCCGCGCATCCCGTATCGAGGATCACCATCCCGCCATCCGCCTGTAAGGTAAAGGTCTCCCCGCTGGAAACGACGCTCACGTCGTCGGGGCCGTCGTTGTGGAAGGCAAGGTCGCCGCCCTCGCCGCAGCCGGCCAGAGCAACCGCCAGGGCCGCCCCTGCCACGATGCTGTGCAAGTTCACCGGTGTCCGGCCCATGAGTGCATCCTGCGCTGTGGCCGACTTCGCTGCTCGGCTTCGACTAGAAACCCTACTGCCTGATCACCAGACCACCGTCTGCTTGGTCATCGGCAAGATCGCGAGGTCGTCGACATCCTGGCTGCGCCGTAACCGCGCGCAGCGCGGCCCGCGCGGTGACCGTGCGGTGGCTTGCTCATCGCACCCGTGATGCTTCCGACGCTGTCCAGCTCTCAGTCGTTGGCCGCTTCGGTGTCCTCCGGGTCCTCCGGGTCCTCCGGGTCCTCCGGCGGTACCGGTAGCGGTGTGGGCGTCGTGCCTGGTGGCCGTCGTCGGCCGGGGCGCGGGTCGTCGAGGAAGGCCACCAGGTTCAGCAACCCCACCAGGTGCTGCACCGAGTGCTGCAGCACCTGCTCGTGGGGCTGGTCGATCATCTCGGCGAGTTCTTGGAGGTCGTCGCTGCTCTGCCCGACGTCGATGTGCAGGCCGGGGTCGTCGTCCATGGCGTAGGCGGTGTCGACGGGCAGGTGCCAGTAGTAGTCGTTGTAGCTGGCCACCGCGTCCACGTCCAGGCGTGCTCCGAAGCGCTCGATGGCGAGGTCGACGACGCCGTTGAGGGCGGTGCGCAAGTGCTCGAGGTCCAGCTGGTGCGGTCGGGGACTGCGCTCGGCTGCGGCCACCTGAGGAAGGTAGCCCGACGAGCGTGCTCCAGGTGGTCCATCTCCCAACAGGGTGAAGGGCCGTCACCGGAGAGCGCCATGACCGCGACCCGGGCTTGCGCATTGAATGCAGCCTCAGGGCAGCGGCGTGCTGGAGACGCTGCCGCCCACGTTGAACACCATCACCTCTGCACCCACCTCAACCTCGCACTCGCGCAACCCCTCCGCCGCCTGCGAGTCGAACAGCGAGTTGATCGCGGAGGTCGGCATCGAGCCCCCACCTCCGTAGACCCGGCTGCCCAGCGCGACCCGCGTGCCGTCGGCGAGCACCAGCGACTGGCTCTCCTCGTCCCAGCCGACGCCGTCGGGCCACACCACCATCGACTCCCCGATCCCGATGCAGGCGCCGACCTCGGCGAGCGGACCCCCGATGGCCGCGGTCATCGCGGCGTCCCAGCTGCCCTGGGAGACCAGCAGGGGACCCTCCAGGCCGGCTGAGAGCGAGGACGCCGAGCAGGCCGTCAGCAGCGCCGCGCACGCCATGTACCCCATGACGCCGGCTGCGCTCGGGTGCGGCTTCATCGCGTCAGCTCCTTGGTCGATCTGCGGGGCGGTGAGCGGGGCGGTGAGCAGGGCGGTCCTGATCTGCTGGGATGTAGCAGCCGGCGTCCACGTTCCATGCTCGGCGGCGCCAGCAGCCGTCTGGGCTGTCAGGTCGACCGTCGTAGTGATCGACCACCTCTCAACAGACGCGCGAGGTCTGCGGAATGACCGGGCGGTCTGATCCTGGTGATGCCGTGGGTCAGTGCCGGCTCAGCGCTGCCCCAGCACGCTGAGCAGCAACAGCGGAGCGCACAGCACCGCTTGCGGAACAGCGACCAGCAGCACGCTGACGCGCACGGCGGCGCGCTGGCGTGCGGCGATGACGGCCGTCACCGCCACCGGGGTGCATGTGGCCACAGCTGCCATCGCCACCAGGACTGCAGCGGGGACCGCGCCAGGGTCGAGGACCGGCCACATCACGGCTGAGAAGAAGACGGGCACGGTGACCACCAGCAGGCTGCCACCGATGCCGGCGGCCAACAGCGAGGCCTTGGCATCGTCGGCCAGGTCAGGGTGGCGGTCGGTCACCTCGTCAGGATGCCGTCGCCAAGGTGACTCGTGCATCACCCTCGGCGGTCTCGCGAGGTCCGGACATCGACAGACGCGCGAGGTCTGCGGGATGACCGTGAGGTGTTGCTGGGTCCTGTGGACACGCGGTGCGCGTTCTCGCGCATGGCTGCGCTCAGCAACCGGCCGGTGCTACACCGGGAAGGTGACCCACCGACCGCTCATCCCCGCTGTCCTCGCGCTGAACACGGCCCTGCTCACCGGGTGCGGCGGGTCGCCTGGCGACACCGACCCCGCGGGGGCGGTGTTGGTGAGTGCTTCGACCTCACCGGAGGATGTGGTGCGCAGCTATCTCGGCGCGCTGCAGGAGCACGACGAGTCCGGCGCGGCGTCGCTGACGACCGGGTCCTACGCCGACGGTGATGTCTGGGCTGCGGATCCGCCGCGCATCGAGGACATCGAGGTGTCGCCGGCGGTGCCGGAGTCGACGACGGGTACTGCCGGTGAGGGGTACGTCGAGGCGGTCTTCGTCCCGGTGACCTTCGACCTGCAGGGGGCGGACGAGACGATGCCCGACGGGCCGACGTCGTGGGGGTACGTCTGAGCATCACGCGTCAGGACTGGACGACGCACGCCGCGCGCCATGAGCGAGCACTACCGCGGACAGCTGACGTCACCGATGCTGGAGACCGCGACCGGAGACGCCCCTCCAGGAGGACATCCTGACCAGCACCCGCCGCACTGCCGCACCGGCACTCGACGCCGGCTACAGCAGATCGAGCATGAGCAGGCCAGTCGGCGCGCCGAGGAGCTGATCCACCAGCCGAATGTCGAGCAGGCGATCAGGGTGCTGCAGCAGTGGCTGGCGCAGGCGCCACTGGAGGGCTCGGCGGTGGAGGGCTCGGCGGTGGAGGGCTCGGCGGTGGAGGGCTCGGCGGTGGAGGGCTCGGCGGTGGAGGGCTCGGC
>NZ_JAAALL010000408.1 GCF_009906315.1 Kineococcus vitellinus | reverse complement strand
GCCCTCCCCCCGCCGCGCCCGGACCGGAGTGGCGCTGATGTTCTTCACCAACGGCGTCCTCTTCAGCGCCCTGCTGCCCCGCTACCCCGAGTTCAAGGCGCTGTTCGGTCTCGGCGACAGCGGGTTCGGCGTGCTGGTCGTCGCCTTCGCCGTGGGTGCCCTGCTGGCGGCCCCCCTCGCCGGCCGGGTCATCCGCCGCTTCGGCGCGCTGCGCGCGAGCGCGGTCGGGTCGGTGGCGCTCGCGGGGGCGCTCGCCGCGGCCGGCGGCAGCCGCGCGGTGTGGTTGTTCGCGCTCGCCCTGGCGTTCGCGGGGGCCCTCGACGCGGTCGTCGACGCGGCGCAGAACGTGCAGGGGGTGCTGGTCGAGCAGTGGCGCGGCCGCTCCGCCATGAACTCCTTCCACGCCGCCTGGTCGGCCGGCGCGGCCACCGGCGGCGCGCTCGGCGCCGCCGCGGCCGCCGCGGACGTGGACCCGGGGCTGCAGGTGCTGCTCAACGGCGCCGCGTGGGCGCTCGTCGCGCTCCTCGCGTGCCGCCTGGCCGTGGTCCCCGCCGGCGTCCGGACCGCCCTGCGCGCGGACGAGCGGCCCGAACTGCACGAGCGGCCCTCCGGCGCGCTCGCCGGCCCGCGCGTGCGCCGGCGCGCCGCACGGCTGCTGCTGCCGCTCGTGGTGCTCGCGATCTGCGGCACGCTGGTGGAGGACGTGGCCAACAACTGGGCGGTGCTGTTCGTGCGCACCCGCACCGGCGCCCCGGACGCGGTCGCGGGGCTGGCGCTCAGCGTGGCGCTGCTCGCCCAGTTCGCCGGGCGGCTGCTCGGCGACCCGGTGACCGACCGGTGGGGCCGCGCGGCCGTGGCCCGCGCCGGCGGTCTCGTCGTCGCCGCGGGCGCGGCGCTCGTCGTCCTCTCGCCGGCGCCCGCCCCGGCCTTCGCCGGTTTCGCGCTCGCCGGTCTCGGCTGCGCCACCCTGGTGCCGGCCGCGTTCGCCGCGGCCGGCCGCGTGCCGGGGCTGCCCGAGGGCACCGGCATCGCCGTGCTCGGCTGGCTGATGCGGATCGGCTTCCTCGTCACCTCCCCGGCGGTGGGCGCGCTGTCGGAGCTGACGGACCTGCGGACCGCCCTGCTCGTGCCCGTCGCCGCCGGGCTGCTCGCCGCGCTCGTCGCGCGCGCCCTGCGCCCCGCGGCCGCCGGGGCCGCGGGGGTGCCGGCGTCCGCGCGCTAGCGTCCCGGCATGGCGATCACCGTGCGCACGCAGTCGATGGCGGCTCCGGAGGGCGTGGACGACCCGGTGGTGTTCTTCTCCCCGCACGCCGACGACGAGACCCTCACCACGGGACCGGCGATCGAGCGGGCGGTCGCCGAGGGCCGCCACGTCGTCGTGGTCCTCGTCACCGACGGGCGCGCCTCCGCGGCCCGGGAGCTCACCGGGTTGTCGGTGGCGGAGTTCTCCGCCGCCCGGGACCGGGAGTTCCTCGCGGCCTGCGCGGCCCTCGGCGTGCCGCAGGAGCAGGTGTTCCTGGGGCACTGCGTCGACGGGGCGCTCACCCCGGCGCTGGCGCGCAGCGTGGTGGGCACGTGGACGGGGCTGTTCCCCGCGGGCGCCTTCCGCACGACGAGCTGGAGCGACGGCCACCGCGACCACGCCGCGCTGGGGGCGGCGCTGCGCGACCTGGCCCCCACCACCGGCGGCGACGTCCGCTTCTACGTCAAGCCCGACGAGTGGGCGCTGGAGCGCGAGCGGCCCGCGCTGAGCAGCGAGCGCGCCCCGGGCCGGCGCTACCTCGCGGCGTGCGAGGAGTACGCGCGCACCGACCCCGCCGCCGGTCGGTACGGGATCGGTCGGCTGTCGGTGCCGGACGTGTTCGCGCTGCGCCGCGCCAGCGACGAGAGCCGCTGGCACGGGCTCGGCTGAGGACTCAGCCGAGCGGGGCCCGGTACCCACCGGCGCGCGGCGGCGCGGTGCAGTGCACGACCGCGGCCACGAGGAGCAGGGCGGCGATCCCGCTGAGCACCGTCCACGGCGGGGCGCTCGTGGCCAGCGACGCCTCGACGAGCGTTCCGGTCAGGACGGCCGGCACGAGGACGACGACGTTGTTCACGGCGTGCACCGCGACGGCGGCCTCCAGACCGCCGGTGCGCCACACCAGCCAGGAGGCGACGAGGCCGAAGACGACGCGGTCGGTGAGCAGCCAGGCGTCCTGGCCGCCGTGGGCCAGGCCGAACAGCGCGGCGGAGACCACCGCGGCCACGACGGCTCCCACCGCGGGGCGGGAGAACCACGAGCCCAGCGCCTGGCTCAGCCAGCCGCGGAAGACGTACTCCTCCCCGGCCGCCTGCAGCGGGGTCGTCAGCAGCACGACGAGCAGCAGCAGCACGACCTCGCGGGGGACGAGGTCCCCCGGCGGTGCCACGGGGTCGACGGCGTACCCCAGCGCGACGAGGGCGCCGAGGACGACGAGGGCCGCCGCCGCGGCGGGAGCGGTGCGGCGCCAGCGGAAGCGGCCTGCGCTCGATGACAGCGTCCCCGGCCGGCGCCGGTGCCCGGCGAGCACCGCCAGCGCGGCCAGCGGGATCCCCGCGGCCAGCAGCAGGTTCGACAGCGCCCACCCCCACCAGGTGCTCACCAGCGCCACGTCGACCTGCGCGTCGTCGAGCCCGGGACCCTCCCCGCGACCGAGGGCCCCGGTGGTGAGCGCGAGCACGACGGCGCCGACCAGCAGCACCACGAGCAGCACCAGCAGGCCGCCGGCCGCCGCGGCGAGACCGACCAGCGGCCGCCACCAGCGGTGCCGCTCGTCGCGCAGCAGCGCGGTGTACGGGCGGTCGGCCACCGGGTCGGCGGGCTGCTCGGCGGGCTGCTCGGCGGGCTGGGCGGCAGTGCTCGTGGTCACCGCTCCAGCGTGCTGCGGCAGCGGCGGCGGCGCGTCCGCCGGGCGGGTGCGCCCCGGCTTCGACCTAGGTCGAAGCC
>NZ_JAAALL010000407.1 GCF_009906315.1 Kineococcus vitellinus | reverse complement strand
GCCGCGAGCACCGCCGCGACGGCGCGGGCGAGCGCACCGCGCTCGGGGCCGTCCGGGCGCAGCAGCCACGGGCCGCAGCCGAGGGCCGTCGCGAAGGCCGCGCAGGCCGCCGCGACGAGGACCACCAGCGGCAGCTGCCCGGCGCTCAGCGGTTCCTGGGTGAGCGTGCCGGCGGCGAAGACGGGGATGATGCCCGCCGGCGGCCCGGTGCGCACGGCGTCGGTGACGAGCTTGGCGGCCAGCGCGACGAGGGCGACCAGCAGCGCCGGCACGAGGACGTCGGCCCACCCCGCCAGCGGCAGCACGGCGCCGACGGCGCCGACGAGGACGGCGAGGACGAGGCCGAGGCCCGTCCAGGCCTGGGTGCGCAGGCGGCGGGCGTACGGCTCGGTGCGCCCGTAGAGGCCGCTCATGGCGCCGAAGGCCGCGGGCGCGGCCAGCAGGGGCGCGTCGGCGGCGAGCGCCAGGGCCAGCGGGACGGCGAGCGCGACCGTCGCGGTCCCGGCCGCCCACCACGGGTGCGGGCCGGGGGCGAGGCGGCCCCAGCCGCTCAGCGCGGCGGCCAGGTGGCGGAGCAGGGTCACCGGTCGAGGTTAACAGGTGCTTCACCGGTGAAACACCTGTCCACGACCAGCGAAGGGGTTCGCGTAGGCTGGGCGGGTGCCCCCCCTCGACGCCGACCAGGTCGACGACGCCCGCGCGGAGTGGGCGCGGGTGCACCCGGACCTGGACACCTCCGCCATGGACGTCGCCGGCCGGCTCCGGCTGGCCGCGGCCGCGCTGGCCCGCGCCGGCGAGGCGCCCGTGCGCGCGGAGGGCCTGACCCGCCCCGAGTTCGACGTGCTCAGCGCGGTGCGCCGCCAGCGCGCACCGCTGACCCCCACCGACGTCGCCGCGGCCACCCTCGCCTCGGGCGCGGCGACGACCAAGCGCCTGGACCACCTCACGAGGACGGGCCACCTGCAGCGCACCCCCGACGCGCGCGACGGCCGCGTCAGCCGGCTGTCGCTGACCGAGGCCGGCACCGCCCTCGTCGACCGCCTGCTGCCGCAGGTCCTGCGCGCCGAGGCCGACTTCACGGCCGCCCTGGACGAGGGCGAGCGGGACGCCCTCGCGCAGGTGCTGCGCACGCTGCTGCGCGCCAACCGGGTGTGAGCCCGGGCGGCGCCGTCAGCGCGGGGTGCGCAGCGCGTCCTCGACGGTGACGACGCCCTCGCGGTAGCGGCGGGCGATCTCCTCGGTGCAGGCGTCCATGACCTCCTGCACGCGGTGCCGGTCCCCCGACAGCTCGTGCTCCAGGCCCACCAGGCGCTCGCGCGCGGCCGCCAGCTGCCCGTCGTCCATCGCGGACAGGTCGGACAGGTGCGGGTCGGCGACGGCGAGCTCGGCGCGGCGGCGGTGCTCGCCGACGCGGCTGGGCTCCACGGAGCTGAAGCGGCCCATGCCGTGGTTGCTGCGGCGGGGGTCGGCCAGCACGTCGGTCAGCGACGCGACGAGCTCGGCGTCCGAGCGCGCCCCGTGCGGCTGCGGCCCCTGCGCGCCGTCGGCGCCGGAGCGGCGCTGCTCCTCGGCGCCGAGCAGGTCCAGGCGGCCCTGCAGCAGGCGGCGGGCGTAGGACAGGTCCGCCTCCTCCTGCTCGGCGAGGTTGCGGTGCTCGCGCAGGGTCTCCAGGTCCATCTCGGCCAGGCCGGCGAGGAACTCGGGCGAGAGCACCTGGTCGAGCGCGCGGCGCCCGCCCGCCTGGTACCCGCTGACGTTGTCCTCGCTCATGGCGCCCTCCGGTGGCTGGCTCGCTGACGGCCCTCGCATCGCGGCGGCGTCCGCCGCACCCCGAGTATGACGCACCGGTGGGTGATCAGACGGTCACGGAGCGACGATGGTCTCCTGCGCCGCGGCGAGGGGGCGCTGCTCGTGCCCCGCGGTGCCCGACCCGGCCACCGCGAACAGCTGCGCGTCCACCGGCAGCGACCGCTTGACGAGCGCCAGCGCCACCGGCCCCAGCTCGTGGTGGCGCGCGGCCGTCGTGACGCGCCCCACCCGCCTGCCCTCGTGCACGACGTCGTCGCCGTGCGCGGGCAGGTCGTGCGAGGAGCCGTCCAGGTGCAGCATCACCAGCCGCCGCGGCGGCCGGCCCAGGTTGTGCACCTTCGCGACGGTCTCCTGCCCGCGGTAGCAGCCCTTGTGCAGGTGCACCGCCGTGCGCAGCCAGTCCAGCTCGTGCGGGATCGAGCGCTCGTCGGTCTCCAGGCCCGGCCGCGGGCGCCACGCCTCCACGCGCAGCGCCTCGGCGGCCCAGGTGCCGGCGAGGCGGCGCCCGCCGACGGCGGCGGCCAGCCCGGCGCGCGGGACGAGGACCTCCCGCCACGGCCGCTCGGCGCCCGGGTGCTCCAGCGTGGCGACGGCCGCGTAGCTGGCGGTGTCGGCGCTGCCGCCCTCGTTCGCGGGCACGGCACCGGGCCACGGGTCGACCCACACGGGCCCCAGGGTGCTGCTCGCCGACCGGCTGGGCTCGCCCAGCACCGCCCACTCGGCGCTGACGTCGGCGACCTCGACGCGCAGCATGAAGCGCATGCGCTCCAGGAAGGCGCGCAGGGCGTCGACGGCACCGGGCTCGACGGTGATCCAGGTGGCCTCGCCGTCCTCGAGCAGGTGCAGGTCGTGCTCGATGCGCCCGGTGGGGCTGAGCACGAGCGTCTCGGTGGACGTGCCGGCGGGCAGGCCCGTCAGCGCCTGGGTGGTGATGCTGTGCAGCCAGCTGAGGCGGTCCGGGCCGGTCAGGCGCAGCACGCCGCGGTGCGAGGCGTCGACGACGGCCTCGCCGCGCACGAGCGCGCGCTGCTCGCCGACCGGGTCGCCGTAGTGCCAGGCGACACCGGCGTCCGGCCCGTCGGCGGCGACCGCGCCGGGCGCCCCGAGCAGCGGCGAGCGCGGCGCGGGCGCCGCCTCGACGGCAGGGTCCGCGGGCGGGGTGGCGG
>NZ_JAAALL010000406.1 GCF_009906315.1 Kineococcus vitellinus | reverse complement strand
CCCGCCGTGCCCAGCCAGGACCCCACCGCCGGCACCAGCGCCAGCCCCGACCCCGGCACCGGGGGCGGCACCGGCGCGCCCGCGCCCGGCGCCCCGGCGGCCGCCGACGGCGAGCTGACCGTCGTCCTCGACGACGGCGCGGGCACGAGCACGACGTGGACGCTGACCTGCTCCGCCGACGGCACCGCGGGCGGGGACCACCCCGACGCGGCGGCCGCGTGCGCCGCGCTGGGCGCCCTCGCCGACCCCTTCGCCCCCGTGCCGCGCGGCACGGCCTGCACGCAGGTCTACGGCGGGCCGCAGCGGGCGAGCGTGAGCGGCCGCTGGGCCGGCCGGGACGTCTCCGCCACCTTCGAGCGCACCGACGGCTGCGAGATCTCGCGCTGGGACCGCCTGGCGGCGCTGCTGCAGCCGGGGGCGGGCGCGCCGACCCCGCTGGGACCCGCCTGAGGATCCTCCAATCCGCCCGCGCGGCGGCTCCGAACCTCCCGTGTCAGTACACGACGACACCGTCGCACGACGACACCGTCACGACGACACTGGAGACGCCGATGTTCAAGAAGTCGCTCGTCATCGACATGATCAACCGCAGCTCCGAGACGCCGGCCGACCGCAGGAACTTCCTGCGCGGCATGGGCCTGCTGTCGGCCGGTGCCGTCGGCGCCGGCCTGGTCGGCGCGAACGCCACCTCCGCGCAGGCCGCGGCGGCCGCCGCCCCCAGCGAGGGCAGCGTCCTGAACTTCGCGCTGAACCTGGAGTACCTGGAGGCGGAGTTCTACTGCTACGCCGCCTTCGGCCACGGCCTGGCCGACTCCATGGCCACCGGCACCGGC
Source organism: Kineococcus vitellinus (assembly GCF_009906315.1). Classification (GTDB taxonomy): domain Bacteria; phylum Actinomycetota; class Actinomycetes; order Actinomycetales; family Kineococcaceae; genus Kineococcus; species Kineococcus vitellinus. Next base: position 2,155 of record NZ_JAAALL010000406.1, on the reverse strand, counting down.
ACGATGGGCGGTGTCACCGGCGGGCACCGTGTGCCCTTCAAGAGCAAGGCGATGCGCTACTACGCCGAGGAGATCGCCGGCGACGAGATCGCCCACGTGAACTTCCTGCGCAAGGCCCTCGGGGGCAGCGCCGTCTCCCGCCCGGCCATCGACCTGCAGAGCTCCTTCACCGCCGCCGCCGTCGCCGCCGGGGTCATCGAGCAGGGGCAGAGCTTCGACCCGTTCTCCTCCGAGGAGTTCTTCCTGCTCGGCGCGTTCCTCTTCGAGGACGTCGGGGTGACCGCCTACAAGGGCGCTGCCCCGCTCATCTCCACCCCCGCCTACCTGGAGGCCGCCGCGGGCATCCTCGCCGTCGAGGCCTACCACTCCGGCATCGTGCGCACGCTGCTGTACCAGAACGGCCTCGCCGTGCCCACCAACCTCATCTCCGACGCGCGCGACGCCCTCGACGGCGGCGGCGCGGACAAGGACCAGGGCATCACCGTGGGCGAGGGCGGGCGGGCGAACCTCGTCGCCGCCGACGCGGACGCGATCGCCTTCAGCCGCACCCCGCAGGAGGTGCTGAACATCGTGTACCTGACCCCGGGTGCGGGTGTGAGCAGGGGCGGGTTCTACCCCGCCGGCCTCAACGGCGAGATCGCCACGAGCTGACCCGCACGAGCCGACCACCAGACCAGGAGAATCCCGTGCACAAGAAGCTCACCAGCGCCGCCGTGGCCGTCCTCGTCGGCCTCGGGACCGCGGCCGTCGCCGCCGCCCCCGCCCAGGCCGCCGCCGGTTTCGCGTTCGACGACCGCATCTCCGGCGCGGACCGGTTCGCCACCGCCGTCGCCGCCTCCAAGCTGCTGAACCCCGCCGACGGGACCACCGCCGACGCCGTCGTCGTCAACGGCTACGCCACCGTCGACGGGCTCACCGCCTCCTACCTCGCGGGCCTGCGCAGCGCCCCGATCCTCTACACCGACGTGCCCGGCGTCCCGGCCGCCACCGCCGCCGAGCTCGAGCGCCTCGGCGTCGAGCACGTGTGGATCGTCGGCGGCACGAACCGGGTGCCGCAGGCGCAGGAGGACGCCTGGGAGGCCGACGGCGTGGAGGTCACCCGCCTCGCCGGCGCCGACCGCTACGCCACCGCGGCGGCGGTCGCCACCGCCGACGACCAGGGCGCCCCCGAGCAGGTGTTCATCGCCAGCGGGACCTCGACGGCCGACGCGCTGGCCGCCGGGCCGGTGGCGTGGGCGAGGAACTACCCGATCCTGCTCACCGAGGCCGGCGGCGTCCCCGCCGCCACGGCGCAGGCGCTGGAGGACCTCGGGACGGGCAACCGCGTCGTCCTCGGCGGTCCGGGGTCGATCTCGGAGAGCACCTACGCCGCGCTCGGCGGCCGCGAGCGCATCGCCGGCGCGGACCGCCAGGAGACCGCGGCGAAGATCGCCGACGACGTGATCGCCGACGACGGCTTCGACCCCCAGAGCATCGCGCTCGTCGGCGGCACGGACGCCACCGCGGCCGACGCGCTCTCCGCCGCCCCGGTCGCGGGTGCCGGCGGCGTGCCGCTGGTCTTCACCGGTTTCGACGGCGGTCTGGGCACCGGCACCACGGCCTACCTGTCGGCGCGCAAGGCGAACTACACGACCTCCGGCGACGGCTGGGTGTTCGGCGGGGAGTCCTCCGTCCGCCAGAGCACGGTCGACGCGGCCACGGCCGCCGTCCAGTAGCCGCACCCCGGACGCCGCCGGAGGGCAGGAGCCGCACCCCCTCCGGCGGTTCCGCGCGCCCGCCGCCGCACCCGGGCCGGGTCCCGCGGCCGGGTCAGCCCCCGGCCGCGGAGCGGGCGGCCCGGGTGCGCAGCGCCTGCACCGCGACGAGCAGGGCCGCTCCCGCCGCGCACGCCGCACCCGCCGGCGCACCGCCCGCGTCGACCGCGTGCCCGGCCAGCGCCGCACCCACCGCCGACCCCGCGGCGCTCGCCGAGGACTGCCACGTCAGCGCCCGGGTGAGCGCACCCGCCGGCACGGCCGCCTCGGTGAGCAGGGCGGCCGCGACGAGCACCGCGGGCGTCACCAGACCCGCGAGCGCGAGCGCGGCAGCGGGGGCGACGGGGCGGCCCACCGGCACCACCACCAGCAGCGCGGCCGCCGCGGCCGCACCGGCGAGC
>NZ_JAAALL010000405.1 GCF_009906315.1 Kineococcus vitellinus | reverse complement strand
GTCCCCGGCGGCGCCGCCCCGCCAGGCCGTCCCAGGTGGTGCGGCCGGCGTCCGGCGGCAGGGCGGCGCCGCCGGGGACGGCGACGACCGCGGCGCCCGCGGCGGTCCCCGCGGCCACCCCGGGCGGGGAGTCCTCGACGACGACGCACCGCCGCACGTCCACGCCCAGCAGGTCGGCGGCCCGCAGGTACGCCTCCGGGTCGGGCTTGCCGCGCACCACCTCGTCCCCGGTCACGACGACGTCGAACGCGCCGGGGCCGGCGCTGCGCACGACCTCCTCGGCGATGCCGCGGAAGGACATCGTCACCAGGGCCGTCGGGATGCCGGCCGCGCGCACCGCGTGCAGCAGCTCGCGCGCGCCCGGCCGCCACGGCACCCCGCCGCGCAGCCGGTGGCGCACGGCGGCGACGACCTCCTCGACGACCTCGGCGGCACCCGCGCGGGCGCCGGCGCGGATCGCGACGGCCGCGGTGGCCCACAGGTCCGCGCCGACGAGGTCGTCGCGGTCCCGGGCGCTCAGCGCGCCGCCGCCGGCGGCGACGAGGTCGGCCACGGCCTCGGTGAACCAGGGCTCGGTGTCCACGAGCGTGCCGTCCATGTCCCACAGGACGGCGGCGGGCAGGTCGGTGGGTGGGGCGGTGCGTGGGGTGGCGGGCGGCCCGCTCACCGGGCGACCGCGGCGGCGGTGCAGCGCGTCAGCACCTCGTCGAGGCGTTCCACCAGGAGCGCGACGTCGGCCTCGGTGGAGACCAGGGGCGGCCGCACCTTGAGGACGTCGTTGTGCGGGCCGGCGACCGAGACGAGGACACCGCTCTCGCGCAGGCCGTTGACGACGTCGAGCGCGAGCGCGCCGTCGGGGGTGCGGGTGACGGGGTCGCCGACGAGCTCGACGCCGAGGAACAACCCCGCACCGCGGACGTCGCCGATCGCGGGGTGCCGCTGCGCGAGCGCGCGCACGTCCGCGCGCAGCCGGGCGCCGAGCTGCTCGGAGCGCTCGGCCAGCCCCTCGCCCTGCACGACGTCGAGCACGGCCCGCGCCGCGGCCACCGGCACGCTGCTGCCGCCGAAGGTGTTGAAGTAGGGCACCTCGGCGCCGAAGCGGCCGACGACCTCCCGCTTGCCGACCACGGCGCCCACGGGGATCCCGTTGCCCATGGGCTTGCCGAGGGTGACGAGGTCGGGCACGACGCCGTGGCGGGCGAACCCCCAGAACGCCGAGCCGGTGCGGGCGAACCCGGGCTGCACCTCGTCGGCGATGAACAGGGCGCCGGCCCGGTGGACGGCCTCGAGCGCCGGCCCCAGGACCGCCGGGTCGGACAGCACGCCGTCGGAGGCCATGATGCTGTCGACGAGGAAGGCGGCGGGGCGCACGCCGCGCTCGCGCAGCCCGTCGAAGGCCTCGGTGATGCGGGCGGCGAACCACGCGCCGAGCGCCGGGCCGCCGCCGAGGCGGTAGGCGTCGGGGGCCGCGACGACGGCCGTGGACGGGCCCAGCGGCTGGTCGCCGCCCATCGCGGGGGACACCTCCGCCAGCAGCGCGGTCGTCCCGTGGTACGCCTCGGCGGTGACGACGACGCCGGTGCCGCCGGTGGCGTGCCGGGCCACGCGGATCGCGAGGTCGTTGGCCTCCGAACCGCTGTTGGTGAACATGACCGTGTCCAGGGCCGCCGGGAAGGTGGCCACCAGCTGGTCGGCGTAGTCGAGGACGCCGCGCTGCAGGTAGCGCGAGTGGGTGTTCAGCACGCCCATCTGCCGGTGCACGGCCTCGACCACCGCCGGGTGGCAGTGCCCGATGCTCGCGACGTTGTTGTAGGCGTCCAGGTACTCGCGCCCCTCGGCGTCCCACACCCGGGTGCCCGCGCCGCGCACCAGGTGCACGGGGCGGCGGTAGAAGAGGCGGTAGCTGGGGCCGAGGACGCGCCGGCGCCGCTGCACCAGCCGCTGGTCCTCGGCGGGGAGCGCCGCCGCGTCGGCGGAGGAGAAGCTGTTGCCGTCGAGGATCGTCGAGGGAGGCACGGGGAGCCCTTCGGGTCGGGAGGTCGGGAGGTCGGTGCTCAGAGGGCGGCGAGCCACTGCGGCCAGCGCGGATCGGCCATGCTCGCGCGCGCCCGGGCCAGCTTCCAGGTGCCGTACTTGTGGTAGTCGAAGTCCCAGCTGTCGTTGAGCCGCTGGTTCACGCAGCCCCACAACCCCCACTTGAGGTCGGCCAGGGCCACGCACACCCGCACGCGGGCCACGACGTCCCAGGTGGCGGCGCCGTAGAACTCCTCGATGCACTCCATCGCGCGCGGTTCGTCGTAGAAGAACTCCGCGAGGACGAGCGCGAGGTCGTAGGCGCGCTCGTTGTTGGAGGAGAACTCGAAGTCGATGAGCTTCATCGGCCCGCCGGCGGAGAGCAGGAAGTTGCCCGGCATCGGGTCGTTGTGGCAGGGCACGAGGTCCAGGCCCGAGGCCTCCAGCGCCGCGCGGGCCGCCCGCGCCTCCCGCAGCAGGACCCCCGCGGTCGCGGGCAGGGGGACCCCCAGCTCGTCGACCTGGCGCAGGTGCTCGTCGACCATGTCGAAGACCGTCTTCGTCACCGGCAGCGGCCCGACGCCGTGGAAGGTGCGGAACAGCCCGATCACGGAGCGGGCGACGTCGGCGGACTTCATGTCGCCGTTGGTGCAGGCGCGGTAGCCGTCGAGGAACTCCACGACCTCCACGCCCGTGCCCGGCTGGAAGTCCACCAGGCGGGGGCTGATCCCGGCGGCGGCCGCGAGCTGCCCGGCCCGGCAGGCGTTGGCGCGGTCGATGAAGGCGTCCGTGCCGGCACCGGGCAGCTTGACGAAGTACTGCTGCCGCTCGTCGGGGAAGCGCACCCGCCAGTTGCTGTTCTGCAGGCCGCCGAGGACGGGGACCGCCTCGAACGGGCGCTCGGCCCAGCCGGGCACGGCCCGCACGGCGCGCTCCACGGCCGTCGGCCCGGCCGCGGGGGCGGCGAGGTCGGGGG
>NZ_JAAALL010000404.1 GCF_009906315.1 Kineococcus vitellinus | reverse complement strand
CGTGCGCCGCGCCGGCGACCCGGACCGCGCGCTGATGGACTTCCTGCAGAGCACGTACGCGGCCGCCGCCGAGCACGGGCGGTGGGACCGCGCTGCGCTGGAGGACGACCCGGCGCGCTGGGACCACGTGCGCTGAACGGGCCGGACGCCGCCGCGGCCCGCAGGACCCACCCGCAGGACCCGCCCCGCACCGAGAGGACGACCGAGGGACATGGACATCACCGTCACCCAAGACACCGCCGCCACGACGAGCGAGTGAGGGAGACAGCCACGTGGGACAGCTGGAGGGCAAGACGGCGGTGGTCACCGGAGGCAGCAGCGGCATCGGCTTGGTTACCGCTCTGCGGTTGGCGGACGAGGGCGCCCACGTGTTCATCACCGGCCGCCGCGAAGCCGAGCTGGAGGTCGCCGTCAAGACCATCGGGGCGGAGCGGGCCACCGCGGTCGCGGGCGAAATCTCCGAGCTGGACGACCTGGATCGGCTCTACGACGCGGTGCGGGCGCGGGGGCAGGGCCTGGACGTGCTGGTGGCGAACGCGGCGGTCGCCGCCTTCGTGACGTTGGAGCGGACCACCGAGGAGCACTTCGACCACACCTTCGGCGTCAACGCCCGCGGCACGTTGTTCACCGTGCAGAAGGCCCTGCCGCTGCTCAACGACGGCGCCTCGATCGTCCTGGTCGGCTCGACCGCCGGTGATCGCGGCATGGAGGCGTTCGGTGCCTACGCGGCCTCGAAGGCGGCCGTCCGCTCCTTCGCCCGCACCTGGTCCAACGAGCTGAAGGGTCGCGGCATCCGCGTCAACGTGCTCTCGCCGGCGTGGATCGAGACGCCCGGGGGGACCGCCGCCTTCGGTGACGAGGAGACGGCTCGCACCATCAGGGAGACCGTCGCCACGACCGTGGCCAAGGGCCGCATGGGCCGGCCCGAGGAGGCCGCCGCGGTCGTGGCCTTCCTCGCCTCGGAGCAGAGCAGCTACGTCGTCGGCGCGAACCTCTACGTCGACGGGGGGACGAACCAGATCTGACCTCGCACCACGCGACGGACGGCGTCGTGTCCCCGGCACCCCGCACCGTCGAAGGAGATCCTCGTGACACTCGTCCCAGAACTCCCGCACGCCCTGCTCGCCGACGAGCTGCCCGCCGAGGTCGACTTCCTCGCCGGGTTCCAGGGCGACCCGGCCGACTACGACGGCTGGGAGCGGGAGGGCGCCGAGGGGTGGGGGTGGGACGCGGTCCAGGTCGTGCTCACCGCGGGCGCGCTGCGCACCCCGCAGCTGCTCGTGCTCTCCGGCATCGGTCCGGCTGAGCACCTGCGCGAGGTGGGCGTGGACGTCGTGGTCGACAGCCCCGGGGTGGGCGCGGGGCTGCGCGACCACCCCGTGGTGCCGCTGGTGTGGCCGGTGCGCTCCGGTCGCACGCTGCTGGACTCCGACGACGCGCTCGCGCACGAGCGCTACCGCACCGTGCGGCGTGGTCCGCTGAGCACGCTGCCGACGATCGCGGCGATGATCCCCCGGGGGCACCGCGACGTCGGCGGCCGAGGTGCGGGCGCTCTTCCACCTCATCGGCACGGACACCACGATGACGCCGATGAACGAGCCCGCCACCACCGCCACCGTCGCGCTGCTGACTCCGGCGAGCAGCGGGAGCGTGCGGCTGTCCTCGGCCGACGACCCGGCGGCCGCGCCGCTGATCGACCCCGCCCACCTCAGCGACGCCTCGGTCATGCCGTGCCTGCCGCGGGGCAACACGCGGGCGCCGACGCTGGTCGTCGCCGAGCGTGCGGCCGACTTCCTGCGGGGGCGTGCCGACGGGTGAGCGTGGACGGGTGAGGGTGACCGCCTGCAGCGCAGGCTCCGGTCCGCGCTCGTCAGGGCGCGTCGAGGCTCAGCGGCGCGCGTTCGCAGGCCGGTGCCCAGGGGAGGGGGCCCCGTCCTGGTGCCGCCGGTGGTGCCGCGCCGCGCGTGCGCGGTTGCCGCAGGCCAGGGAGCCGGCCGGATCGGGATCGACGGCGTTCACGGGGTCGGCGTTCACGGGTCGGCGTTCACGAGGTCGTGATCCGCGCGGGTTCGTGGGAGGTGGACTCCGCCTGCCCGTCGCTGCGGGCCGGCTGGTAGACAGCGCGGGTGAGCAGCCGGGAAGGCGCGCCGGCGCCGTCACTGCGCGAGTGCCGTGGCTACGGGCGACTGTGGTCGGCGGCGGTCACCTCGGCCTTCGGGACCTACGTCACCGCCCTGGCCGTCCAGGTCCTCGTCGTGGACACCCTCGGCGGCAGCGGTGCCGACGTCGGGCTGGTCAACGCCGCCCGCTGGCTGCCGTACCTGCTCTTCGGCCTGCTGGCCGGCGTGCTCGTCGACCGCGTCCGACGACGCCCCCTCGTGGTCGCCACCGACGTGATCTGCGCGCTGGTCCTGGCCGCCATCCCGCTGCTGGACCTGACCGGCCACCTGCACCTGAGCTGGGTGATGGCGGTGATGGCGGTCTTCGGCACGGCCACGCTGGTCGGGGACGCCGCCGCGCAGTCGTTCCTGCCCCGGGTGGTGCCCCGGCCGCTGCTGGGAGCTGCTCACGCACGCATCGACCAGGCCGACGCCGTCGCCCAGGGCAGCGGGCCCGCGCTGGCCGGTGCGGTGATCTCGGTGCTGGGGGCGCCGTCGGCGGTCCTGATCGACGCGGCCAGCCACCTGGCCTCGGCGGCCCTGGTGGCCACCATCCGCCTGCGTGAACCGGTGCCGGCCCGGCCGTCGGCCGAGCCGGGGTCGCCGTCACAGGAGGCGGCCGGCGGCGGCCTGCGCCGTGCGGTGCGCGACGTCGGTCGGGACGTGGGGGAGGGGTTGCGGTGGGTGTACCGCCACCCGACGCTGCTGCCGTTCGCGGTCTCCACCCACGCCTGGTTCGCGTGCTCGGCCATCGCCGGTGCCGTGCTGGCGCCGCTGGCCCTGCGCGACCTCGGCCTGAGCCCGGCCACCCTCGGGCTGGCCACCACCGCGGCCGGTCTGGGGGCC
>NZ_JAAALL010000403.1 GCF_009906315.1 Kineococcus vitellinus | reverse complement strand
GGCTCCCCGACGCCGCCCTCGCCCCGGTCGGCGCCGCGACGGTGCCGAGCACCGGGTCGTCGTCGAGGCCGGGCGCGAGCAGCAGCACCGTCGCGGCGCCGACCGGGGCGAGGGCGGCGTCGGGGAGCCAGGCGGGGGAGACGTGCGTCGTCATGGTGGACCTTCGTCGTCGGAGGCGTCGGGGCGGTGGAGGTGGGTGGACCGGTGTTCGCGGGAACCCCACGGGGTTTCGCCGCGCCCCTCCGCAGGGGGCGTTCCCCGACCCTACGAGGCCACCGCCGGGCCCGCAAACACCGACGCCGCCGCTGCGGCCCCCGCGGGGTTCCCGGCGCTAGTGTTGCCCCGGGAGTTCCGGACCGCCGGGGTTCCCCGGTTCCCGGTTTCCCTGGAGGTGGGTTCGGTGCGTCCGGTCGCTGCGGTCGTCGGGGGGTTCCGGTGGTGCCGGTGAGCGTGCGGTGGATCCACACCTGGACGGCCGCGCAGCAGCGCGCCCTGCCCGCCGACCTGCCCACCGACCTGCCCGCCGCGCACGGTCCGGGGTGGGCGCTGGCAGGAGTGACGCTGCGCCAGACGGTGCGCTGCTCCCTCGGCGGCCCCCGCGTCCGGTTGCGGCTGTCCAACGCGTTCGGCGAGGCGCCGCTGGCCGTGGTGCGCGCCCGCGTCGCCGCGCCGCGCGGCGGGCGGGCCGGTGCCCGTGCGGTGGAGGGGGCCGTGCTGCCGGTGACGTTCGGCGGCCGCCCCGGCACCGACGTGCCGCCCGGCGCGCTCGTCGTCTCCGACCCCGTGGAGCTGCCCGTCGCGGCCGGCGACCACCTCAGCGCCACCCTCGCCTTCGCCGCCGGCACCGATCCGGTCGGCACGACGAGCCACCCGGGTTCCCGCACGACCTCGCACGTGGTCCCCGGTGACCGTGTCGACGAAGGCGACCTGCCCGGGGCCGCGCCGGTCGAGCACTGGTACGTCCTCACCGGCGTCGAGGTGCCCGCCGGGCCGGGCGCGGGGGCCGTCGTGCTGCTGGGCGACTCGCTCACCGACGGGCGCGGCTCCACGACGGACGGGGCCGACCGCTGGTCCGACCGGCTGCTGGAGCGCCTGCTCGCGGCGGGCGCGGCCGGCACCGCCGTGCTCAACCAGGGGATCGGCGGGAACCGGGTGCTGGCCGACGGCGTCGGTCCCTCGGCGCTGGCCCGCCTAGAGCGCGACGTCCTCGCCCTGGGCGGGGTGCGCACGCTCGTCGTCCTCGAGGGGGTCAACGACCTCGGCGCCGCCGCGGCGGCGCCGGGCGCCCAGCGGGCCGCGGCAGCCCGCCTGCTGGAGGGCTACCGGCAGGTCGCACTGCGCTGCCGCGCGCACGGCATCGCCGTGGTCGGCGCGACGCTGCTGCCGTTCGGCGGCCACGACGGCTACGACGACCCCGGCGGCTCGCGCGAGGCGGCTCGGCAGCAGGTCAACGCCCGGCTGCGCGCCGGTGCTCCCTTCGACGCCCTCGTCGACCTCGACGCGGTCCTGCGCGACCCCGCCCGTCCCTCGCGGCTGCGCGCGGACGTCGACGGCGGCGACCACCTGCACCTCTCGCCGGCCGGGTACGCGGCGCTCGCCGCGGCGGTGCCGCTGGAGCTGCTCACCGGCCGGGTCGAGCCGTCCTGAGCGCGGTGCGCCGAGCGGGCGGCGACGGCGTGGACGACTATCGTGCGCGGACGGTGTCGGCTGCGGAGAGGCGGGTGTCGGCGTGGACGGGGAGTTGACGCCCCGGGAGCACGGGGAGCTGGTCCGGGACCTCGTGGGCGCACTGGCGGCTCCACGGGAGGCCAGGACCGTCGGCATCGAGCGGGACGTCCGGCTGCAGGGCCGCCTGACCCGCCACCGCATCGACGTGGTGTGGCGCTTCGAGGTCGGTGGGCTCGAGCGCACCGTCTTCTTCGAGTGCCACCGGCGCAGGGGTCCGCTGGAGCAGCGGGACGCGTTCGCGTGGGTCGGTGCGCTCGCCGACCTCGCCGAGGCGGGTGTGCACGGCACGGGCGTCCTGGTGACGGTCACCGGTTTCCACGGCGGCGCCCGGGCGGTGGCGGACGGGCACGGCGTGCACGTCATGGAGCTGCGGCGGCCGACGGAGGAGGACTGGCGGGGCCGGGTGCGCCGCATCGTCCTCGAGGTCACCCACCGGGTCCCGGACATCACCAGCGTCGACTTCGACCACGCGCCGTTCCCGGCGGCCGCGGGGAGCGCCGAGGAGCCGCTGCGCATCGCCGTCGACCAGCTCTTCGTGCGCACCGGCGACGGCGAGCGCTCGGTGCAGGAGGTCATGCTCAGCGGTGTCGTGGCACCCGCCGGCGCTCCGGTGCTGGGGATGCGGGCGGTGCGCTACGAGTACGACCCGCCCGCCGACCTCGTGCACGAGGGCCGGGTCGTGGGCCGGATCACCGCTCTGCACGGCGTCGCGGGTGAGACCGAGCGGGTCCTGCGCCAGGTCATCGGCCCGGTCGACGAGCTGCTCACGTGGATGACCGGCGCTCCCGCCACGGGTGGGCGGGTGCCGCTCGGGCCGGGCGGGACGAGCGGGCGCACCGGTCCGTGAGGACCCGGCACGGCGCTCGCGCGACCTCCGGCGCCGCCGCCGCCGGCGGGGCCGCCGCCGCCGTCAGCGGGGTCGGGTCTCGTTGGCGTGGATGAGGGCGGCGGCCTGCAGGAGGGTGGTGAGCTCGAGGTCGCAGGTGTCGCAGAGGTGGTGCAGGTCGGTGAGGAGCTCGATGAGGGCCTCCTCGATGTTGTCCCTGGCGTCCTGCGCCCCCTCGGTGCCGACGCCGGCGGTGGCCCGTGCGCTGGCGCGGGCGTGGTGGTGCAGGGCCTGGGCGGCGTGGGCGGCGCGCTGGGCGTTGGCCTGGCGGGTGTGGGCGGTGCTGGTGGGGTGGGCTCCGTCCCGGGCGTGCATGAGGACGGTCAGGGTCTGCTGGAGGCCCTGCTTGGGCGCCGGCCGGGGCGCCCCGGCGCCGGTGTGCTCGGCGCTCGCGGAGGCGCCGGGGGGTTGGTGGGAC
>NZ_JAAALL010000402.1 GCF_009906315.1 Kineococcus vitellinus | reverse complement strand
GCTCTCGGCCCGGACCGGGCCCGCGCCGAGAGCCGCACCAAGGTCACCCTCTACGTCACCGGCGGCGTCCTGGCCTCGCTGGTGTTCCTCGTCCCGCTGGTGTGGTCGATCCTGCGCTCCTTCCAGGACAACGAGGCCATCGTCTCCACCACGCCCAGCTGGTCGGCGCTGTCGCAGTTCAGCCTCGACAACTTCCGGGCGCTGTTCACCGGCGACGCCGACATCGCCCGGGCCGTCGGCAACAGCCTGGTCGTCTCGATCGCGACGGCGCTGCTCACGGCGGTCCTGGCCACCCTCGCCGGCTACGGCTTCGGCCGGTTCGGCTTCCGCGGGCGCAACGCCCTGTTCGGCCTCGTCGTCGTCACGATGATGGTGCCGTTCCAGGCGATCATCACGCCGCTGTACCTGCAGATGAACGCCATGGGCCTGACCGACTCCCGGCTCGGGCTGGTGCTCTTCTACTCCACGGTGAACCTGCCGTTCGGCGTGTTCGTCATGCGCAACGCCTTCGAGTCGATCCCCGCGGAGATCGAGGACTCCGCGCACGTGGACGGCGCGGGGACGATGCGCACGCTCACCTCGGTGCTGCGCCCGATGCTCGTGCCGGGCATCGCCACCAGCGCGCTGTACGCCTTCCTGGCCTCGTGGACGGAGTTCCTCGGGGCGCTGACCTTCCTCACCGACGACCGCAAGTACACGCTGCCGCTGTCGCTGGTCAACCTGCAGTCCGGCGCCTACGGGTCGGTGAACTTCGGCTACCTCGTCGCCGGCGCGGTCGTCGCGATGATCCCGTGCGTGATCCTCTACGTCGCGCTGCAGCGCTTCTACGTCGCGGGGCTCGCCTCGGGGGCCGTGAAGGGCTGAGCGGGCCGCCGGGGACCGCTGCGGTCCCCGGCGCGTGCGCGGGCGCCGCACCGGCAACCGGTCTACGGTTGGCGCGCCCGTCCCCCAGCGAAGGAGCTCGTGGTCCCGTGCTTCCCCTCCTCGACCGGCAGCGCACCGTCGCGCCGCCGGGTTTCAACCGGTGGCTCGTCCCGCCCGCCGCCCTCGCGGTGCACCTGTGCATCGGCCAGGTGTACGCCACCAGCGTCTACAAGACCGCGCTCGTGCAGCACTTCGAGGTCAGCCAGACCGCGATCGGCATCGTCTTCTCCATCGCGATCGTCATGCTGGGCCTGTCCGCCGCCGTCTGCGGCACCTGGGTCGACCGCAGCGGGCCGCGCAAGGCCATGGCGGCCTCCGCGGCGTGCTGGGTGACCGGCTACCTCGTCGGCGCGCTCGGCATCGCGACCGGGCAGCTGTGGCTGCTGTACCTCGGCTACGGCGTCATCGGCGGCATCGGGCTGGGCATCGGCTACATCTCGCCCGTCTCCACCCTCATCAAGTGGTTCCCGGACCGGCCGGGGTTGGCCACCGGCATGGCCATCATGGGCTTCGGCGGCGGCGCCCTCATCGCCAGCCCGCTCTCGACGCGGCTGCTGTCGGCCTACGACCCCGGCTACGACTCCACCGTGACCGGCAGCGCGCCCGCGGGCTCCGCCGTCGCGCTGCTGTTCGTCACCTTCGCGGTGCTGCACGCCCTCTTCATGACCTACGGCGCGGCGACGATCCGGGTGCCCGCGGACGGCTGGCGCCCCGACGGCTTCGACCCCGCCTCCCTGAAGCAGAAGGCGCTGGTGACGACCGCGAGCGTCTCGGCGCGCAACGCGATCCGCACCCCGCAGTTCTACCTGCTGTGGATCGTCCTGTTCTGCAACGTGACGGCGGGCATCGGCATCCTGGAGCAGGCGTCGCCGATGATCCAGGACTTCTTCCGCGACGGGGGCGGGGTCTCGACGGTCTCCGTGGCCGCGGCCGGCGGTTTCGTCGGCCTGCTGTCGATGGCGAACATGGCCGGGCGCTTCGTCTGGTCCTCGACCTCCGACGTCATCGGCCGCAAGCCGATCTACATGGTCTACCTCGGCGTCGGGCTCGTGACGTACCTGCTGCTGGCCCTCTTCGGCCAGGTCGGCACGGCCCTGTTCGTGCTGTTCGCCGCCGTGATCCTGTCCTTCTACGGCGGCGGCTTCGCCACGGTCCCCGCGTACCTGCGCGACCTGTTCGGGACCTTCCAGGTGGGGGCGATCCACGGCCGGCTGCTCACCGCGTGGTCGGCGGCCGGGGTCGCCGGCCCGCTCATCGTCAACGGCTTCCTGGACGCCCAGGGGGCCCCGGGCACGCTGACGGCCGACGCCTACCGGCCGGCCCTGCTGACGATGGTGGCCGTGCTCGGCGTCGGGTTCGTCGCGAACCTGCTCGTGCGCCCGGTCGCCTCCCGCTTCCACGAGGACGCCCCGGCGCTGGAGAGGAGCCCGCGGTGAACGCGCGCGGACGGGTGGTCCTGGGCTGGGCGCTGGTCGGCGTCCCGCTCGCCTACGGGGTCGTGGAGACCCTGATCCGGGCCTCGCGGCTCTTCACCGGCTGAGCGGGCGCTCGAACCCCTCGGCTCGAACCCCCTCGCCCCGCACCGCCTCAGACCAGCTCGTCGAGCGCGGGGAGGGCGGCCGCCGTCGTGCGGGCGTCCTCCCACGCGCGCGCCAGCAGCGGCACGGCGCGCTCCAGGACGGCGGGCCCGGCGCCGAACGGCAGCCGCAGGTAGCGCTCGAAGGCGCCGTCGACGCCGAAGCGCGGCCCGGCCGTCACCCGCACCCCGTGCCGGCGGGCGGCCAGCGCCAGCGCGCTGGAGACCGGCCGGCCCAGGTTCACCCACGCCGTCAGCCCGCCGGGCACCACCGGCAGCTCCCACTCCGGCAGCTGCTCGGCCAGGGCCGCCAGCAGCGCGTCGCGCCCGGCCCGCAGCTGCTCGCGGCAAGCGGCCAGCACCTCGTCGAGGTGGGGCAGCGCCGCGGCGGTGAGGAGCTGCTCCAGCACCGGCGTGCCCAGCTCCCACGGCGCTCGGTGCGCGGCGAGGCGGCGCACCAGGGCCGCGTCGGCGCGCACCCAGCCGATCCGCAGCCCGCCCCACAGGCTCTTGCTCGCCGAGCCCACGTGCACGACGT
>NZ_JAAALL010000401.1 GCF_009906315.1 Kineococcus vitellinus | reverse complement strand
GACGGGGACGGCGGCGGGGGCCCTGGGCCTGGGGACGCTGCTGCGCGGGTTCCGCGACCGCTGCGACGCCGCGCTCGCGGGCGTGCTCCCCGGCGTGGCCGCCGCCGCCCGGCGGGCCCCGGGGCTGCGCCGCGAGGAGCTGGCGCTGCTGGCGGGGGTGTCCGTGGACTACCTCGTGCAGCTCGAGCAGGGTCGCGCCACCCGGCCGTCGGCGCCCGTGGTGGCCGCGCTGTCGCGCGCGCTGCGCCTGGGCGCCGAGGACTCCGCCCTCCTGCACCGCGCCGCCGGCCTGGCCCCCGCGACGGGGTCGGTCGCCCGGGCGGTGCCCGAGGGCCTGGAGCGCATGGTCACCCGGCTGCGGCAGTGGCCGGTCGCGGTGTACTCCGCCGACTGGTGGCTGCTGCGGTGGAACCCCGCCTGGACGGCGCTGCTGGGCGATTCCGCGGCGCTGCGGGGGCGGGCGCGCAACGTCGTCTGGTACGAGATGACGCAGCCGAACCCGCGCGTCCGGGTCGACCCCGGTGAGGGCGAGACCTTCCGCGACGCGATCGTGGGCGACCTGCGGGTCGCCCTGCTGGAGCACCCCCACGACGCCGAGCTGACCGACCTCGTCGACGCCCTGCGCGCGCGCAGCCCCGAGTTCGTCGAGCGCTGGAGCGCGGCCCGGCCGGCCCGCTACCGGGGCATGCGCAAGCACGTCGACCACCCCGACGTCGGCGCGCTCGTCCTGGACGGCGACGTCCTGCAGGTCCCCGGCTGCGACCTGCGCACGGTGGTCTACTCGGCCGCGCCGGGCACGCGGGACGCCGAGCGCCTCGCGCGGCTGACGGGCCACGGCGCGGACGGCGCTCTCGACGGGTTCGAGGAGCCGCGGACGGCGGGAGCGGCGCTCTGAGCGCGGCGGCCACGTCCCCGACGCCGGCGAGCGCCGGCCCCCGCGCCCGCGGTGCGGGGTGCGGGGGCCGGCGCTCGGGTCGCGCTCGAGGGGCCGCTCAGGCGGGGGCGCCCACGTTCATGACGTCCGGGTCCGCACCGACGCGGCCGTCGGCGCGGTCCAGGCCGGCGATCTGGGCCATGTCCGCGTCGGAGAGCTCGAAGTCGAAGACGTCGATGTTCTCGCGGATGCGCTCCGGGGTCACCGACTTGGGGATCACGAGGTTGCCCAGCTGCACGTGCCAGCGCAGCACCACCTGGGCGGGGGTCTTGCCGTGGGCCTGCGCCAGCGCGCGGACCGCCGGGTCGTCGATGACGCCCTTGCCGGAGGACAGCGGGCTGTAGGCCTCGGTGACGATCCCGTGCTCGGCGTCGGCGGCGCGCAGCTCGGCCTGCTGGAAGAACGGGTGCAGCTCGACCTGGTTGACGGCCGGGACGACGCTCGTCTCCCCGAGCAGGTGGCGCAGGTGGTGCGGCTGGAAGTTCGAGACGCCGATCGCGCGGGCGCGGCCGTCGGCGTAGATCTTCTCGAACGCCTTGTAGGTGTCGACGTAGGCGCCGGCCGCCGGAACCGGCCAGTGGATCAGGTAGAGGTCGACGCGCTCGAGGCCGAGCCGCTCCAGGCTCGCGTCGAAGGCGCGCAGCGTGGAGTCGTAGCCCTGCTCGGCGTTCCACAGCTTGGTGGTGACGAACAGGTCGTCGCGGGCGATGCCGGACTGCGCGATCGCGCGGCCCACGCCCGTCTCGTTGCCGTAGATGGCGGCGGTGTCGATGTGGCGGTACCCCGCCTCCAGCGCGGTCTCGACGGCCGGGACGACCTCGTCGTCTCCGACCTGCCACACGCCGAACCCGAGCTGGGGGACGGTCACGCCGTTGTTGAAGGTGAGCTGGGGAACGCTGGGTGCCATGCCCGCCAGCGTAGTGGCGGGGCACCGGGTCGGCACGCGGGTGGGTGCCGCCGCGCGCACCGCGGCCCGGCACCGCTGCGGGCGGTGCCGGGTCGCGGGGAACCTCAGGGGGTCGGCAGCGTGGAGGTGTCGATGACGAAGCGGTAGCGCACGTCGGAGGCCACGACGCGGTCCCACGCCTCGTTGACGCGGTCGGCGCTGATGACCTCGACCTCGGCGGCGATGCCCTTCTCGGCGCAGAAGTCCAGCATCTCCTGGGTCTCCGCGATGCCGCCGATGTTGGAGCCGGCCAGGCTGCGGCGCGCGGGGATCAGCGAGAACGCCCGCACCGACATCGGGTTCTCCGGGGCACCCACCTCGACGAGGGTCCCGTTGCGGCGCAACAGACCCATGTAGGCGTCGAGGTCGAGGTTCGCGGACACCGTGTTCACGACGAGGTCGAAGGAACCCCGCAGCTGCGTGAACGTGTCGGGGTCGCTGGTGGCGTGGTACGCGCTCGCGCCCAGGCGCAGGCCGTCCTCCTGCTTCTTCAGCGACTGCGACAGGACCGTCACCTCGCACCCCATGGCCGCGGCGATCTGCACGGCCATGTGGCCCAGCCCGCCGAGGCCGATGACGGCGACCTTCGTGCCGGGACCGGCGTTCCAGTGGTTCAGCGGCGAGTACGTCGTGATGCCCGCGCACAGCAGCGGCGCGGCCACGTCGAGCCCGAGCGCGTCGGGGATGCGCAGCACGAAGTCCTCGTCGACGACGACCTGCTGGGAGTAGCCGCCGGCGGTGGGGCGGCCGTCGGCGGGGTCGGTGCCCCCGTAGGTGCCGACCATGCCCTGGACCTCGCCGTTGCCGGTGCAGTACTGCTCCTCGCCGTCGCGGCAGGCCTCGCACTCGCGGCAGGAGTTCACCATGCAGCCCACGCCGACGCGGTCGCCGACGGAGAACTTCGTGACGTCGGAGCCGACCTCGGCGACGACGCCGGCGATCTCGTGACCGACGACGATGGGCCAGGTGACCGGGCCCCACTCGCCGCGGGCGGTGTGGATGTCGGAGTGGCAGATGCCGGCGAACCTGATCTCGATGCGCACGTCCTTGGCGCCCACGTCGCGGCGCTCGATCGTGGTGGGCGCGAGGGGTTCGGTGGCCGAGGGGGCGGCGTACGCGCTGACGGTGGTGCTCACGTGTCCTCCGTGGGTTTCTCTGGGGGGTTCGGGTTCTCGGGG
>NZ_JAAALL010000400.1 GCF_009906315.1 Kineococcus vitellinus | reverse complement strand
GGGCTGACCGCGGCGGACGTGTCGGCGGGCGTCCTGCGGCGCGAGGTGCCGCAGGCGGGCGGCGGGGACCTCCTCGTCGTGCCCGGCGGCTCCCCGGCGCCGGCCTCCGCGCGGGTGCGCACGCTGCGCGTGGAGGTGGAGCGCGACCTGGTGGACGCCGGGCTGCTCGACCCGGCCGCCTTCGCCGGCTTCGCCCTCGCCGTGCTCAACGACCCGCGCGGCTGGGGAGCCGGCGGGGCGACGAGCTTCGAGCGCACCGACGGCGAGGCGGAGCTCCGGCTGGTGCTGGCCACCCCGGGCACCTCGGCGGCGCTGTGCCGGCCGCTGCGCACGATGGGCACGCTGTCGTGCCGCAACGGCGACGCCGCCGTGCTCACCTGGTACCGCTGGGTGGAGGCGATCGCGGACTACGGCGAGGACCGCACCGGCTACCGGCAGTACGTCGTCAACCACGAGGTCGGTCACCTGCTGGGCCACGGGCACGAGCCGAACCCGGGACCCGGCCGCCTCGCGCCCGTGATGGTGCAGCAGACCAAGGGCCTGCACGGCGCGCTGCCGAACCCCTGGCCGAACCCCTGAGCACCGCCGGGCGCCCGCGGCGGCGACCTGGCAGGCTGCCCGGGTGCCCGCACCTCCGCTGCCCGCCCGCGCCGAGGAGGTCCTGGAGGTCGTCCACGCCATCCCCCGCGGCAGGGTGCTGACCTACCGCGACGTCGGCGAGGTCGTCGGCGACCGCGGTCCCCGCTTCGTGGGGAACGTGCTGCGCCGCTTCGGTTCCGGCGCCCCGTGGTGGCGGGTGCTGCGCGCCGACGGCAGCGCCGCGCAGCCGCTGGCCGAGCGCGCCCTGGCGCACTGGCGCGAGGAGGGGGTCGCGCTGCGCCGGCTGGCCGCCGACCCCGCCGACGTGCGCGTCGACCTGGCCCGCGCCCGCTGGGACCTCGCCGGCTGGCGCGCGCCCTGGGAGCGGGACGAGCGCGGGCCGGAGCGCTCGTGAGCACCCTCGTCGACGACCTGCGCGGCGCCCGGCGCCGCTTCTCCGTGGAGTTCTCCCCGGCCCACGACGAGGAGACCGCCGCCCGGCAGTGGCGCAGCGTGCAGCGGCTGCGCGAGCTCGGGCCGGTCTTCGCCTCCGTCACCTGCGGCGCCGGCGGCGGCAGCCGGGAGGGCACCGTCGAGCTCGCCTCCCGGATCGCCCGGGAGAGCGACGTGCGCCCGCTCGCGCACCTGACCGCCGTCGGCCGGAGCACGCAGCAGCTGCGCGGGGTGCTGCGCGAGCTGGCCGCGGGCGGGGTGCGCGACGTGCTCGCGCTGCGCGGCGACCCCGACGGCGACCCGGACGCCCCCTGGGAGCCGCACCCGCAGGGCCTCGAGCACGCCGACCAGCTGGTGCGCCTGGCCCGCGAGGAGGGCGCGGAGTCGGTGGGCGTGGCGGCCTTCCCGCTCGGGCACCCGGAGTCGCCGGACCTCGACACCGACCTGCGCCACCTGCTGGGCAAGCTCGCCGCGGGCGCCGGCTTCGCCGTCGCGCAGCTGACCTACGACGTCGAGGACTTCCTGCGGCTGCGCGACCGGCTGGCCGCCGTCGGCTGCGACGCGCCGCTGGTGCCGGGGCTGCTGCCCGTCACCAGCCCGAAGGTGCTGGAGGTCACGCGCCGGCTCACCCACGGCCACGAGCCGAGCTGGCTCAACCGGCGCTTGCAGCCGCTGCTGGACGACCGCGGGGCCTTCCGCGAGGAGGGCGTGCGGCTGGCCGCCGAGGACGGCCACCGGCTGCTGGCCGAGGGCGTGCAGGTGCTGCACCTGTACTCCCTCAACGCCTCCTCCAACGTCGTGCGCCTCGTGGAGGAGCTGGGGCTGGCCGCTCCGGCGGCGCAGCGCCCCGCCACCGGCTGACGGGCGCCCGTGCCCCACGACCGCGGTGCCGCGGCTGTGGTGCCATGAGGAGGTGCTCCGGGAGAACGCCGACGACCACCGCGCGGACGCCCCCGGCGACCCGGGCCGGCCCGGGGACCGCCCGCGGCTGCTGCGCGCCCCGGCGCGCGTGCCCGCGCCCCTGCAGCCGGACCCGGCGCAGCGCGCCGCGCGGGAGCGGCCCCGCGGCAGCGGCCCGCTCGTGGTGCTCGGCGCCCCCGGCAGCGGGCGCACGACGACGCTGCGCGAGGTGGTGGCCGCGCGCGTCGAGCGCGACGGCACCCCTGCGGACCGGGTGCTGGTGCTCGCCCCCTCGCGCCGGCAGGCGGAGGCGCTGCGCGACGAGCTCTCGCTGCGGCTGCTGCGCACGAGCAGCGAGCCGGCGGCCCGCACCCCCGAGTCCTACGCCTTCGGCCTGCTGCGGCTGCTGCACGCCCGCGAGGGGGCGCCGGCCCCGCGGCTGATCACCGCCGCCGAGCAGGACGCCGTCCTGGCCGACCTGCTGCGCGGGCACCGGGAGGCCGCCGCCCCGCGCGCCGACCCCGCCGACGGGCCGGGGGAGCCCTGGGAGCCGGAGCCGGAGCCGGAGGTCGCCCCCGCGGTGCCCGGCTGGCCCGCCGACCTGCCGCCCGGGGCCCGGGAGCTGCGCGGCTTCCGCGACGAGCTGCGCGAGCTGCTGGTGCGCGCCGTCGAGCACGGGCTGGGGCCCGCGGAGCTGGCCGAGCTCGGCCGCCGGCACGGCCGCCCGCAGTGGGGGGCGGCGGGCCGGGTGCTGGAGGAGTACCAGGCCGTCACCGCGCTCGGGCGGGCCGGGGCCCACGACCCCGCGGGCCTGCTGGAGGAGGCGGCCGCGCGGCTGCGGGCCTCGCCGCGGCTGCTGGCCGCCGAGCGCGAGCGCTGGGACCTCGTGGCCGTCGACGACGCCCACGAGCTGTCCGAGGCGGCGCTGCGGCTGCTCGAGGTCGTCGCCGGCGGCCGGGACCTGCTGCTGACCGCGGACCCGGACAGCGTCACCCGGGTCTTCCGCGGTGCGGACCCGCGGGCGGCCGCCGACCTGGCCGCGCGCTTCGGGGCCCGCGGCGTCCCGGCGGACGCGGTGGTGCTCGGCACGCTGTGGCGCCAGCCGCCGGACCTGCACGCGGTCAGCG
>NZ_JAAALL010000003.1 GCF_009906315.1 Kineococcus vitellinus | reverse complement strand
GGGTAGAACCGCCGCGGGTCGGCGTGAGGAGCCGGGCGTCGGCCCAGTCGCCGTGGTCGCCGGTCTTGCCGTTGCCGGCGTCGGTGACGACGAGGCGGATCTCGGTGGCGCCGGAGACGTCGACGCTGAGGGCCTTCGCGGCCTGCCCACCGCGCAGCACGCCGCTGTCGGCGAGCTTGGTGGTGCCGTTCCAGACCTGGAAGACGACCGAGCCGCTGGTGCCCACCTCGTTGTCGACGCCGACCTTCGCGGTGAAGGTCTTCGCGCCGCGGGTGGGGACGACGACCTCGGAGCCGGCGTGCACGCCCAGGCCCTTGGCGTAGGTGATGGCGCCGACCTTCAGCTGGCGGCCGTCGCCGGCCGCGATGTCGCCGTTGCTGCGGTCGCGCTCGACCGGGCCCCAGCCGTTGCGCACGGTGCGGAACTCGGCGTCGGAGACGTAGGTGACGTCCATGTCGTCGGGGTCGTGGTCGGTCCAGACCCCGCCCGCGCTGCCGTCGAGGACCTCGGGCTTGCCGTGGTCCTTGGGCAGCGCCTGCAGGGAGGCCCACGGGAAGCCCTTCATGATCGAGTAGCTGGGGGTGCTGCCCATGAGCGCCTTCCACGGGTCGACGCCGGTGGTGGCGATCGCGGCGGCGGGGCTCTCGGCGACGACGGCGGTGCAGCCGGCCTTGTCGGTGACGATGAAGCCGTACTTCTGCGCGGCCTTGGCGACCATCTTCGCGATGGGGTGCATCTTCAGGGCGTCCACGTCGATGCTCGGGTCCAGGCGCAGGCGGGTTCCTTCCGGAACCCTGTTCTCCGAGGTGTCGAACCCGTCGCTGCGCTGGGCGGGGTAGCTGAACTCGTCGGCACGCCCGGGTGCCTGCAGGTGCAGGGCGAGGGCGTGGTCGATGACACCGGACTGCACGTCCTCGATGCCGATGGTGCCGCCGGCCAGGGCCAGGCCGCTGGCGCTGGCGCCGAAGCTCCCGGCGAAGTACCCGTGGCTCTTGGAGACCTCGTCGATGCGCCCGCCCCAGCAGGCGCTCCAGGCGCCGTCGACCTTCTTGGTGACCCAGAACTCCCACAGCTGGTCGGTGGCGGGGGAGTAGATGGTCAGCTGGCTGTCGGTGCCCTTGGCGGGCACGGCGTCGGCGGGGATCGGCACCTGGGTGAACTGCCCGCCCTCGCCGAGCAGGCCGGGCGGCGTGGACGCCTTGCCCTGGCAGTTGTTCCACTGCACGTCGACGCGGGGCTGGTCCGCCGGGACGGTGTAGAAGCTGGTGCTGTACTGGTAGGCGTTGAAGGCCGCGACCCCGTCGTACTGGGCGGCGGTCTGCTGGGCGACGTTGCTCACCATTCCGGCACTGTTGGCGTGCAGCGGAGCAGAGCTCACGTCGAGCTTCCACGCCGTCCCGCTGGTGAAAACGCCACCGGCGGGCATCCCGATCTCCACCGCCGACGGCGCGACGGTGCTGCTCGTGGCGGACGAAGCGGTCACTGCTGCGGCGGTTCCGGTGCCCGTGACGGGCACGGCGCAGGCGGTGGTGATGAGGAGGGCGGCGGTGAGGCGCTTGCGGATCACGAGGGCTCCAGGTGACGAGTTCTCTTCGACACCCGACCCATCGGGCCCGCCACCACCCCGCCTTCAACTCCGCGCCGCGGGTTCACCCGGCTGCGGGGTTTGGCGCAGCCGATGTCACGCGCCGTCCCCCGGGACCGGGGGGACGGCCGTCCCAGGCCCCCACTCCTTCGGGTGAGCCGTAGTCGTCGCCCAGCGTGACCGTGCGCCCGAACGCCCGGACTCCTGCCGCAGACCCCTCGCGCTGGGTGATCTGCACCTGTTCCCGGGTCCCGCGGAAGGTTCCTGCGACGACATCGCCGGCCGGGGTGGAGGTGTTTCACACCGCGTCCCGATCGGGCGCGCGCGGGCTCTCGCAGCCCCGGCCGCCGGCCTCAGCCGGGGGCGAGCAGGCGGGTGCGGACCTCCTCGAGCACCTGCGGGTCGGCGTCGAGGTCGAACTTGCGGGCGAAGAACGCGTCCGCCCGCGCCAGCGCTGCGACGTCGGCCGTCGTGAGCGTGTCCGGGCTGAGCCGGTCCGACGAGGTCCAGCGCGTGTACGTCAGGCCGGGGCGCACGTCCCAGTCCGTCGGCAGGGCCTTCACGACCGTCTGGAAGAAGACCTCGTCGGGCACCCGGACGTGGTGGAAGAAGCGCACGAACCGGGGGGAGGCGTCGACGAAGTCGAGCACCTGCTCGGCGCACCCGTGCGGCATCGACCACCACTGCGAGCCCGCGTGCGGGCGGGCCGGGCCCAGGGCCGCGGCGACGTCGCGCCGCGGCAGCCGCTCCAGCAGCCGGTTCAGCCGGGCCGCGACCCTGCTGCCCCGGTGCCGGGGTGCGACGTACCAGCGCTCCAGGCGCGACATCGGCTTGCCGCGCCGCTCGTCCGGCATCGGCCAGCAGTTCATCCGCACCTGACCGGCGGCCAGTTCGCGGTGCAGGGCCGCGATCGGCTTGATCGGCAGGTCGACACCGCTGAGGAGCACGTAGTGGTCCGCCGGGACGGAGCGCACGGCCTGCCGCAGCGCGCTCAGCGTGGCGGCGACCATCCCGAACCCGCCCCAGCGCACCCGGTGCCGGGCGGTGGTGAGGACGGCCGAGGGGCCGAGGTCCGCGGTGGCGCGGCGGAAGGGGGCGTCGTCGACGTTCGCGTCGACGTGGACGACCGCCCGGTCCCCCTCGGCCAGCAGCAGGTGCAGCAGGGACGCCAGCTGCTGCGGCTTGTGGTGGGCCAGCACCAGGTAGGTCACCCGCATGCCGGTGATCCTGGCACGCCGGGCGTGGCGGCAGCCACGACCGCCGCCGGCGGGCCGGGCCTAGACCCAGCTGGGCAGCCACATCCGGCGCTGCCAGCTCTCGTACGGGATCACCTGTGCCGTGTAGACCGGCCAGAAGAAGGCGAAGCAGGCCACGCACGCCACGACGACCGCGCCGGCGACCAGGGCCCCCCGGCGCCGGCGCCGCACGGTGGCCTCGAGGCGGACCCCGCCGCGCAGGGCTACCGAGCGCGGGTCCGGGCCCAGCACGAGCCCCAGCACGTGCACGAGGGCCAGCACGACGAAGGGGGCGAGCACGACGGCGTAGAAGGTGAAGATCGTGCGGTGCTGGTACTGGAACCAGGGCAGGTAGGTCGCCGCGTACCCGGCCAGCACGGCGCCGGCCCGCCAGTCGCGCACGAGCGCCCAGCGGACCAGGACGACCAGCAGCGCCAGCGCGGCCGCCCACCACAGCACCGGGGTGCCCAGCGAGGTGATCGCCTTCGCGCAGTCGGCGACGTCGCAGCCCTCCTGGCCCTGCGCCTTCGACTCGTAGAAGAAGGACGTCGGGCGGCCCTGCACGAGCCAGGACCACGGGTTGGCCGAGTAGGGGTGGGGGCTGTCGAGGCCGACGTGGAAGGCGTACGCCTGCTGGTGGTAGTGCCACAGGCTGCGCAGCGCGTCCGGCACGAGGCGGCCGGCGCCGTCGGCGGGGTGCTCGGCGCCCCAGGAGCGGTCCCAGCCGGCGTCGGAGGCGAACCAGCCCGCCCAGGTGCCGACGTAGACGACCACGGCGGTCGGCACGAGCGCGACGAAGGCGGGCAGGCCGTCGCGCCAGGCCGCGGCGGGCAGCCAGGCCCGCACGCCGGCCGCGCGCCGGGCGCCGGCGTCCCACAGCACCGTCAGCAGCCCGAAGACGGCCACCACGTACAGGCCCGACCACTTCACCCCGCACGCCAGGCCGAGGCTGACCCCGGCCGCCAGCCGCCAGCCGCGGAAGCCCAGCCGGGGGCCGAGCCCGTCCACCGGGCCGGAGGCCACCGCCCGGGCCAGCCGCTCGCGCGCCCGGTCGCGGTCGACCAGCAGGCAGGCGAAGGCCACCAGCACCCAGAACATGAGGAAGACGTCGAGCAGGCTCGTGCGGCTCTCCACGAAGTGCTGGCCGTCGACCGAGAGCAGGACGGCGGCGGTGACCCCCAGCAGCGTCGAGCGGAACATGCGGCGCGCGACGCGGCCGATGAGCAGGATCGACAGGGTCCCCACGACGGCGGCGGAGAAGCGCCAGCCGAAGGAGGAGTCGACCCCGAAGATCCACTGGCCGACGGCGATCATCCACTTGCCCACGGGCGGGTGGACGACGAAGTCGCCGGCGGTGTCGAAGACGTCGGGGGTGCCGGCGGTGAACAGGGCGTCCGGGGTGCTGCCCAGCGCGGGGTCGTTGCGCAGCTCGACGCCGTGCTGCAGCAGCGACCACGCCTGCTTGACGTAGTACGTCTCGTCGAAGACGAGCTGGTGGGGGCGGCCGAGCTGGAAGAAGCGCAGGAAGCCGCCGATCGCGGTGACGAGCAGCAGCGGGAGCCAGCCGCGCCGCCAGGACTCCCCGTCGATCTCCGAGGGCCCGCCCAGCAGCCGCTCGCGCAGGTCCTCGGCCGGCGGGGACGGGGCGCGCAGGGTGGTGCTCACCCTCGGCATCGTAGGTGCGGCTCCTGGCGCCCGGTCGGTGCACGGCCGGCAGCGGCCTCGCTGTTTGCCACCGAGCGTGCACGTGCGGTTGCATGGCTGCGCCGACCAGGGGTGACAATGCCGTCCGTCCGGTCCATCAGGTCGGTCCGCCGCCCACCGGGTGGCGGAGTCAGCACGGACGGAAGGCAGTCACCTCGGATGCACGTGCACATCCTCGGCCTCGTCTCGCTCAACGGCGGCGACGCGGCCATCCTGGTCGCACAGCGCCGAGTGCTGCAGCGGCAGTGGCCCGGTGCCCGCGTCTCGGTGTCCGACACCCACCCCGGGCCGGCGGCGACGTACCTGCCGGACGTCCCGTTCGCGCCCTTCCTGCTGCCCTCGCTGGCGCCGGGCGGCCGGCTGCCGACGAGGGTGCGCGCCCTGCTCCACCGGGTGCGCTGCGCACGGGTCAAGGCGGCGGCCTCGCTGCTCGGCCGCGGGGTGGGCGCGCCGGCCGCGCTCCTAGTGCCGGCGGCCGCGGCGCCCGCCTTTCGGGAGATGGCCCGGGCGGACGTCATCGCCTACACCGGGGGCACGACGCTCACGGACAACTACAACTTGACCGACAAGGTCTTCGACCTCGACGTGGCGCGCCGGCTGCGCAAGCCGCTCGTCTTCCTCCCGCAGTCGGCCGGTCCCTTCCGCAAGCCGGAGAACCGGCAGGCCCTGCGGCCCGTGCTGGAGACGGCCGACCTGGTGCTGCTGCGCGACGAGCGCTCGCTGCAGCACGTCGTCGAGATCGGCGCCGACCCCGCCCGCTGCCGCGTCGTCCCCGACGTCGTCTTCGCCCTGGCCCGCCCGGAGCTCCTGGCCGCCGAGCGCGCCGAGGGCGCCGGGCCGCCGCGGCTGGCCGTCAGCGTGCGGGACTGGGCCTTCTTCCGCGACAAGGACCGCGAGCGCGGCATGGCCGACTACGCCGAGGCCCTGCGCGCGGCGGTGACCAGCGCGGTGCGCGAGCGCGGCGCCGAGGTGACCTTCGTCTCGACCTGCCAGGGGCGGCCGGAGTACGTGCGCGACGACTCCGAGTTCGCCCTGCGGGTGGCCGAGGGTCTGCCCGACGACGTCCGCGAGCACGTCGTCGTCGACCGCGCCGCGCACCACCCCGAGGAGCTCATCGACCTGCTGGGCACCTTCGACGCCATGCTGTCCACCCGCCTGCACGGCGCCATCAGCGCCGTGTGCACCGGGGTCCCCACGCTGACGATCGCCTACGAGTACAAGACGAGCGAGGTGTGGGGGCAGCTGGGCCTGCCGGAGTGGACCGTCGACATCGACGACGTCACGCCGCAGGTGCTGAGCGAGCGCGTCCTCGCCCTGCTCGACGAGGCCCCGCGCGTGCGCGAGCAGGTGGCCGCCGCGGTGCCGGCGATGGCGGCGGGTGCCGAGGAGGTCGGCGCCCTCGTGGCGGGCGTCCTGCAGCGGAGGCCCGCGTGACGCACGGCGTGGAGCCCGCGGCGGGCGAGCAGGCGGCGGGCGAGCAGGCCGCCGCCGCCGACGAGCGCACTGCGGCGGCCGCGGCGGCCGCGACGGTGGACACCTCCGGCTCCATGAAGGGCGCGGTCGTCTCCGGCGCCAAGTGGGCGGGGATGAGCAAGCTCGGCACCCAGGGCCTGCA
The DNA here is from genome assembly GCF_009906315.1 of Kineococcus vitellinus. Classification (GTDB taxonomy): domain Bacteria; phylum Actinomycetota; class Actinomycetes; order Actinomycetales; family Kineococcaceae; genus Kineococcus; species Kineococcus vitellinus. Next base: position 37,323 of record NZ_JAAALL010000003.1, on the reverse strand, counting down.
GTTCCTGGCCGGTCTGGTGCTGGCCCGGCTGCTGGCACCGGCGGACTTCGGCCTGCTGGCCAGCATCTACGTCGTCACGGGCTTCGCCACGCTGTTCTTCGAGATGGGGCTCGGGGCCGCCCTGGTGCACCAGCGCTCGCCCAGCGAGCGCGACCTGTCGACGGTCTTCTGGATCAACGCCGTGAGCGGTGTCCTCTACGCCGGCCTCATGTGGGCGATCTCACCGTTGATCGCCGAGTTCTTCGACGCCCCCCGGATGACGAGCCTCATGCCGTTCGTCGCGCTGGCGTTCACGCTGTCCCTCGGCGTGGTGCACTACTCGATCCTGCAGCGGCAGCTGCGCTTCCGCACGATCGCGGCCGTCGACCTGTCGTCGGCCCTGGTGGGGCACGTCACCACCGTGGTCGCGGCCCTGCTGGGCGCGGGGACCTTCGCGCTGGTCTCCGGGCCGCTGGTGTCGACCGCGCTCACCTCCGTCGTGCTGTTCTGCGTGGTCCGCTGGCGGCCCCGCCACTTCGTCGACCGCAGGAGCCTGCGGGAGCTGTGGCGCTTCTCCGGCGGCATGCTCGGCTTCAACGTCGTGAACTACTGGGGCCGGAACGCGGACAACCTGCTCATCGGGCGCTTCCTCGGGGCCGCCCCGCTCGGCCTCTACGGGCGCGGGTACAACCTCATGCTGCTGCCGGTCACGCAGATCACCGGGACGCTGGGGCGGGTGATGTTCCCCGCCCTGGCCGCCGTGCGCGACGACCACCCGCGGGTGCGCTCGATGTACCTGCGCTCGCTGGGGACCATCAACTTCGTCACCATCCCGGTGCTCGTCGGCCTGGCCGCCACCGCGGAGGGCCTCGTGCCCCTGCTGTGGGGCGAGCAGTGGACCGCGGTGGTGCCGGTCCTGCAGGTGCTGTGCATCGCGGGCGTCCCGCAGTGCGTCAGCACGAGCGTGGGCTGGCTGTACCAGTCGCAGGGGCGCACGACCACCATGTTCGTCATGGGGATCGTCGGCTCCGTCGTGGGCGTGGTCGCCATGGCCGTCGGCCTGCGTTGGGGGATCGTCGGCGTCGCCTGGGGGGTCCTGGTGAAGTCCTGGGTGATGGCGCCGGTCGCCCTGCACGTCTCCGGCCGCGTCGTCGGCCTGCGCGTCACCCAGACCCTGCGCGGTGCCGCGCCGACCCTGCTGACCGCCGCGGTGATGGGCGTCCTGGTCTGGTACCTGCCGCGCGTGCTCGGCTGGGACCCGGCGTCGAGCGGGACGGTCCTGGTCCAGGTGGCGCTCGGCGTGCTCCTCTACGGCGCCGGCTCGCTGCTGCTGCAGCGCCCCCGGCTGCTGGAGACGCTGCGGCTCGCCCGGCGCCGCCGCGGCTGAGGCGCGGACCTCAGGTCTGCGCGGGAGGACGTTCCAGCACGCGGGCCGGCGGCGAGACGACGGTCGCGCCGGCCGCCACGTCCTTGACGACGACGGCGTTCGCACCGATCTTGCAGCCCGGCCCCAGGTCGACGGGCCCCAGCACGGCCGACCCGGCGCCCAGGTAGACGCCGTCGGCGATGTGCGGGGGACGGGCGTTGTTGCGCACGCCGATCGTCACCCGGTGGTGCAGCGTCACGTTGGCGCCGATGCGCGCCTCCGGGTGCACGATGACCCCGCGTCCGGCGTGCGGCAGCTTCATCGCGGGACCGACGACGACGCTGCGGGGCAGTTCGGCACCGATGGTGTTGCGCACCCACAGCTGGTCGACGACCCCGTGGACGCGGCGCAGCGCGAACGCGACCGCACCCGGGCGGTCGTGCAGGACCTGCCCGAAGCGCCAGATCGCCATCGTCGCGATGGACTCGCGGGAGGGGCGGTTCAGCGGCAGGTCGCTGCGGGTCAGGTCCAGCCACTCGCGCCACCACGATCTGCTCACGGGTGTCCTCCCGCTCGATGTCACCGTCGAGCGGGAGGTTACCGCGCGTCCGCAGTGGAGTCACCGACCGTCAGGACGGCTCCCGCGACCCGTCAGCGCTTCGGCGAGGACGGCTTGCCCCAGTCCTTCGGCAGCGCCTGCAGCTTCCCCCAGGGGAAGCCCTCCATGATCCGGTAGTCCGGCTTGCCCTGCATGAGCGCCTTCCACGGGTCGACGCCGGTGGCGGCGATCGTGGCGGCCGGGCTCTCCGCCGTCACCGCGACGCACCCGGCCTTGTCGGTGACGATGAAGCCGTACTTCTGCGCGGCCTTGGCGACCATCGTCGCGATGGGCGTCAGCTTGAGGCTGTCCACGTCGATCGAGGGGTCCAGGCGCAGGCGAGTGCCCTCGGGGACCCGGCCGGCGGACTTGTCGTAGCCGTCGCTGCGCTGGGCCGGCCAGCTGAACTCGTTCCAGTTGCCCGGCGCCGGGATCGCCAGCGCGAGGGCGTGGTCGATGCGACCGGCCTGGGCCTCCTTGATGCCGATCGTGCCGCCCACGATGGCCAGACCGCTGGCGCTGGCGCCGAAACCGCCGGAGAAGTACCCCGGGTCGCTCGACACGCGGTCGATGCGACCGCCCCAGCACGCCTGCCAGGTGCCACCCACCTTCTTCGCCTGCCAGAACTCCCACAGCTGGTCCGTGCCGGGGGAGTAGATCGTCAGCTCGCCGTCGGTGCCGGGGGAGGGCACGGCGTCGTCGGGGACCGGGACCTGGGTGAACTGCCCGCCCGGACCGGTGAGCCCGCCGGGGGTGTAGGTCTTCTTCTGGCAGTTGTCCCAGCGGACGTCCACCTTCGGCGTGCTCGCCGAGACGGTGTAGACGCTCGTGTTGTAGCGGTAGGCGTTGAAGGCCGCGATGCCGCCGTAGTACTTCGCGGCCTGGTCGGCGACGTTGCTCACCATCGCGGCCGAGGAGGCGTGCAGCGGAGCGCCGCTGACGTCCTGCTTCCACACGCTGACCGCGCTGAACGGGGTCCCCGCGGGACCCCGGAAGTCGGCCATCAGGTTCTGCCCGGCCGTGGCCGAGACGCTGCGGCGGCCCGGGGACACGTGCACGTCGGCGGCTTGCGCGGCCGCGCCGGTCGAGACGACGCCGCCGGCCAGGACGGCCGTGGCGGCGAACGCCGCGGCCAGGCGGCGGGACGTGCGGGACATCGGAGCTCCTCGTGCGTCGGGTGCGTGCCGAGCGGGGCGTCGGCTCGCACTCCAGAGATCGGTGCCGGCGGCACCGGCTCAAGCCGCACCGGCAGATCCTCCGCCGCGCTCACCCGTACGGAAGTTGCGCGCCGCACCAGGTGCCACGGTGCGTAGTCACCGTCGGGCTCTCGGCCCGGTCGGCTGTCACCCGGTTGCCCGTCCGGTGAGCCTCACCGTCCGTGGTCTACTGGCGCGGGGTTGCGCCGTTCGGGGCGCCCCCGGCCCACCGCCGCCACGACCGGTGACACCGGTCGCACTCGAGGAGGACCGTGACCTCGCCCACCGCCCCCCGCAGGAGCCGCCGCAGGCTCGCCGCGCTGGTCGCTGCGGCGGTCGTCCTGCTGCTCCTGCTCGCCCTCGCGGTGCATCGGCTCACCACCGAGGAACCCGATCCGCAGCCCGGTCCCGCCCGGGTCGCCGCCGACTACCCGTTCGGGCCGCGCAGCGTCTGGCGCACCAGCGTGCGCGAGGCCCCGGTGCACGAGGACTCGGCCGCGATGGTCGACGGACTGGTGGAGCAGGTCAGCGAGCACTGGGGGGGTGTCGCCTCCTTCAACGTCGACCAGTTCACCGCCAGCTGGTACACCGTGGACGCCGACCAGCCGACCGTCGACGTGGCGTGGACCAACTGCCAGGACAAGGACTGGACCCCGGACGGCCTGCTCGGCGAGGGAGGCCAGTTCACCGACGTCCCGATCCCCGACGACGCCCGCCCGTCCCCGGGCAGCGACGGGCAGCTGACGATCTACTCACCCGCCACGGACCGGCTCTGGGAGTTCTGGCGCGTGGAGCGCGACGACGACGGCTGGAGCGCCTGCTGGGGCGGCCGCATCGACGACGCGTCGAAGAGCCGCGGATACTTCCGCAACGGGTTCGGGGCCAGCGGCAGCGGGCTGGCGATGTCCGCGGGCACGGTGTGGGTCGACGACGTCCGCCGCGGGCGCATCGACCACGCGCTCGGCCTGGCGGTCATGTGGCCGGCGAAGTGGGACCGGGTGAGCTGGCCGGCGCAGCGCAGCGACGGGAACAACGACGACGAGCACGCGCTGCCGGAAGGCGTCCGGCTGCGCCTGCCGGCGGACGTCGACGTCGACGAGCTGGAGCTGACCCCGCTCGCCTCGATGATCGCCGAGGCGGCGCAGGAGTACGGGTTCATCGTCACCGACCAGGCCGGCGCGGTGAACGTCGGCGGCCAGATCGGGCAGCCGGTGGCCGACGACCCGGGCTTCTGGGAGCGCGAGATGGACGGGGTGCCGCCGTACCAGGTGCTGGAGGGGTTCCCCTGGGACCGCCTGGAGGTCCTGCCCGAGGACTGGGGCAAGCCCGCCCCGAAGCCCAGCCCGTCGGGGTCCGGCCCGTCGGGGTCCCGCTCCTCGGGGAGCTGATCCCGGCGCGCCACCGTGCGCGCCGGGGAGGGTCAGCGGCGCAGCAGGCGCGCGGCGCGGGTGCCCAGCGCCAGGCGCTCGCGCGTGGACGCGACGCCGGTGCGCAGGGCGTCCGGCCAGCCGCGCGGTCCCGGTGCCCGCTCGTAGGGCAGGTCCGCCAGCTCCGGCCAGTTGAGCCGGATCGCCGGGGGGTGGGGGCGCTGCTGCACGCGCAGGGCCGGCGGCAGCCGCAGCATCGCGGTGAAGACGGAGCGCTGGGCGACCGGCATCGTGCTGAGCGCGAACGGCGCCGCCCCGTAGAGCTGGGGGCTGGCCCAGCAGCCCACGCGCAGCTCCAGGTAGGCCAGGTCCAGCAGCTCGAGCACGTCCTGGTGCGGTGCCGCCGCCCGCCAGGCCGCCAGCGCCTCGATGTGCGCCGGCTCGTGCGGCAGGCGGATCAGCTGCAGCAGCTCCTCGGCGGTCGGCTCCGGGGGGATCACCGACGCCTTCCAGTACGCCCCGCGGCCGACCTCGCCGGCGAAGCCGGTCAGCCAGGCGTGGTCCAGCGGCAGGGCGCGGGCCGCCAGGTCGAAGTCGCCGGCCTTGCCCTCGTTGGCGTCGTAGCCGACGCGCTCGAGGTAGGAGCGGGCGGCCGCCTCGTCGACCTCCCGCAGCGGCAGCACCTGCAGGCGCAGGCCGAAGCGGCGGGCCACCTCGCGGGCGTAGGCCACGTCGGCGCGGCGCTCGTCCTCGTAGGCGAAGACGGCGAAGGTGCAGCGGTCCAGCACCCGGCGGGCCGCGGCCATGAGCATCCGGCTGTCGCGGCCGGCGGTCAGCGGCAGCACGAGCCGGTGGCGGGCGGCCAGGGCCTCCACGTGCTCGCGCAGGCCCGCGGCGATCACCTCCTGGCACTCCTGCAGCCCCGCCGCGTCGGCCGCGTCCACGCGCTGCACCGGTCCCGGCGGCCAGTGCCGCACCGCCTCCCAGGTGCCGAGGTCCAGGCGGTGGTTCGGCAGCAGGCGCCGCGCCTTGGGGTCGCTGGTGATCCCGGCGGGGTGGTACTGGCCGGGACCGAGCACGCGCTGCGCGTAGCGGTCCTCGCGCGCGGCGTCGCCGAAGGAGAGCGCGGTCGTGGTGGAGGCCAGCGCCTGCTCCTGCTCGGAGTAGACGGCGGCCAGCGAGCCGGCGGGGTCGAGGTGGACGCGGGGCCGGTCCCCGAGCAGCACGCACGCCCAGCGGCCGGAGAAGCGGTACAGCCGCTCCTCGACGTCCCCGCCGGGATCCTCGACGGCCTCCAGCGCCAGCTCCGCGCGCTCGTGCAGCAGCTCGCCGCCCGGAGCGACGACCCAGCCCAGCAGCCAGCCCGCGAGCCCGCCGTCCCCGCTCCGCAGCGGGGTCACCGGCAGCGTCGGGCTGGTGGCCAGGACCCACGGGCCGCTGCTCCGCTCCGCCCAGCCGGAGGGGTGCGGGCGCGAACCCCGCGAGAGCACGAACTGGTCGTAGAGCTCCACGCGCCGGACGTTAACAGCGTGTTACGCGGCGTGTCTGCCCCCGGGGCGGGCCCCGTCGCCGCCGACCGCACCCGGCCCGGGCGGCCGCGGCCGCGCCGCTGAGGCATCATCGGAGCCCGTGACCGCCTCGGAGGACGCGTCCGGCGTCCTGCTCATCGCCGCGACCCCCATCGGCAACCCCGGTGACGCCTCCACCCGGCTCGTCGAGGCGCTCGGCAGCGCCGACCTCGTGGCGGCCGAGGACACCCGCCGCCTGCACCGGCTGTGCCAGGCCCTGGGCGTCACTCCCCGCGGCCGGGTCGTCAGCTGCTACGAGCACAACGAGGAGGCGCGCGCCGCCGAGGTCGTCGAAGCGGTCGCGGCCGGGCGCACGGTCGTGCTCGTCTCCGACGCCGGCATGCCGTCGGTGTCGGACCCGGGCTACCGGCTGGTGCGCGCCTGCGTGGCCGAGGGGCTGCGCGTCACCGTGCTGCCCGGCCCCTCGGCGGTGCTCAGCGCGCTGGCGCTGTCCGGGCTGCCCACCGACCGCTTCGCCTTCGAGGGCTTCCCGCCGCGCAAGCCCGGCGAGCGCGCCCGCTCCTTCGCGGCGCTGGCCGCCGAGCCGCGCACGACGGTCTTCTTCGAGTCCCCGCACCGCACGGCCGCGACGCTGGCGGCGATGCGCGACGCCCTGGGGGCCGAGCGCCCCGCGGCCGTGTGCCGGGAGCTGACCAAGACCTACGAGGAGGTCGTGCGGGGTCCGCTGGCCGAGCTGGTCGCCTGGGCGGAGCAGGGCGAGGTGCGGGGGGAGGTGTGCATCGTCGTCGGCGGCGCCCCGCCCGCGCCGGCCGCTGACCTGGGCCGGCTGGTCGCCGAGGTCCACGAGCAGGTGGCCGCCGGCGGCCGGCTGAAGACGGTCGCCGGCGAGGTCGCCCAGCGCGGCGGGGTCAGCCGCAAGCTGCTCTACGACGCCGTCCTCGCCAGCCGCGGTTGAGCGCACCGCACCGTCCTGGTCACCCCTCGTGGTCCTCGTGTACGGTCCACGCGGAGCGGCGAGGGCGCCCGAACGGAGTTCGAGAACGAACCGACGGGGAGGCGTCCGTGGCAGCCGACGGGCAGGTGCGCGGGTTCGCGCGGCGCCTCGCGTCCCCACCGGGACGCGACTCCTCCATCGACACCCTGCGCGGCCTGGCCTGCCTGCTCGTGGTGCTCTACCACGTGCGCGGCGGTGGACCCGGTGACGGGCTGCGCCTGGACCGGGGCAACCCCTGGTCGTACCTGGTCGACTCCCTGGTCTACCTGCGGATGCCGCTGTTCAGCTTCCTGTCCGGCTACGTGTACGCGCTGCGGCCGCTGCGCGAGCGCTGGCCGCGCTTCGCGCAGGGCAAGGTCCGCCGCCTGCTCGTGCCGATGCTCGTCGTCGGCACGGCGTTCGCCCTCGTGCGCGCCTCGGCCGGCGGCGTGGCCAACGGCGGCGAGCAGACCCCCTGGTACCTGTGGCACGTCTTCCCGGTCGCCCACTTCTGGTTCCTCGAGGCGGTCTTCTGGGTCTTCCTGCTCGTCGGCCTGGCCGACCGCTTCCGCCTGCTGGAGCGCGGGTCCGCGGTCGTGCCGCTGATCGCCCTCGCGGTCGTGGCCGACGAGCTCGTGCCCACCCCGACGAACGTCCTGGCGCTGCGCGACGCCCTGTTCCTGCTGCCGTTCTTCCTCTCCGGCCTGGCGGCCCGGCGCTTCGAGTGGCGGGCGGCCCCCCGCGCCGCCCGCGGCGCGGTCGTCCTCGCGGCCCTGCTGCTGGCGCTGTGGTCCCAGCTCGGCCTGCAGGGCGTCGTGGCCCGCCTGCCCGAGCGCCACGACGCCGTGGCCGCGCTGCTCGGCGTGACCGCCTGCCTGAGCCTGCTGCTGGTGCGCCGCACCTGGCGCCCCCTGGCCGTGGTCGGCGGGTTCTCGTTCTCGATCTACACCTGCCACGTCTTCGGGACCTCCGCCGCCCGGATCGTCCTGGAGCGCCTGGGCTTGTCGTCGGTGACGCTCAACGTGCTCGCCGGGCTGCTGGCGGGCATCGCCGTCGGCGTCCTCGTCGAGCTGGTGGCCCGCCGCTCGGCGTGGGGGCGCGCGCTCGTGCTGGGCGGGCGCTGGCCCCGCCGCGCGAGGCCGGGCGCGCCGCGCCCGGCGACCTCACCGGCGACCTGAGCGGCGTCCGCCACCATCGAGGCGTGAGCCCCACCCCCCGCGCCGCCCGCCTGGCGCGCACCGCGCTGCAGCAGGGCGTCGCCGCGGTCCGCCGCCCGCAGGGCCTGGACCGCTACCGCCCGCCCGGCACCCGCCGCCGCTACCGCGCCCTGGCCGTGGCCGACGTGGACCTCGACACCGCCACGGCCGTCCTGCGCGCCCCGCTGACGCCTCCCGAGCACGAGGCCGAGGGGGTGCACGCCCTGGTGTGGCTGCACGGCGTGCCGGTCGGCGACCTCACCGTCCCGGGCCCGCCGGACGTGGTGCTCGGCGCCCTGCCCGCCCGCGCGGCCCGCGAGCTGGAGCAGCAGGTCCTGGAGCACCTGCTGCTGGACGCCCTGCTCGTGCCCGGCGGGCTGCGGGCGGCGCTGGCGGAGGGCCTGGAGCACGTGCCGCACCCCGCGCCCCCGGCCGACCCGCCGACGCTGACGGTGGCCGTCTGCACCCGCGACCGCCCCGAGGACCTGCGCCGCTGCCTGGCCTCGATCGCCCGGCTGCAGGGGCCGGTGGCCGAGGTCCTCGTCGTCGACAACGCCTCCCGCGACGAGCGGACGCGGCTGGTCGCCGAGGAGTTCGGCGCCCGGTACGTGCGCGAACCGCGCGCCGGGCTGGACTGGGCCCGCAACCGCGCGCTGCTGGAGGCCCGCGCGGAGGTCGTGGCCTTCGCCGACGACGACGTCCTCGTGCACCCGCGCTGGGCGGCCGAGCTGGCCCGCACGTTCGCCGAGGAGCCCGACGCCGTCGTCGTCACCGGCCTCGTCGCCCCGGCGGAGTTCAGCACGCCCGCGCAGGTCCTCTTCGAGGCCGTGGGCGGCTTCGGCCGCGGCTACCGGCGGCGGTGGTTCTCCGCGGCGGTCGACAGCGGGGAGGTGGCCGCCCGCCGCCACCCCGGCACCGGCGGCGCGGGCACCGGGGCCAGCACGGCGCTGCGGCGCGAGCGGGCCCTGGCCCTCGGCGGCTTCGACACCGCCCTCGACGTGGGCACGCCCACCGGTGGCGGCGGCGACCTGGAGGTGTACTTCCGCGTGTTGGCCGCCGGCGGGCTCGTCGTCTACGAGCCCGCGGCCGTGGTGCTGCACCGCCACCGCACCGGGATGGACCAGCTCGCCCGCCAGCTGCGGGGCAACGGCACGGGCGCCTACAGCATCTTCGCGGGGGCGTCGGGCAACTACGGCGGCGTGCAGGCCGCCGAGCTGGGGGCCTTCGCCGCCCGCTGGTTCGTGCGCCAGCACGCGCGCGCCCACCTCCGCAGCCTCGTGTGGCCGCAGCTGTACCCGCCCGAGCTCACCCGCGCCGACACCCGCGGCGCGGTGGACGCCGTGCTGGGCCGCTACTACCGCGCCGCCCGGCGGCAGGCCGCCGCCGAGGCCGCCCGCCACCCCGGCGAACCGCCGGCGCCCGCGCTGGTGCACCGCCCCGCGGAGCGCCGCCGCCCGCGCCGGGCCGACCCGGTCGTGCGGGTGGACCTGCTGGAGGGCGGGCCGGCGGCCGCGCGGCTGCCGGACGGCCCGCCCTCGCCGGGGCAGCGCCGGCTGCGGGTGCTCGTCGAGCGGGCCGGCGCGCCGCAGGCGGCGTTCGCCGTCGCCGCCGACGGCTCCCGCGTCGGCACCGCCCGGCTGGCCCGCGAGCTCGTCGACCGGCTGGGGCCGGCGCTGCTGCGCCCCGGCACCTCCTGGCACGACCTGGCCGCCGCCGGCGGCGGGGGAGCGCGCCCGCTGGCGGCGGCGCTGCGGACCGCGCTGGCCGCGGCGCCCGAGCGGCTGCCCGCCGAGGTGCCCGTGAGCGTGCTCATGGCCACCCGCGACCGGCCCCGGGAGCTGCGGCGCAGCCTGCAGGCGCTGCTGGCGAGCACCGCGCGCCCGCTGCAGGTTGTCGTCGTGGACAACTCGCCCGACCCGTCGGCGACCCGGGCGGTGGCGGCGGGGCTGCCGGGGGTCCAGGTCGTCCACGAGCCCTGGCCGGGGCTGTCCCCGGCGCGCAACGCGGGCCTGGCGCACCTGCGCGGCGACGTCGTCGTCCTCGTCGACGACGACGTCGAGACCACCGCCGGCTGGCTGGAGGAGCTGCTGGCCCCCTTCGCCGACCCCGCCGTCGGCGCGGTGACCGGCAACGTCGTCCCCGCCAACCTCGACCTGCTCGACCCGCAGGTGTTCGAGGACTACGGCGGTCTCGGCCGGGGCCCGCACCGGCGGACCTACGACCGCTCCTGGCTGGTGGGCTCGCGCGGCCCGGCGCCCACCTGGCAGATCGGCGCCACGGCCAACGCGGCGGTGCGCCGCGACGTGCTCGCCGGTCTCGGCCCCTTCGACGAGACCCTCGGGCCGGGCCGGCCCTCCGGGGTGGGCGAGGACACCGAGTACTTCTACCGGGTGCTGCGCTCGGGCTGGACGATCGTCTACCAGCCCACCGCGGTCGTGCGCCACCACCACCGCGCGGACCGGCCGGGGCTGCGCCGGCAGGTGCGGGCCTACTCCAGCGGCCACGTCGCCTACCACCTGCAGGTCGCGGCCCGCCACGGCGACGTCCGCGGCCTGGGCCGGGTCGCGGTCGGGGTGCCGCGGCACCTGGCGCGCCGCGCGGTGCAGGTGGCCCGCGGTCGCGACGACTACCCGGCCGACGTGCTGGCCACCGAGGTCCGCGGTCTGCTGGAGGGGCCGTCGGCGTGGTGGCGCTCGCGGCGCAGCGCGCAGGAGGCGGGCCGCCCGGTCCCGGACTGACGTCCGGGGCCGGGCGGCCCGCCCGCGGGGTCCCGGGGTCAGGAGGAGAAGCCGGCGTCCGCCCAGTCGGCGTGGTCACCGGCGGTGCCGTTGCCGCCGTCGGTGACCACGAGGCGGATCTCGGTCCTGCCGCTGACGGGGGCGACGATGGTCCTGGCCACCTCGCCGCCGCGCACGAGCCCGCTGTCGGCCAGCTTGGTGCCGCCGGCCCACACCTGGAACTGCACGGCGCCCTTGGCGCCGACCTCGGCGTCGATGCCGACCTTCGCGGAGAACGTGCGCGCCCCGTTGACGGGGACGACGACCTCCGAGGCCGCGTGCACGCCGAAGCCCTTGGCGTACGTGGTGCCGGCGATCTTCAGCGCCTTGCCGTCGCCGGCGGCCAGCTCACCGTTGCTGCGGTCCTTCTCGGCCGGGCCCCAGCCGTTGCGCAGCACGCGGTACTGCGTGTCCGAGGCGAACTTCGCGATCGGGCCGACCGGCGTGGTCGGCACGGTCACCACCTCGCCGCCGGCGGTGGAACCGGGGACCGGCTTGCCGTGGTCCCTGGGCAGCGCCTGGAGCTTGCCCCAGGGGAAGCCCTTCATCACCGAGTAGCTGGGGGTGCTGCCCAGCAGCGCCTTCCACGGGTCGACGCCGGTGGCGGCGATCGCGGCGGCGGGGCTCTCGGCGACGACGGCGGTGCAGCCGGCCTTGTCGGTGACGATGAAGCCGTACTTCTGCGCGGCCTTGGCGACCATCTTCGCGATGGGGTGCATCTTCAGCGCGTCCACGTCGATGCTCGGGTCCAGGCGCAGCCGCGTGCCCTCGGGGACGCGGTTGGCGGAGGTGTCGTAGCCGTCGCTGCGCTGGGCGGGGTAGCTGAACTCCTTCCACGTCCCGGGTGCCTGCAGGTGCAGGGCGAGGGCGTGGTCGATGACACCGGACTGCACGTCCTTGATGCCGATGGTGCCGCCGGCCAGGGCCAGGCCGCTGGCGCTGGCGCCGAACCCGTCGTGGAAGTAGCCCTGGCTGTAGGAGACGCCGTCGATGCGCCCGCCCCAGCAGGCGCTCCAGACGCCGTTCGCCTTCTTGGCGACCCAGAACTCCCACAGCTGGTCGGTGGCGGGGGAGTAGATGGTCAGCTGGCTGTCGGTGCCCGTCGCGGGCACGGCGTCGGCGGGGATCGGCACCTGGGTGAACTGCCCACCCGGGCCGAGCAGGCCCGCCGGGGTCCAGGTCTTCCCCTGGCAGTTGTTCCACTTCACGTCCACCTTCGGCGTGCTGGCCGAGACGGTGTAGACGCTGGTGCTGTACTGGTAGGCGTTGAAGGCCGCGACCCCGCCGTACTGGGCGGCGGTCTGGTCGGCCACGTTCTTGACCATGCCGGCGGAGTTGGCGTGCTTGGGGGCCTTGCTGACGTCCAGCTTCCACGCGGTCCCCGCGCTGAAGACGCCACCGGCGGGCATGGTCCGCGAGATCACCGAGTCGGCGCTCGCGGCTGTAACGGCGGCGGCCGGTGCGGCGATGGCCTGGGCGGAGGCACCCGCGGTCAGGGCGACGAGGGCGGAGGCGGTGGCGGCGAGGGTGGCGGACAGGCGGCGGCGGAGCATGGGGGGTCCTCCGGGTGGCGATGGGTGCACGGCGTTGGTGAACCCATCGGGTCGACCCGGCCCCGTCCTTCAGCGCGCCCGCGCCCAATCACCCGTGTGCGGTGTGGTTCCTTCGAGGCATCACGCTGCGTAGTTGATGCACGTGGCAGGGCCCCGCACCGCCGGAGCGGTGCGGGGCCCTGCCGCGTGGGTCCGCGGGTCAGCGGTGCCTGCTCAGTGCTGCACGGCCTTCTCCGCCCCGGCGCCGGTGAGGCTGCGGACCTCCATCTCCGCGGCCCGCTTCTCGTTGCCGTGCTCACGCCCGGTCACCGAACCGAGCCAGCCCAGGAAGAAAGCCAGCGGGATCGTGACCAGCCCGGGGTTCTCCAGCGGGAACCAGGAGAAGTCGACGCCCGTGTCGGTGATCATCGACAGCGAGGCGCCGGTCACCGGGTCCGTCTTGCCGGAGACGACGGGGGAGAAGGTGATGAGCACCAGGCAGGAGACCAGCCCGCCGTAGGTGCTCCACAGCGCCCCGCGGGTGGTGAAGCGCTGCCAGAACAGCGAGTAGATGATCGTCGGCAGGTTCGCGCTGGCCGCGACGGCGAACGCCAGGGCCACGAGGAAGGCGACGTTCTGGCCGTTGGCGAAGATGCCGCCGACGATGGCGACCGCGCCGATGACGACGATCGTCAGCCGGGCCACCCGGACCTCGGCGTTGGCGGACACCTGGCCCTTCTTGATGACGCTGGCGTAGATGTCGTGGGCGAAGGACGCGCTGGCGGTGATGGCCAGCCCGGCGACGACGGCGAGGATCGTCGCGAAGGCGACGGCCGCGATGATCCCCAGCAGGATCGTGCCGCCGAGCTCGTAGGCCAGCAGCGGCGCCGCCGAGTTCGCCTTGCCGGGAGCCGCCCTGATGGCGTCCGGGCCGACGATCGCGGCCGCGCCGTAGCCGATGACGAGGGTGAACAGGTAGAAGATCCCGATGATCCAGATCGCCCACACGACGCTGCGGCGGGCCTCCTTGGAACTGGGCACGGTGTAGAAGCGCATGAGGACGTGCGGCAGCCCCGCCGTCCCGAGCACCAGGGCCAGCGCCAGCGACAGGAAGTTCAGCTTGGAGACCTCGGTGGCGCCGTACTGCGCACCCGGCCCCAGCAGCGCCTCACCGGCGGAACCGGGGGCGCTGACCGCGCCGCCGAGCAGGTCGGAGAGGTTGAAGCCGTAGCGCGCGAGCACCCACGCCGTCATGACCGCCGCCCCGGCGACGAGCAGGCAGGCCTTGATGATCTGCACCCACGTCGTCCCCTTCATGCCGCCGACGAGGACGTAGAGCACCATGAGGGCGCCCACGACGGCGATGACGACGTTCTGCCCGGCGCGCGAGTCGATGCCCAGCAGCAGCGCGACCAGACCGCCCGCGCCGGCCATCTGCGCCAGCAGGTAGAAGAAGGACACCGCGAGCGTCGAGATGGCCGCGGCCGTGCGCACCGGCCGCTCGCGCAGCCGGAAGCTGAGGACGTCGGCCATCGTGAAGCGGCCGGTGTTGCGCAGCAGCTCGGCGACCAGCAGCAGCGCCACCAGCCAGGCGACGAGGAAGCCGATGGAGTACAGGAACCCGTCGTAGCCGTAGATCGCGATCGCCCCGGCGATGCCGAGGAAGCTGGCGGCCGACAGGTAGTCGCCGGCGATGGCGATGCCGTTCTGCGGGCCCGTGAACGAGCGGCCACCGGCGTAGAAGTCCGCCGCCGTCCGGTTGCTGCGGCTGGCCCGCAGCACGACGACGAGGGTCACCACCACGAAGGCGGTGAAGATGGCGATGTTGACGACGGGGTCGCCGATGTCCGTCGTCTGCGCCGCAGCGGCGCTCACAGCGGTCCTCACCGCGGGTCCTCCTGGTTCCGCGCGGGGGCGCTGCTCGCGAGCGGTCCCTCGATCCGCTCGCGCAGCTCCTCCGCGGCCGGGTCGAAGTGCTTGTTGGCCCAGCGCACGTAGGCGGTGGTGATGGCGAAGGTGGAGACGAACTGGCCGAGCCCGAACAGCAGGCCGACGGTGATGTTCGAACCGCCGACCCGGGTGCTCATGAACCCGTGGGCGTAGTCGGCCAGCAGCACGTAGGTGGCGTACCAGACCAGGAACAGGGCCGAGACCGGCAGCACGAACCGCCGGAACCGGCGCCGCAGCGCCTGGAACTCGGGGGAGGCTCGGACCTCCTCGTACGCGTCCTCGCGGGGGGTGTGCATTCGTGACCTCCTCGTCGACGAGGTCGTCACGCTATCCGCCGCCGGGTCCGCGCGCAGGCGACAGGCCGCATCGTGACCCGCCCGCGATCACCGCCGCGGCTCCGGTTGTCGCCCGCCCGCGCAGCCGCCATCATCGGTGCGCGCGCCCGACCGGGTCAGCGCGTCCGTCGTGGAGGGTGGTGCCGTGGGAAAGCGGAAGTCGGGTGCCCGGGGCAAGGTCCTCGTGGTGACGGTGCTCCTGGGGGCGGGTGCGGCGGCCTTCGCGGCGCTGCGCGGCCGGCTGGGGGGCGGTGAGGCCGCGCCGGCGTCGTCGCCGACCCCGTGGACCCCCGCGCCGGCGCCCTCGTCGAGCTCCGCGCCGGCACCGTCGCCGACCCCCGCGCCGGCGGCGTCGGCCCCCGCCGCGCCGGCCGCTGCACCGGTCTCCGACCACGAGCCGATCCCGGCCTCCGCCGGTGAGGTCGCCGACGAGGAGCCCTCGAACGCGGTGCGGATCTTCGAGGAGGCCACCGCGCCGGTGGAGGAGACCGACCGCTGACCTCGCGGCGCCGCCGCCCCGCTCACCCGGGGCGGCGGCGCTGCGCGTTCAGGGCTCCCGCGTCTCCGGAGCGGCGGTGAGCGCCGCCCACGAGCGCATCCAGAACCAGGCGGTCCAGCAGCAGATGGCGGCCGCCTTCGTGGCCTCCTCGTGGAGGAGCAGGCCGCCGACCTCGTCGGCCACCAGCGAGTGGCCGAACCAGAGCGCGGCGAGCACCAGCAGCACGGCGGGCGCCCCCCGCAGCAGGTCCCGGGCGTAGCTGAGCCCCCACGTCAGCGCGGCGAGCCCCAGGACGCCCATCGTGACCTGCTCCGGCACGCCCAGGCGCAGGAGCGCGCTGTCGTGGAACATCATCAGGTCGTCGACGCCCATCGCGGCGGAGACCAGCCCGCCGAGGACCAGCAGGTTCCCCTCGCGCCGCCTCCCGCTGCTGCGCGCGACGCTCCCGGCGAGGATCCCTGCGGCCGCTGCGCAGATCCAGCCGAAGACGCCGACCTGCGTGACCCACCCGGTGTAGAAGACGAGCGGGTCGCCGGCCGTGGCGACCGCGAGCACGTCGCGCACGGCGGTCCCGAAGTAGACGGGGTTGCGCGCCACCAGCAGCGTCAGGCCCACCGCGACCAGCGCGCTGAGCACGGCGGTGGCCGCCACCGCGACCCGCTGCGCCCGGCTGGACGGCCGCACCCCGACGGCGTGCGGCCGCGGGCGCGCCGGCGGCCGACGGGTGACGAACAGGTGACGGGAGAGTGAACTGTGGGCCACCGCGCGATGCTCGCAGGTCGACGGCAGCTGCGCCCGGCGGAGCCGGCCCTCCGGGGGCGGACCGGTGCGCGCGACCGGGCGCGCCCGCGCTGCCACAGTGACCGCGTGCCCGCACCCCCGCCCGCCCGCAGCGCCGCCGTCGTCGGCGGCACCCTCCTGACCCTCACCCCGGACTGGCGCGGGGAGCGCCGGCCCGGGACGGTCGTCGTGCGCGACGGGGTGATCGAAGCCGTCGGTGACGTCGCCGTCCCCGCCGACCTGCCCGTCGTCGACGCCACCGGCTGCCTGGTGCTGCCCGGCTTCGTCGACCCGCACACCCACCTCGGCGTGCACGCCGAGGGCGAGGGCTGGCACGGCGCCGACGTCAACGAGAAGGGCGAGCCGCGCGGTGCCCGGCTGCGCTCCTGGGACGGGGTCGACCCCGCCGACCGCGGCTTCGCCGACGCGCTGTCCGCCGGGGTCACGACCGTCGCCGTCCTGCCCGGCTCCGCCAACGTCGTCGGCGGCCAGACCGCCGCGCTCAAGACGTGGGGCACCACCGTCGAGCAGATGCTGCTGCGCGCCCCGCTGGGGGTGAAGAGCGCGCTGGGGGAGAACCCCCGCAAGGGCTCCAGCGGGCCGTCGACCCGCATGGGGGTGGCCGCCGCGCTGCGCGACGCCTTCGCCGCCGCCGCCCGCTTCGCCGCCCAGCGCGAGCGCGCCCGCGCCGCCGGCGACCCGCTGGACCCGCCGACCGGCGCCGAGCGCGACGCCGAGGTCCTGGCCCGCGTCCTGACCGGCGAGCTGCTGTGGCACCAGCACGCCCACCGCGCCGACGACATCGCCACCGCCGTGCGCCTGGCCGACGAGTTCGGCTACCGCCTCGTGCTCAACCACGTCACCGAGGGCCACCGCGTGCTGGACCTGCTGGCCGAGCGCCGGCTGCCCGCCGTCGTGGGGCCGCTGCTCACCTCCCGCTCCAAGCCCGAGCTGCGCCACCGCTCGATGGCCGTCCCGGGCCTGCTCGCCGCCGCCGGCGTGCCGGTCGCCCTCACCACCGACCACCCCGTCGTGCCCGTGCAGCTGCTGCCCGTCTCGGCGGCGCTGGCGGTCAAGGAGGGCCTGGACCGCGACGAGGCGCTGCGCGCGCTGACGCTGAACCCGGCGCGCATCCTCGGCCTGGACGACCGCGTCGGCTCGCTGGCCCCCGGCCTGGACGGCGACCTCGTGCTCTGGTCCGGCGACCCGCTGGAGCTCATGAGCCGGGCCGTGCGCGTCCTGCTGGGCGGCCGCCCGGTCTACCGCTGGGCCGACGGCGCCGGCGAGGTCGCCGAGCAGGACGGCACCTGGCGGCGGCTGTGAGGGGGGTGTGCGTGCCCGCCGGTCCGGCACCGGGGCGGCGGGCGGGGCGTTGAGCGGTCCGTGAGCGAGAACGAGTACCTGGCCGTCGTCAACGCCGGCGCCGGTTCGGCGCGCGCGGAGGCCGTCGCGGCCGTCGTGGGGGAGCTGGGCCGCACCGGCGACGTGGAGCTGCGCCGCACCCGCGGCCTGGAGGACCTGCGCGAGGCGCTGCTGGGTGCCGACGGCCGCCGGGTCGTGCTGCTCGGCGGCGACGGCAGCCTGCACGCGGCGCTGCAGCTGCTGTGGGCGGCCGGGGCCACCCGCGACGTCGGGCCGCTGGGCATCGTGCCGCTGGGCACCGGCAACGACCTCGCCCGCTCGCTGCGCCTGCCGCTGGACCCCGTGGCCGCGGCCCGCGTCGTCGCCACCGGCCGCCCGCGCGGGCTGGAGCTGCTCGTCGACAGCCGCGAGCGCATCACGGTCAACACCGTCCACGTCGGGATCGGCGCCTCGGCCACCGCCAAGGCGCAGCGCCTCAAGCCCACCCTCAAGGCCGGCGCCTACCCGGTGGGGGCGGTGTGGGCCGGGCTGAGCGCGGGCAAGGGCTTCCGCCTGCGCGTCGAGGTCGACGGCGAGGTCGTCGCCTCCGGTCACGACCCGGTCCTCATGGTGGGCATCGGCATCGGCGGCACCATCGGCGGCGGCGCGCGGCTGGTTCCCGGCGCCGACCCGCACGACGGGGTCGCCGACGTCGTCGTGTCCACCTCCACCGGGCCGCTGGCCCGGCTCGGCTTCGCCGCCGGCCTGCGGCGCGGGGTGCACGTGGCGCGCCAGGACGTGGCGACCGCCACCGGCAAGGTCGTCGAGGTGCGGGCGCTGTCGGGGGACTTCCGGCTGAACTCCGACGGCGAGGTCAGCGACCCGCTGACGGCCGAGCGCTTCGAGATGCACGCCGACGTCTGGCAGGCCGTCTGCCCCTGAGCCCGGAACCCCTCAGGGCGTGATCTTCCACGGTGCACCGTGGAAGATCACGCCCTGAGGGGTGGGGCGGGTTCGCGGGGTCAGCGGCGCAGGACGCCGCGGGCGATGCGGTTGCCGATGAGCTGGCCCACCTGCACGATCACCACGATCGCGGCCACGCTGACGTAGACGATGCCCCAGTCGTAGCGCTGGGAGCCGTAGGTGATGGCGTAGTCGCCCAGCCCGCCGCCGCCGACGAGGCCGGCCTGGGCGGACATGTCGACGATCCCCACGAAGATGAACGTGTAGCCCAGCACCAGCGGGCCCAGGCCCTCGGGCACCACGACCGTGAACAGGATCGCCGTGCGCGAGGCGCCCACCGCGCGGGCGGCCTCCACCACCCCGGGGTCCACGCCCACCAGGCTCTGCTCGACGATGCGCGAGACGGCGAACGCGGCCGCCAGCGAGATCGCGAACGTCACCGCGTTCGTGCCGATCGTCGAGCCGACGACGGCCCGCTGCAGGGGCCCGATCGCGGCCAGGAAGATGATGAAGGGGATCGGGCGCACGAGGTTCACCACGAACCCCAGGACCCCGAACACCAGGCGGTTGCCGAAGAGGTTGCCGGGCCGCGTCGCGTACAGCGCGATCCCCAGCGCGAGGCCGATCAGGCCGGCCGCGACGATCGAGACCAGCGCCATGAACAGCGTCTGCCAGATCGCCGTCAGGAAGACGTCGGTCGTGCCGAGGAACCCGTCGAAGAAACCGTCCTCGCCCATCTCAGACCTCCTCCTCGGCGTGCACGCCGGCGCTGCGCAGCGCCGCCAGCGCCGCGTCCACCCCGGTGCCGCCGAGCTCGTAGGTGAGCGAACCGGTCCGCCGCTCGCGGATCTCCGACACGCCGCCGTAGACGAGTTCCGCGCTCGTGCCGGTGTCCCGGAACGCCGCGTCGATCAGCTGCTGGATCTTCGGCTCGTCGGTGATGCGCACGCTCACCAGCCGCCCGGGGTGGTGGGTGCGCAACCGCGCCAGCGTGCCCGCCGACGGGCGGTCGTGGGTGGCGCTGCGCACGAAGCGCTGCGCCGCAGGGGTCTGCGGGTCGGAGAAGACGTCGTAGACGTCGCCGACCTCGACGACCCGGCCGGCCTCCATGACCGCGACCCGGTCGGCCACCAGCCGCACCGCGTCCATCTCGTGGGTGATGACGACGATGGTCACGCCGAGCTCGGTGTTCACCCGGCGCAGCAGCGAGAGCACCTCGGCCGTGGTGTCCGGGTCCAGCGCGCTCGTCGCCTCGTCCGCCAGCAGCAGCGGGGGGTTGGTGGCCAGCGCGCGGGCGATGCCGACGCGCTGCTTCTGCCCGCCGGACAGCTGCTCGGGGTGGGCGTGCGCGCGGTCGAGCAGGCCGACGAAGTCCAGCAGCTCCGCCGTCCGCGCCTCGCGCTGCGCCTTGGCCACGCCCGCCACCCGCAGCGGGTAGGCGACGTTGCCGGCGACGGTGCGCGAGCGGAACAGGTTGAACTGCTGGAAGATCATGCCGATCCTGGAGCGCGCCTGGCGCAGCTCGCGCTCGGACAGGGCCGTCAGGTCCTGCCCGCCGACGCGGACGGTCCCCGACGTCGGGCGCTCCAGGGCGTTGACCAGCCGCACGAGCGTCGACTTGCCGGCACCGGAGTAGCCGATGACGGCGAGCACCTCGCCCTCGCGGACCTCCAGGCTGACGTCGTCGACCGCCGCGACGGACGTGCCGTCGCGGCGGTCGTAGCGCTTGGAGACGTTCTCCAGCGAGACGAGCGTGCTCACGCGCCCGCAGCCGCCCGGGCGTCGTCCTCGACCTCGGCCAGGTCCGCCTGCAGCTGCGCGGCGTCCGGGGCCTCCACGACCGCGTTCGGGTAGGCCTGCGTGAAGACCTCCTGGACGGCCGGGTCCTGGAACAGCTTCGCGAGCTCCAGGTACGTCTCGTTCCCCGCGTCCTCCTTGCGGGCGGCGAAGATGTTGACGTACGGCGCGGCCGAGGCCTGCGAGGGGTCGTCCTGGGCGATGACGTCGTCCTCGGGCAGGCCGGCGCTGGTGGCGTAGTTCACGTTGACGATGGCCGCGGCCACCGACCCGCTCTGCAGCGCGTTCGCGGTCTGCGAGGCGTCGATGGGTGTCACCTCGACCTTGGAGCTCTCGACGTCCTCGACCGAGGAGAAGGCGTTGCCGCCGCCGGCCAGCGTCAGCAGGCCCGCGGACTGCAGCACCAGCAGGCCGCGGGCCTCGTTGATGGCGTCGTTGGGGATGGCGACCTTGGCGCCCTGCGGCAGCGCGGCCGGGTCGTCGACGGTCGTGGAGTACAGCGGCAGCGGGTAGATCGCGGTCGCGCCGATGGGCTGGATGTCGTCGTCGGCGGTGACGTTGTAGTTCGCCAGGTACTGGATGTGCTGGAACTGGTTGAGGTCGACCTCGCCCTCGGCCAGCGCCGGGTTCGGCAGGCTGTAGTCGGAGAAGTTGACCAGCTCGACGGTCACGCCGAGCTGCGACTGCGCCAGGTCGACGTAGGTCTTCCAGTAGTCCAGCGACTTGTCCGCGACGCCGATCTTCACGGTCTCGCCGCTGCCGCCGTCCGCGGCCGCGGTGGTCGTGGTGTCGTCGCCGCGGGTGGCCAGCACGATCGCCACGACGGCGATGAGCACGACGACGGCGGCGGCGACCGCCGCGATGAGGGGGCCGCGACGCTTCGGCTTGTCGGGCAGGGCGGGAGCGGGGCTGGACAAGGCGTTCTCCGGGTGCTCGACGGCGCAGCGGACTGCGCCGGGGTGGCCTGGCGGTCACCGGTGGCTGGACGCGACGGACGAGGGGTTCAGCGCTCGCCGTGCACGGTCAGCTCCTCGTGGTCCGCACTTGCCGGACGCCATCCGTCCGGCCGGGTCGTCACCTGGGGCACCCCGCCACGGGGGAGGGTTGCCGGACAGCGAGCCAGGGCTTGTCGCTGTCACTCATGACCTGGGAGAAGCTTGAAGCAGCGGGCGCGACCCTGTCAAACCGCGTGCGCGGCGCAGAACGCGAGCACCGCCGCGGTGCGCCGCTCGCGCCCGGCCGGCGGCAGGGGCTGCACCGGCACGTGCTCCGGCGGTGCCGGCAGGCCGAGCTCGGCGGGGTCCACCACGTCGCCCACGAGACCGGCGACCGCGCGCTCCAGCGCGACGGACTGCGCGACCTGCCCGCCGACGCCGAGGCCGACGAGCAGGAAGCCGTCCGGCAGCGCGGCCAGCGCGCGCAGCGCCTGCCGCTGGCGCGCGACCTGCCCGGTGCCGGGGGCGGTGTCCACGACGAGGGCCCGGTGACCGGCCGCCCGCAGCCTGGCGGCGAGCAGCGTGACCTCGGCGTCCACGCCGTGCTGCGGCGGCAGCAGGACGACGGTGCCCGCGCCCACCGCGCCGCTCAGAGCGCGCGCGCGGCGGCGGCGGGCAGCACGACGGCCTGGGCGGCCACGACGGCGCCGTCCACGCTCGTCAGCGCGGGGCTGCCGTGCAGCACGTAGCCCTCGGCCAGGGCCCTGGAGACCTTCTCGCAGAAGGATCGGTCGTCCGGGCCGGTCAGCAGCCGGTACGCCAGCCGCTCGGGGAGGCGCTCGGGGCCGTCGGCGTCGCTCACGGCGCCAACCTACCCCGCGCGTCCAGCAGCTCCAGGTAGCCCAGCGCGGCCTCCGAGAGGGCGTCGGCGCGCGCCAGCGGCGACCCCGGCTCCCACCGGTGGGCGGCGTAGTCGGCGCCGGTGCGCCGCAGCTGCGCCAGCGCGAGCTCCAGCTCGGCCTCCAGCCGGGCGGCGAGCTCGGCCGGGGCGGGAGCGGGCGGGCGCAGCCGCTCGCCGTCCCCGGCGCGCACGGCCGCCAGCACCGCCTCGTCGGTGCCCTGCGCGGCCGACCAGAAGCGCACCGGCCGCCGCACGGCGTGGTTCCAGACGGGCGCCCCGGCCGGGCGCAGCACGAGCTCCACCGGCCGGCGCGCCAGCCCGGAGGCGGCCAGCCACTGGCCGGCGCCGGGGGGCCGGCTGCGCCACGCGCACGCGGCGGGGGGCACGTCGGCCACCAGGGCCACGGCCACCCCGCCCTCGTCGGGCACCTCCTGCGCGCGGGGGCCGAGCAGCGCGCCGTGCACCCAGGCCTCCACCACCCGCAGCGGCACGATCGCGGCCGGCTGCGCGTCCACGTGCGCGCAGCGCTGCGCGACCTCCTCCAGCACGCGCACGGCGGTGGTCCACTTCACGCCGGGGAGTCTGGCGGAGGTTGCGGGGTGCGGCGCGCGGGGGCCTAAGCTCGCCCGGTGGATTCGACCGAGCTCAGGGCGCTGCAGAAGCCGTTGAAGGACGCCTACCGCGAGGACCCGGCGCGCGCGCTGGTCCCGGCCCGCGCCGTGGCGGTGCTCGACGGGCAGTCGATCGGCGTCTCCGTCGACGGCTTCGCCGGCACCACCCGCGCCGGGCTGCACCCGGCCGCCGGTGGCGACGGCACCGAGGCGTGCTCGGCGGACATGCTCTGCGAGGCCGTCGCGGCCTGCGCCGGGGTGACGCTGCGCAGCGTGGCCACGGCCATGGGCGTGGAGCTGCGCAACGCCTCGGTGGCGGTGGACGCCCACTGGGACGCCCGCGGCACCCTCGGCGTGGCGCGCGAGGTGCCGATCGGCATCACCGACGTCACGATCACCTTCGACTTCAGCTCCGACGCCGACGAGGCGACCGAGGCGAAGATGGTCTCGCTGGCCGAGCGCTACTGCGTCATCGCCCAGACGCTGCAGACCCCGCCGAAGGTCACCGTCCAGCGCGCCTGAGCCGCCCGGGCGCGGGGCGTCAGCGGCGGCCCTCCTGCCGCGCGACCGCCCCGCGCCCGCCCAGCAGGACGGCGAGGAAGCCGAGGGCGAAGGCGACGACGACGCCGAGGCCGGCGTAGGCCCAGTTGCCGTCCCAGTAGCCCGCCTCCCCGCCGGCCGGCGGGACCCAGCTCGCCAGGCCCAGCGGCTCGAACAGGTAGCCCTGCCAGGTCAGCCAGTCGGCGCCGGAGTTCGACACCAGGCCCCAGCCGACCGCCGTCGCCACCACCATGGCCGCGACCGGCAGCGCCCGCACCGAGCCGTAGCGCCCGCGCGGGTCGAGCAGCTCCTGCTCGGCGTAGTCGCCCCTGCGCAGCGACAGGTCGGCCAGGAAGATCCCGGCCCAGGCCGCGATCGGCACGCCCAGGGTGATGAGGAACCCCTGGAAGGGGGTGAGGAAGTCCGCGGAGAAGAAGGCGATGTAGACCGCGCCGGCGACCATGAGGGCGCCGTCGACGAGGACGGCCACCGGGCGCGGCACCCGCAGGCCGACGTTGAGCAGCGCCAGCCCCGAGGAGTAGATGTCCATGACCGCGCCGCCGACGAGGCCGAGGACGGCGACGACGACGAACGGGACGAGGAACCACGTCGGCAGGATGTCGGTGAGCGCCCCCACCGGGTCGGCGGCGAT
The DNA here is from genome assembly GCF_009906315.1 of Kineococcus vitellinus. Classification (GTDB taxonomy): domain Bacteria; phylum Actinomycetota; class Actinomycetes; order Actinomycetales; family Kineococcaceae; genus Kineococcus; species Kineococcus vitellinus. Next base: position 13,506 of record NZ_JAAALL010000003.1, on the reverse strand, counting down.
CCGCCCGCTGAGGTCCTGCGAGGAGCCCGCGATCAGCGCGCCGAAGACGAGCAGGACGCCCGGCCCCAGCGAGCAGCCCAGCGTCGTCCAGAGCACGACCCCGCGGCTGGAGGCCTCCCGCGGCAGGTAGCGGGAGTAGTCGGCCGCCGCGTTGGCCCAGCCCAGCCCGAACCCCGTCATCACCAGCACCAGGGCGCCCACGACCGCGGCCGCGTCCCCGGCCGGCACCGCGCGCACCGCGGCCAGGTCGATCGAGCCGGCGGCGAAGGCGATGTAGAGCACCGTGAGGACCGCGGTGACGACGGTGATCCAGCGCTGCATGCGCATGATGACCCTGAAGCCCAGCGTGCCGCCCAGGACGATGAGCGCCACGACGACGACGAGCGCGACGAGCTTGGTGCCCGTCCCGCCGCCCGCGCCGAGGCGGTCCAGGACGGTCGCGGTCGCCAGGACCGCGACCGCGGCCAGCGACGTCTCCCAGCCCAGCGTCAGCAGCCACGACACCAGCGAGGGCAGCCGGTTGCCGTTCACCCCGAACGCCGCGCGCGAGAGCGTCATCGTCGGCGCGGACCCCCGCTTGCCGGCGGTGGCGACGAGCCCGACGACCAGGTAGGACAGCACGACGCCGGCCACCGAGACGGCGGTGGCCTGCCAGAAGGAGATGCCGAACCCCAGGACGAACGAGCCGTAGCTGACGGCGAGCACCGAGACGTTCGCGGCGAACCACGGCCAGAACAGGTCGCGCGGCCTGCCGTGGCGCTCCTCGGCCGCGACGGAGTTGATGCCGTTGAGCTCCACGTCGACGCCGCCGACGCGGGTCTGCGGCGCGGGCGGTACCTGGCTCATCGGGGCTCCTCGCTGTCGTGGCCGTGCGGGGTTCAGCGGTCCCGCGCGCGGCGGTGCCGGGCCGCGGGGTGGTCGTCCGGCAGCTTCGCACGACCCTCCCCGAACAGGACCTCGCGCAGCGTGCGACCCGCCGCCGCCGCGTCCGCGGGCGGGCGCAGGCCGCGCCGGCGCAGCTGCGGGACGACGTGCTCGCAGAACTCCTCGTAGGAGCCGGGCACGACGAAGGGGGTGTAGTTGAACCCGTCGACGCCGGTCTCCTCCAGCAGCTGCTCCATCTCGTCGACGACCTGCTCGGCGGTGCCGGTCAGGATGAACTCGCGCATGCCGTGGCGCAGGAAGTCCGCGCGCGCGGTGGCCACCGCCTGCCCGCGGTAGCGCTCCACCTGGGTGCGCCCGCCCTCGGTGCGCACGGCGTCGAAGGCGGCGTCGGCCTCCAGCGCCGCCAGGTCGACGCCGGTCATCGAGGCGAAGTAGGCGCGGGCGGCGTCCGGGACGACCCACGACAGGTACTCCTCCAGCCGCGCCCGCGCGTGCTCGCGGTCGCGGCCCAGCACCACCGACAGCCCCACCAGCGTCCGCAGCGAGCCGGGTGCGCGCCCGTGCCGGGCCGCCCGCGCGTGCAGGTCCCGCACCTGCTCGCGCAGGCCCGCCGCGTCGCGGCCCTGCACGAAGACCACCTCGGCGTGGGTGGCGGCGAACTCGCGGCCGCGCTCGCTGGCGCCGGCCTGGAAGAGCACCGGCGTGCGCTGCGGCGAGGGCTCGACCTTGAAGTAGCCGTGGCTGGAGAACCGCCGGCCCTCGTGGTGCACCTCGTGCACGCGCGCGGGGTCGGCGTAGCGGCGGGCGGCCTTGTCGGCCAGCACCGCGCCGTCCTCCCAGCCGCCCTCCAGCAGCGCGTAGCTCAGCTGCAGGTGCTCGTCGGCGACCGCGTAGCGCTCGTCGTGCGCGGGCAGCGGCGGGGTGCCGTGCAGCGCGGCGACCACCGGCGAGGAGGTCGTCACCACGTTCCAGCCGATGCGCCCGCCGGTGAGGTGGTCCAGCGTCGCGAACCGGCGGGCGTTGGGGTACGGCGCCTCGAAGGTCGTGGAGGCGGTCACCGCGAACCCCAGCCGGCGGGTGACGGCCGCCATCGCCGGCACCAGCAGCAGCGGGTCGTTGGTCGGCATCTCCACGGCCTGCTCGAACGCCACGTCGGGGACGGCGCCGCCCAGGACGGGGTAGCCGGGGGAGTCGGCCAGGAAGAGCAGGTCGAAGCCCCCGTCCTCCAGCAGCCGGGCCAGCCGCAGCCAGTGCGCGAGGTCGGTGTAGCGCACCGACTGCTGCTGCGGGTGCGCCCACAGGCCCTGGCTGGTGAGGTTCGGCGCGTTGATCTCGAAGGCGCTCAGCAGCACCGGCCGCCGCGCCCCCGCGTCCGTCCCCGCGCTCACCGCGGCCGCTCCAGCCAGCTCGCCAGCCCCGCCGCCAGCCGCTGCCGGGTGGCCGGGCTCATGCCCGCCACCCGCAGCCCGTGCCCGGCCAGGGCGGCCAGCTCGGTGTCCGGCAGGCCCCACACCTCCCGGGCGATCGCGTACTGCGCGCTCACCCCCCGCCCGAACCACAGCTGGTCGTCGGCGTTGAGGGTGACGCCCACGCCGGCGGCGTGCAGCAGCGGCGCGGGGTGCGCGGCGAGGTCGGGCACCACGCCCAGCGCCACGTTGGAGACGGGGGCGACGTCGCAGAGCACGCCCTCCTCGGCCAGGCGCCGCACGAGGCCGGCGTCCTCCACCGAGCGCACCCCGTGCGAGATGCGGGTGGCCCCCAGCACGTCCAGCGCCTCGGCGACGCACTCCCAGCCGCCGGTCTGGCCCGCGTGCGCCACGACCGGCAGCCCCGCCGCGCGGGCCGTGGCCGCCGCGGCGGCGAAGCGGTGCAGGCCGGAGGGCTCCTCGAAGCCCGCGGTGCCGAACGCGGTGACCCCGCGCCCGGCGTGCTCGGCGGCGAGCGCGGCCAGCTCGGCGGCGATCGGCTCGTCGGTGTCGGTGTTGACCGTCACCAGCGCCCCCACCTCGACGCCGAACTCGCCGCCCGCGGCGCCCAGGGCCTCGAGCACGACGCGGGTGACCTCCCGCAGGCCGCCCAGCCGGGGGGCGTACAGCTGCGGCTCCACCGCCGGCTCGAAGTAGACGACGCCCTCGGCGGCCTCCTGCTCGACGAGCGCGCGGCACAGCCCGGCGAGGTCGTCGAGGGAGCCCACGAGCGCCGGCACCCGCCCGTAGGCCTCGAAGAACTCCCACACGTCGCCCCAGCCCTCGCCGCGGGAGGCCGGGCCGCCGCGCACGGGCAGGTCGACCTCGACGCCGCGGCGGCGGGCCAGGGCCAGCACGGCCTCGCGCGGGTAGGAACCGTCGAGGTGCGCGTGCACGTGCACCTTGGGCAGCTCGAGCAGTGGACGCACCCCTGGGAACGTAGTGAAGATCGCCCCCCGTGTCGCAGAAGGACGGGTTCTGCGACCATCCGGGACGTGGATGGGCGTTCCGCGGCGCGTGCCGGCGGCGAGCTGGACGTGCGCTCGCTGCGATACCTGCTGGCCGTCGCGCGCGAGCGCGGCTTCACGGCGGCCGCCGTCTCCCTGCAGGTCTCCCAGCCCGCGCTGAGCCAGGCCATCGCGCGCCTGGAGCAGCTCGTGGGCGGGCGCCTGGTCGTGCGCGACGCGCGCGGGGTGGCCCGCGAGGGGCCCGCGCTGACCCCGGCGGGGCAGTCGCTGGCCGCCGACGCGGCCCGCGTGGTCGAGCAGCTGGACCGGGCCCTGGTGCGCGCGCGCCGGCTGGCCACCGAGGTCGGGCGCCAGCGGGTGACCGTCGGGATCGGCACCTCCACCCCGCGGTGGGTCTCCACCCGCCTGGTGAAGGCCTCGCAGGACTCCCCGGACCTCGACGTCGTGCTGCGGCACGTGCCGTGGGGGCGCGAGCTGGCCAGCCTGGGCGACGGCACCGTCGACGTCGTCTTCCGCCACGCCGCGCGCGGGGAGGAGCTCGACCCGCGGCTGCGCGTCGCCGAGGTCGCCGACGCGCCGCGGGTGGCGGTGTTCGCCGCCCACCACCCGCTCGCCGGGCGCGCCGGCATCGGCATCGGCGAGCTCGACGAGGAGCCGATCCTCGACGCGGGCAGCGACCGGGAGACCTGGCTGGTGCAGCCCCGCCCCTCCGGTGCGCTGCCGGTGGTCGTCGGCCCGCCGGCGCAGACGGTGGAGGAGATGCTGGCCGTCGTCGCCTCCGGGCGGGCGATGGCCATCACCTCCGAGGCCGTGGCGGCCGCCCACCGCTCCGCCGACCTGGCGTTCGTGCCCCTGGTGGACCTGGAACCGCTGCGCCTGCTGCTGCTGGCCCTGGCCGACGACGAGCGGCCCGCCGTCGCGGACCTGCTCGCCGCCTTCTGAGCGCCCCGCCGGCCGGGGCGCTCGGGCCGGGGCGCTCAAGGGTGGGCGCTCCGCCCGGGGACGCCTCAGGCGGGGGAGAAGGTGAACACGGTCGTGGAGGCGAACTCCTCGCCCGGGCGCAGCACGGAGGAGCCGAGGGCGGCGAACTCCGCCGAGCGCGCGGCCTGGTTCACCGCGTCCGGCAGCAGCTGGGTCTCCAGGCAGACCGCGTCGCCCTGGCGCACCTGGCGGCCCTCGGGGGTGCGCCAGGAGCCGTCGAGGAAGTTGCCGGAGTACAGCTGCAGCCCCGGCAGGTCGGTCTCCACGTCCAGCCGGCGCCCGGTGCGCGGGGCCGTCGCGGTCAGCACCCGGCGCAGCGCACCGGGCTCGTCGAGCACGAGGCAGTGGTCGTAGCCGCCGGCCAGCCGCAGCTGCTCGTGGCCCTCGCGCAGCCGCTCGCCCAGGCGGACGGGGGTGCCGAAGTCGAACGGGGTGCCCGCCACCGGGGCCAGCTCGCCGGTGGGCACGAGGTCGGCGTCCACCGGCAGGTAGCGCGAGGCGCGCAGCTGCACGACGTGGTCCTCGACGGTGCCGCCGCCGTCGAGGTTGAGGTAGGCGTGGTTGGTGAGGTTGACCGGCGTCGGCGCGCTCGTGCCCGCCCGGTAGTCCAGGCGCAGCGCGACGCGGCCGTCGGCCTCCGAGAGCGCGTAGGTCACCGAGGCCCGCAGCTCGCCGGGGAAGCCCATGTCGCCGTCGGGGCTGAGCAGCGACAGCCGCAGCGCGGGCCCGTCGGGACCGGCGACCTCCTCGGCGCTCCAGACGCGCTGGTCGAAGCCCTCGGCGCCGCCGTGCAGGGCGTTGGGGCCGTCGTTGCGCGGCACCGCGTGCTCGGTGCCGTCGAGGGTGAAGCGCCCGCCGGCGATGCGGTTGGCGACGCGGCCCACGACGGCGCCGGGGTAGCCCTCGGCGGCCTCGTAGGCGGCCACGTCGCCCAGGCCGACGACGACGTCGCCCAGCCGGCCGCCGGCGTCGGGCACCCGGACCTGCTGCAGCGTCGCGCCGCGCGTGAGCACCGCGGCGCTCGCCCCCGAGGGCAGCCGCAGCTCCCAGCGCTCGACGGGCTCCCCGCGGCGGGTGCGGCCGAAGGCGGTGCTGTGCAGCGTCGCAGTCATGCGCGGCATCGTGCCGCACCCGCCCGCGCCGCCGGGCCCCGGCTTCCCCCGGCCACCTCCCCGGCTCGGCCGCGGCTCACCCCAGGCTCACCCCAGGCGCCAGTCGACCCCCTCGCCGCCGGCCGCGCGCAGCAGCTCGTCGACGCGGCTGAAGGGGCGGGAGCCGAAGAAGCCGCGCGAGGCCGACAGCGGGCTGGGGTGCACGCCCGCCACGACGGGCACGTCGCCGAGCAGCGGGGTCACCGTCTGCGCGTCCTTGCCCCACAGCAGCGCCACCAGCGGGCCGCCGCGCGCGGCCAGCGCGCGCACCGCTGCGTCGGTGACGGCCTCCCAGCCGGTGCGCCGGTGCGAGCCGGGCGCCCCCGGGCGCACGGTGAGGACCCGGTTGAGCAGCAGCACCCCCGCCCGGCTCCAGGCGGACAGGTCCCCGTGCGCCGGCGGCTCGACGCCGGTGTCGGCGCGCAGCTCCTTGTAGACGTTGACCAGGCTGCGCGGCAGCGGGCGCACGTGCGGCTCGACGGCGAAGCTGAGCCCGATCGGGTGGCCGGGCGTGGGGTAGGGGTCCTGCCCCAGGAGCAGCACGCGCACCTGCTCGAAGGGCTGGCGGAAGGCGCGCAGCACGTGCCCGGGGGCGGGCAGCCAGGGCCCGGGCTCGGCCGCCAGCCGCGCCGAGAGCTGCTCCAGCTGCGGGCGCACGCCCGCCAGCGCGCGCGCCCAGCCGGGGTCGAGCTCGTCCAGGCCGAGGCCGGCGGGGTCGGCGGGGGTGGCCGGGAAGCTCGCGGAGGAGGCGCTCGTGTCGGGCACGGTGCGACGCTACCGGGGGTGCGCGGAGGCGGCCCGGCGGTCGCGGACGCGCCCGCGGGGGTGAATGACACCGGTGTCGTCCGTACCTAGACTCGCCGCGGTCACCAGCACGGCGGGCGGTGGAAGGGGTTGGACGTGGAGCGGTCGCAGGCATCGGCGCGCACGGGGCAGGAGCACGAGCAGGAGGCGCGCAGCGGCGGTCTGGGCCGCCGCGACGCGGAGATCCTCGCCTTCGAGCGGCAGTGGTGGAAGTACGCCGGCGCCAAGGAGCAGGCGGTCCGCGAGCTGTTCGACCTCTCGCCCACGCGCTACTACCAGCTGCTCAACGCCCTGATCGACACCCCGGCCGCGCTCGCCCACGACCCGATGCTCGTCAAGCGGCTGCGCCGCATGCGCTCCAGCCGCCAGCGCGCCCGCTCGGCGCGGCGCCTGGGCGTGCAGCCCTGAGCCGCGGCGCCGCACCGCGCCAGCTGGCCGTCCGCCGCGGCGCCCACCGCACCCGCCGCGGCCCGGCGGGGGTGCTGCTGGTCGTGCTGGCCTGGCTGCTGCTGGCCTGCGCGGTGGTCGCCGGGCTGGTGCTCGCGGTGCGCCGGGTGGCCGGCCCGTTGCTGGACGTCGTCGGCGGGGTGTGAGCCCCGTGACCGGTTCGTGAAGACGGAGATCGTCGAACCTTGTCCCACCGGCCCCTCGCCCCACTAACCTGAGCAGCGGTCGATCAGTTCGATGAGCACGTCCTCTCGGGGAGCGCACGTCGGGCGTCGCCCACGGCCTCACCGCCGCGGGCAGCGTGAGACCCGCGTCCGGCGAGGGCCGGGGGCGTCTTCCGCTCGCTGCAGCACCAGGAGAGAGCAATGGCCCAGGGCACCGTGAAGTGGTTCAACTCCGAGAAGGGCTACGGCTTCATCACCGTCGACGACGGTGGCGCCGACGTGTTCGTCCACTACTCCGCGATCGTCGCGGACGGCTACCGCTCCCTCGAGGAGGGCCAGCGGGTCGAGTTCGAGGTCGGGCAGGGGCAGAAGGGCCCCCAGGCCGAGAGCGTCCGCGCCGTCTGAGACCGCCGGCCGCCGCCCCCGCGGCTCAGCCCCGCGGGGCCGGCGTCGCCGAGACCTCGAACTCCAGCGGCACCGTCTCGGAGACGAGCACGCCCCCGGTCTCCAGGGCCGCGTTCCACACCACCCCGTAGTCGGTGCGCTTGATCGTCGTCGCCCCCTCGAAGCCGAGGCGGGTGGTGCCGAAGGGGTCCTTCGCCGCCCCCGTGTGCTCGAAGTCCACCGCCACGGCGCGGGTCGTGCCCTTGATGGTGAGGTCGCCGTCGACGCGGTAGGTGCGCGGGCCCACCTGCTGCACGCCGCGCGAGGAGAACGTGGTGCGGGGGTGCCGCGGGGCGTCGAAGAAGTCGTTGGTGCGCAGGTGCGCGTCCCGGCCCGGGTCGCGGGTGTCGATGCTGGCGACCTCGATGCTCAGCTCCACCCAGGAGGCGCCCGGGTCGGCGAAGTCCAGGTGCGCGCGGCCGGTGAAGTCGTTGAACTGCCCGCGCACGCGGGTGACCATCGCGTGCCGGGTGACGAAGCCGATGCGGCTGTGGGTCGGGTCGAGCACGTAGTCGCCGGACAGCTCCTCGGTGCGCCGCGTCCGCAGGGCCTGGATGCGCAGGGGCAGGGTCTCCACGTGGGGCTCCTCGTGACGTCGGGTGCAGGATCGGTCGCTGTCCGTTGCAAGAGTGCACTGGTGGAGCGTTCAACGGCACCCGGTGCCACCCGGGTGGAGCACCGGCCCGCCCGTCCGGGCACCCCGCCGCGGCGACGAGGGGGGGTTTGCACTCGGGAGGGGAGAGTGCCAACATTGGCGTTGGCACTCTCGAGTCGGGAGTGACAGCACCAGCAGCACCTCGACCCGGGAGCGAAAGCTCCCGGCCGACCCGGTGAGGCCGGTGGCGCAGGGGGACGTGACCCCGGGGCCGCCGTCCGTCCGTCGCGGGCACCGAGCCGGCCGTCCACCGCCCGCCTTCTGGGAGGAACACCAGGCATGAGCAAGATCATCGCCTTCGACGAAGAGGCCCGCCGCGGTCTCGAGCGCGGGATGAACCAGCTCGCCGACGCTGTCAAGGTGACGCTCGGCCCCAAGGGCCGCAACGTCGTCCTGGAGAAGAAGTGGGGCGCGCCCACCATCACCAACGACGGTGTGAGCATCGCCAAGGAGATCGAGCTCGAGGACCCGTACGAGAAGATCGGGGCCGAGCTCGTCAAGGAAGTCGCCAAGAAGACCGACGACGTGGCCGGCGACGGCACCACGACCGCGACGGTCCTCGCCCAGGCGCTCGTGCGCGAGGGCCTGCGCAACGTGGCCGCGGGTGCGAACCCGATGGGCCTCAAGCGCGGCATCGAGAAGGCCGTCGAGGCCGTGACCGAGCAGCTGCTCGGCGCCGCCAAGGAGGTCACCACCAAGGAGCAGATCGCGGCCACCGCCGGGATCTCCGCCGGTGACGCCTCCATCGGCGAGCTCATCGCCGAGGCGCTCGACAAGGTCGGCAAGGAAGGCGTCATCACCGTCGAGGAGAGCAACACCTTCGGCCTCGAGCTCGAGCTCACCGAGGGCATGCGCTTCGACAAGGGCTACATCTCGCCCTACTTCGTCACCGACGCGGAGCGCCAGGAGACCGAGCTCGAGGACCCCTACGTCCTCATCCTCAACTCCAAGATCTCCACGGTGAAGGACCTGCTCCCGCTGCTGGAGAAGGTCATGCAGTCGGGCAAGCCGCTCGTCATCGTGGCCGAGGACGTCGAGGGCGAGGCCCTCGCGACCCTGGTCGTCAACAAGATCCGCGGCACCTTCAAGTCCGTCGCCGTCAAGGCCCCGGGCTTCGGCGACCGCCGCAAGGCCATGCTCGGCGACATCGCCATCCTCACCGGTGGCCAGGTCATCTCCGAGGAGGTCGGCCTCAAGCTCGACACCGCGGACCTCGACCTGCTGGGCCGCGCCCGCAAGGTCGTCGTCACCAAGGACGAGACCACGATCGTCGAGGGTGCCGGCGACGCCGACGCCATCGCCGGCCGCGTGTCCCAGATCCGCGCCGAGATCGAGCGCAGCGACTCCGACTACGACCGCGAGAAGCTGCAGGAGCGCCTCGCCAAGCTCGCCGGCGGCGTGGCCGTCATCAAGGCGGGCGCGGCCACCGAGGTCGAGCTCAAGGAGCGCAAGCACCGCATCGAGGACGCCGTCCGCAACGCGAAGGCCGCCGTCGAGGAGGGCATCGTCGCCGGTGGTGGCGTGGCCCTCATCCAGGCCGGCACCGCGGCGTTCGAGAAGCTGGACCTCGTCGGTGACGAGGCCACGGGCGCGAACATCGTCAAGGTCGCCGTCGAGGCCCCGCTGAAGCAGATCGCCATCAACGCCGGCCTCGAGGGCGGCGTCGTGGCGGAGAAGGTCCGCAACCTGCCCACCGGTCACGGCCTCAACGCCGCCACCGGCGAGTACGTGGACCTGCTCGACGCGGGCATCAACGACCCGGTCAAGGTGACGCGCTCCGCGCTGCAGAACGCCGCCTCCATCGCGGCGCTGTTCCTGACCACCGAGGCCGTCATCGCCGACAAGCCGGAGAAGGCCGCTGCGGCCCCGGCCGGTGGCGACGGCGGCATGGGCGGCATGGACTTCTGATCCGCTGAGCCCAGCACCACCCAGCACCACCCGCGAGGGCGGTCCTCCCATCGGGGGGCCGCCCTCGCGGCGTGTGTACGGTGCGCCGGTGAGCACCTCGACGACGCCGTCCACCGCCGCACCGGGCGCCAACTGGGCGCGCAACTACCGCTACAGCGCGGGGACGCTGCACCTGCCGGGCACCGTCGAGGAGCTGCAGCACCTGGTGGCCGCCACCCCCCGGCTGCGCGCGCTGGGCACCCGGCACTGCTTCAACGACGTGGCCGACTCCCCGGGCGACCTCGTCGACCTGCAGCGGCTGCCCACCGAGGTCGAGGTGGACGCCGGCGCCCGCACCGTCCGCGTCAGCGCCGCCACCAGCTACGGCGTGCTCGCCGAGCACCTGCACCGCGCCGGCTGGGCGCTGGAGGCGATGGCCTCGCTGCCGCACATCAGCGTCGCCGGCGGGGTGGCCACCGGCACCCACGGCTCCGGCGACCGCACGCGCACCCTGTCCGCCGCCGTGCGGGCCCTGGAGCTCGTCGGCGCCGACGGCGAGCGCCGCCGCGTCGAGCGCGGCGAGGACGGGTTCGCCGGCAGCGTCGTCGCCCTCGGCCTGCTCGGGATCGTCACCCACCTGGAGCTGGACGTCGTGCCGACCTACCAGGTGCGCCAGGACGTCTACTCGGGGTTGTCCTTCGCGGCGCTGCTGGAGCACTTCGACGAGATCACCTCCGCCGCGCACAGCGTCAGCGTCTACACCGACTGGGTCGGCGACGACACCCGGCAGGTGTGGCTGAAGACCCGCACCGACGAGCGCCCCGACGCCCCCGAGGAGCTGTTCGGCGCCACCCGGGCGAGCGAGCCGCTGCACCCGCTGCCGGAGGTGGACGTGCGCAACGCCACCGAGCAGCTGGGCGTGCCGGGCCCCTGGCACGAGCGGCTGCCGCACTTCCGCGCCAGCTACGCCCCCAGCAACGGCGTGGAGCTGCAGGCGGAGTACCTGGTGCCCCGCGAGCACGCCCTCGCGAGCACCGCCGCGCTGCGCGAGCTCGGGCCGTCCATCGCGCCGCTGCTGCACATGTGCGAGATCCGCACCGTCGCCGCCGACGACCTGTGGCTGTCGGGCGCCTCCGGGCGCGACAGCGTCGCCTTCCACTTCACCTTCAAGCAGGAGCAGCTGGAGGTCATCGCGGCGCTGGCCGAGATCGAGGCCGCGCTCGCCGGCGCCGCCGCCCGCCCGCACTGGGGCAAGCTGTCCACCGCCGACGCCGACCGCCTGGCGCGGCTGTACCCGCGCTGGGACGACTTCCGGGCCCTCGTGGCCCGCCACGACCCGCAGCGCGTGTTCGCCAACGCGTTCACCGACCGGCTGGGCCTCACCGGCTGAGCGAGGGGCTGTGCCGGTCGGCGCCGGCGGGTAGCGTCGCGGCGTGGACCTCGACGACGTGGCACGCCTGGCGGGCGCCCTGCCCGAGGTCACCGAGGCCGTGCGGCGCGGCGGGCGGGCCTGGTCGGTGCGCGGCAGGGCCTTCGCCTGGGAGCGGCCGTTCACGGGAGCGGACCTGCGGCGCTTCGCCGCGGAGGAACCCCCGCGCGAGCCGCCGTCGGGGCCGTTGCTCGGCGTCGCCGTCGACGACCTCGGCGAGAAGGAGGCCGTGCTCGCGGCCGGGGAGCCCGGGGTGTTCACGATCCCGCACTTCGACGGGTACGCCGCGCTGCTGGTCCAGCTGGACGTCGTCCCGGAGGACGTCCTGCGCGCCCGGCTGGAGGACGCCTGGGCGGCGAAGGCGCCGCGCGGGCTCGGCGGCTGACCCGGCCGGAGCGGCCTCAGAGCACGCTCGCCCGGTGCACGTCGGTGAAGGCGACCTCGGCGGCCACGAACCGGTCCTCCAGCGCGTCCAGTCCGTGCTCGCGCAGGAAGAGGCGTTCCGCCTCGTGGACCGGCACGGCGTGCAGCCAGTGCACGTCCGTGCCGCCCTGCAGCTTGTCCGCCTCCAGGTGGTAGCGCGACAGGCGCGGGAAGGTGCCCGCCCCGGTGAGCAGCAGGTGCGGTGCGCTGCCGCCGAGCAGGTCGGCGACGATGCCCGGGAAGACGGTGCCGGGGCTCAGCGGCCACGGCTCGCCGACGGCCGCGAACGCCGAGGCCACGAGCAGCCCGGTCACCAGCCGCTCCTCGACGTCCTCCAGGACGGTGACCAGCTCAACGCGCACGTCGGTGCCGCCCACGAGGTTCGGGTAGCGGTGCAGCGACAGGGTCGTCGCGGTGGTGAACCCCGCCGCCGGCGCCTGCGGGCAGGTCATCACGTCCAGCGAGAGCGTCTCGTCGCGGTTGAGGAGCTCCTGGACCTCCGTGCGCGCGTCGGGGGCCAGCTGCTCGGCGGCGAAGCGGGCCATCCGCACCTCGGCGTCGGTGGGCGGTGGCGGCTGCGCGCTCACGCGGCGGCCCGCCCGAGCGGGCGGGCGGACTCCAGCGCCAGCCCGGTGGCGGGGTCGGCCAGCGCGGCCACGGCCGCGTGCAGCCCGGCGTCGATCCAGCGCTCGCTGCCGCTCAGCGCGTCGAGCACGAAGCGGGGGTGGGCGGTGAGGCGCTCGGCCAGGCGGAAGCCCGCCGCGGCCGTCGTGGCGGCCAGGTCGTCCAGCTGCGGCCAGGGCCGCTCGGGGTTGACGTGGTCCGGCGTCAGCGGCGAGACCCCGCCCCAGTCGTCGACGCCGGCGGCCAGCAGCTGCTCGCGCTGGCCGGGGTCGGACAGGTTCGGCGGCGCCTGCAGCGAGACGCCCGCGCCCAGCAGCAGGCGCGAGACGGCGATCGTCGCCAGGTACTCCTCGTGCTCCAGGTCGTCGGCGCCGCGCATCGCGGTGTCGTCCTTGGCGCGGAAGTTCTGCACGATGACCTCCTGGACGCCGTCGAACTCCGCGGCGACGTCCCGGAGGGCCAGGATCGACTCGACCCGCTCGGCGGGGCTCTCCCCGATGCCCACGAGGATCCCGCTGGTGAACGGCACGCGGGCGCGGCCGGCGTCGCGCAGCACCCGCAGCCGCAGCGCCGGGTCCTTGTCGGGGGAGCCGTAGTGCACCCCGCCCGGCTCGCTCCACAGCCTGCTCGCGGTCGTCTCCAGCATCATGCCCATCGAGGGGGCCAGCGGCCGGGACGCCCGCAGGGCCTCCAGCGTCATCACGCCGGGGTTCAGGTGCGGCAGCAGCCCGGTCTCGTCGAGCACCCGGCGCGCCAGGTGCTGCACGTAGGCCAGGGTGGACTCGAAGCCCCGCGCCGCCAGCCACGCGCGAGCCGCCGGCCAGCGGTCCTCGGGGGCGTCGCCGAGGGTGAACAGCGCCTCCTTGCAGCCCATCGCCGCGCCCTCGCGCGCGATCGCCAGGACGTCCTCCTCGGACAGGTACAGCACCGGCAGCCGGCCCGGCACGGTGGCGAAGGTGCAGTAGTGGCAGCGGTCCCGGCACAGCCGGGTCACCGGGACGAACACCTTGCGCGAGTAGGTGACCGTGCCGGCCCGGCCGGCCAGCTCCATCGCGGCGTCGCGCACCGGGCGCGCCAGCGCGCACAGCCGCCGCAGGTCCTGCCCGCGCGCGTGCAGCAGCACCTCGGCGCTGCCCGCGTCGAGCGGTCCGGCGGCGGCGGCCGCCAGCGCCCCGCGC
>NZ_JAAALL010000039.1 GCF_009906315.1 Kineococcus vitellinus | reverse complement strand
GCCCAGGGCGACGGCGGCCCGGGCGAGCTGCTCGACGCGGGCGAAGTCCCCGGCGCGCAGCAGTTCCGGAGGGGTGATCCAGCTGCCGCCGACGCAGCCGACGTTGGACAGCGACAGGTAGTCGCGGGCGTTGCCGGGGGTGATGCCGCCGGTCGGGCAGAAGCGCAGCTGCGGCAGCGGCGAGCGCAGCGCGGACAGGAAGGCCGCGCCGCCGGCCTGCTGGGCGGGGAAGAACTTCAGCTCCCGCAGGCCCATCTCCAGCGCCAGCAGCGCCTCGGAGACGGTGGACACCCCCGGCAGCAGCGGCAGGCCCGCGTCGGCGGCGGCCCGCACGATCGCCGGCGTGGTGCCCGGGCTGACGAGGAAGCGCGCCCCCGCGGCGGCCGCGCGCTCGACGTCGGCGGCACCGACGACGGTGCCGACGCCCAGGTGGATGCCGGGGACCTCGGCCGCGATGCGGCGCACGCCCTCCAGCGCCGCCGGGGTGCGCAGCGTCAGCTCGATCACGCCGATCCCCCCGGCCAGCAGCGCCCGGGCCAGCGGGACGGCGTGGTCGGCGTCCTCCAGCACCACGACGGGGACCACCGGGGACACCTCGAGCAGGCTCTCGGCCGACTGCACGTCCACGCCCGCACCTCCTCCTCGACCTGCGGCACCGGCGGAGCGGCCGGCGCGGCCGGTCCGCGACCGGCGGGCACCGGTCCCCGCCGGGGACCTCTGCGAGGCCGGGCACGACCCTACGGCCCCGCCGGCCCGGCTCAGCGGACGTCGACGGCGCCGGCCGCGAGCACCCCCGTCACGAGCACCCCGGCGTCGGTGACCTCCAGGGCCTCCAGCCGCACCTGCGCCGGCACGTCGTCGAGCGCGACGCTCCAGCCGCCGAACCCGGCCGCCTCCAGCAGGTCCTCCGCGCGGCTGAGCGGCACCCGCGCGCCGGCGACCTCGGCGCTCACCGGTTCCAGGCGCACCTCCCGCCCGTCCAGCGCGGGCGCCACCGTCACCGCCAGCTCCACGCCCAGGCCCAGCAGGCGCACCGTCGTGCTGGCCCGCACGTCCTCGCCCGCGCGCGCCAGCGCGACGTCGAGACCGCCGGCGGACACCCGCCGCGCGAGGTCCTCGTAGTCGACGGAGGCGCGCACCGTGCCCGCGGCCAGGTCCACGGTCCCCGCCCGCCCGAGCAGCACCCCCGCGGGGACGTCGACCTCGGGCACCCGCACCCGCACGTCGCGCAGGTCGACGTCCTCGCCGGGCAGGTCGTCGACGAGCACCGTGACGTCCTCGAAGCGCCCGCGCACCGCCTGCCACAGGAAGGAGCCGCCGGCGAGGTCGATGCGGGGGTCGGCCGGCAGGGACAGCTCCGCCCGCAGCTGCCGCTCCACGCGCGCGGTGGCGTAGCCGCGGGCGGCGAGGTCGGCGGCCACGAGCACCACCGCGAGGGCCGCGACGGTGACGAGCAGGCGGACGAGGCGGCGGGCCATCCGCCCACTGTGCCGCACGCGCCGATCCCGCCCGGGGGGCCCGCCCGCGGGTCCCGGGGTCACCCACACGCACCCGTCCGGCGGCTTCCGGTTGCCGCCGGGCCGAGGGGCTGCTGACATTCCCTGGGCCGCCCCCAGCGGCGGCGGACGCGGAAGGCGGCGAGGACGGCGAACACGGTGACGGACGAGCTCACACTGCTCCGCGGGAGGACCACGACGGAGCCATCCACGGCGGTGATGACGTCATCCACTGCGGTCGTGAAGACGGCCTCCGCGACGCCACCGGGCACGACCACCACGAGCACCACTCCGAGCACGCCGCGCGTCGGCGGCCAGGCCGGCGGCGCCCACGACGACGACCGGCCGGGGCAGCGCACCGACCACTCCGCGCTGCGCCAGGAGACCGCCGAGCTGTTCGAGGCGCTCGCGGGCGAGGGCGACCCGGCGGTCCGCTCCCGCCTGCAGGAGCGCATCGCCGAGCTGAACCTGCCGATGGCCACGAGCATCGCCCGCCGCTACCGCGGCCGCGGCGAGGACGAGGACGACCTGCAGCAGGTCGCCGCGCTGGGCCTGGTGAAGGCCATCGAGCACTACGACCCCGCGCTGGGCCGCGAGTTCGTCGTCTTCGCCGTCCCCACCATCTCCGGGGAGCTGAAGCGGCACTTCCGCGACCGGGGCTGGAGCATCCGCCCGCCCCGCCGGCTGCAGGAGCTGGCCCCCCGGCTGCGGGCCGCCCGCGCCGACCTGGAGCAGGACCTCGGCCGGGCCCCGACCGTCTCGGAGGTCGCCACCCACCTGCAGGTCGACGTCGACGAGATCAGCGAGTGCCTGGCGGCCGGCGACCACTACCGCCTGCACTCCCTGGACGACCTCATCTCCAGCGGCAGCGCCGGCAGCGGCGGCTCGCAGCTCAGCGTCCTGGACACCCTGGGCGAGCTGGACGCGGACCTGGAGGCGACGGTGGACCACCTCGCCCTGGCCCCGCTGCTGGCCTCCCTGTCCGACCGGGACGCCCGGCTGCTGACGCTGCGCTTCCAGCACGGCTGGACGCAGTCGCGCATCGCCGAGGACCTCGGCGTCAGCCAGATGCAGGTCTCGCGGCTGCTGAAGGACGTCCTGGCCCGGCTGCGCTCGGCGATGACCGGCGAGGAGTGAGCGGGCGCGGGTGCCCCGCGCTCAGCGGTGCGACGGCCTGCCGCCGGAGCGCCGGTCACCGGGACGCCCGTCGGCGTGGCCGTCCTGGCCCGCGGCGGCCGCTGCGGCGGCGCGCCGCTGCTGGAGCCTGGCGTAGCCGGCCGTCAGCACCCCGCGCAGGTGCGGGGAGGCCGGGTCCGCCACCAGCAGCACCGCCAGGTCGCGGACCTTGACGTTGCGGTCCTGGCTCAGGCCGGTCATGACGGCGAAGGCGTCCTCCACCCCGCAGCCCAGCCACCCCGCGACCAGTCCCTTGGCCTGCTCGATGGGCGCGCGGCTGCTCATGGCGATGCGCAGGTGCTCCGCGGTCGAGTGCAGCGCCTCCTTGCGCCGGTGCGCGGCCAGGGCGGCGCCCGCGACCGTGCTGACGGTCAGCGCCCGGTCCAGGTCGGCGGCGTCGCTGAACGCCGCCCGCCGGGCGCTGTAGAGGGTCAGCACCCCGGCGACCTCGCCGTTGAGGGTGGCGTTGGGCAGGGCGTCGAGCATGAGCGGTACCGCGACCGCCGCGCGCACCGGCGCCCCGGCGGCCACCTCGGCCAGCCGCGGCCAGCGGGGGTCGGCACCCAGGTCGTCGGTGAGCACGGGCAGCCGGTGCTCGTGGGCGTCCGGCGTCGGGCCCTGGCCGCTGCGGTGCTGGGCGCCGTCCGCCTGCTGGGCGACGGGCGAGTCGGCGGCGACGTGCTGCGGCTGCAGCGGGGCGCCGAGGACGATGCTGCACCAGTCGGCCACCGGCACCGCGCAGCGGGCCAGGACCGCCAGCCGGGACAGCACCTCGCGGGTGCCGGCCTCGCCGTCGGGGAGCTCGGCCAGCTGAGCCACCTGGGCCAGCTGCACGATCGCCTGGACCTCGTCCACCTCGGCGACCGCGCTCCCGGACCCGTCGGTCGGCGCACCGGCACGCCCCTGGGCGCGCGGTGGTTCGAGGCGGGGCGCGGTGCGCCCCAGGTCTTCTCGCACGGATCCCGGATACCTCACGACACTCCCTGTCGAAGCGCCCGGGTTTGGATGCGGGCAGCAGCATGGCACACGAGCACCCGGCGGGCGCGATCAGGCACGGGGGCCACGCCCACCGCCGCACTACCGCGCGCGCGTGGCGGGCAGCCGGCACCAGGCGTGCACCCCCCGCGGCCGGGCCTCCCACCCCCACGCCGCGGACAGCCCCGACAGCAGCGCCTCGGACAGCTCGCGCAGGTGCAGCGGGCGGCCGCCCTCCAGGTCGACGCCGACGACCAGGCCGCCATCGGCCTCCGTGACCCGCAGCGCGGTGGGGACCATCGCGCCCTCGGCACCCTCCAGCAGCTCGGCGGCGGCGAGGGCGGCGTCGTCGCCGTGCTCGGCCATCCCCCGGCGCTCGGCCTGCGAGCGCGCGAAGCGGCGGGCCCGGCGCAGCGCCAGGGCGTCCAGCGGGTCCAGGGTGATCGCGCTCTGCGTCGAGCCGTCCACGGTCGCGTCCTCCGGGTGCGTGGACGCCGCGCGCTTGGACGATCCGTGCGGAGAAAGTACTCCGGGCGAACGAGTTCCGCGCGCGCTGCCGTGTCCGGGCGTTCCCTCTCCTGGCGCCGGGGGGGGCCAGGAGGACTACGCTGCGGGCACTGCGCCACCTCCGCGCCACGCCCGCCCCCCAGGCGGGTCGGCGCGGTGGTCCGGGTTGGACCCACAGCTCTCGCAGGTTCCGCCGCCGCGCCCCGCGGCCACGGGAACCACCAGCGGAGCCCGGGTCCGGGCTCCGCTCCCCGCGCGCAGGAGCCGATGTGAACGCCACCCCCAGCCCGGGCCCCTCGGGCACCCACGAGCACTCCGGCGCCGGGCGCAGCCGGGACGGCGCGCTGCTGGAGCCGCAGCAGGCCTACGCCGAGCTGGGCCACCTCGTCGTCGGCGAGACCCCGCTGGGCGAGGTGCTGACCCGCGTGGCCGAACTGGCCAAGGGCTGCGTGCCCGGCGCCGAGGAGGTCTCGGTGACGCTGCTGGAGGACGACAAGCCCCGCAGCGCCGCCTTCACCGGCAGGCTGGCCGCCACCCTGGACGAGCGCCAGTACGGCGCCGGGTTCGGCCCGTGCATCGACGCGGCCACGGGCGGGCAGGTGGTCCGGGTGGACGACACCAGCGCCGCGGAGCAGACCTACCCGGACTTCGCCGCGATCGCCGCCCGCGAGGGCGTGCACAGCTCCGTCTCCGTCGGCATGCCGATGCCGCAGCGGCTGCTGGGCGGCATCAACGTCTACAAGTTCGACGCCGTCCCGCTGGACGCGGACGCGGTGGAGCTGCTGCAGATCTTCGCCGGCTACGCGGCGATCGCGGTGGCCAACCACGCCCTGTACGCCTCGGCGGTCGCGCTGAGCGGCAACCTGCAGATCGCCATGCAGTCCCGGGCGGTCATCGAGCAGGCCAAGGGCGTGCTCGTCGCGAGCCTGCACTGCACCCCCGACGAGGCGTTCGCGCACCTGGCCAGGCAGTCCCAGCACGCCAACCGCAAGCTGCGCGACATCGCCGCCGAGATCGTCGAGCGCGCCGCCGCCAGCGGCAGGTGAGGCGGCCGGTGAGCAGCAGGTGAGGCGGGCCGGGGCGCCGGGAAGCCTCGCGGCGCCCCCGTGGTTGAGCCAGGCATGAGCACTCAGGCACTGACCCTGGAGACGCACGACGAGACGGTCAAGGACGGCATCGTCCTCATCGACTTCTGGGCCGACTGGTGCGGCCCGTGCAAGCAGTTCGGCCCCGTCTTCGAGCAGGCCTCGGAGAAGCACGAGGACATCACCTTCACCAAGGTGGACACCGAGGACCAGCAGCAGCTGGCCGCCCGCTACGGCATCACCTCCATCCCCACGCTCGTCGCCTACCGCGACGGCATCCCGGTCTTCGGCCAGCCCGGCGCCCTCCCGGCCCCGGCGCTGGAGCAGCTCATCGACCAGGTGCGCGCGCTCGACATGGACCAGGTGAAGCAGCAGTACGCCCAGGCGCTGGAGCAGGAGCGCGCCAAGCAGCAGGCCCACGCCGCCCAGGCCCACTCCGCCCCGGGCGTGCGCGCGAGCACCGACCCCGCCGCCTTCTGAGCCGACCCGCTCCCCCGGCCCGCACCGGGCACGAGGCCCCGCCCCCGCGACACCGGGGCGGGGCCTCGCCGCGTCTGCCATGATGCGAACGGGCCTGCTGGCCCCGGGCCTCTAGCTCAATCGGCAGAGCAGCGGACTTTTAATCCGCGGGTTCAGGGTTCGATCCCCTGGGGGCCCACCGCGCTCGCCCCCGAGGGCGAGTCTGCGCCGGGTTCATCGCGACATGCGTTGCACGGCGACGAACTCCTGCACTCCGGGAGTCCACACGCCCTCCGAGTGCGCCTCCTCGGCGGCGTGCACGCCACGGGATCCGCGGAACTCCCGCAGCGACGCGGAACCCCGCCGTTCCGGCCGGCGCGACGACCGCGCACGACGACGCGCCAGGTCGCTGAGCGGCGTAGCCTGTCACGCAGGGTCATGCAGCGGCTCGTGCTCCGAGCAGGCGGGGTGATCCGTTGCCACCACAGACCGTCACCGCCACCCGCGCACCGCACGAGGAGCGCCGGTGAAGCACGAGGCGCTGGTGGACGCCATGGCCTCGCTGGCTGTCGCCGCCAGCGAGGACCTGGGCCCCGAGCAGCTGCTGAAGCGCCTGGTCGACGTCGCCGCCGAGCACCTGGCCAGCGACGGCGTCGGCGTGATGGTCAACGAGGCGGCCGTGGTCGACGGCTGGTCGGCGGGTGACGGCGAGCTGATGCGCTTCGTGCACTCCAGCCACCCCGGCATCGACGGCGCCGAGCAGCTGCAGGAGCTCACCCAGGAGGGCCCCTGCCACGACGCGCTGCTCTTCCAGGTCGAGGTCGTCGTCGACGACCTGCACGACCCGGTGCAGACCGCCTGGCCGGACTACGTCCAGCGGGTCCTGCAGGCGGGCTTCCGCTCGGTGATCGCCGTGCCGCTGGTCAGCCGCGGGCGGGTGTGGGGCACCCTCGACCTGTACCGGCGCACCCCCGGCACCTGGCGACCGCAGGAGCTGCAGTGGGTGCGCCTGCTGGCGCACGTGGCCGTCTCCTACGTGGTGATGGCCGTCGACCGCGACGCCGCCCGCCGCGCCCAGGCCGAGCTGGCCCACCGCTCCACCCACGACGCCCTCACCGGCCTGCCGAACCGGGTGCTGCTCTTCGACCGCCTCGAGCACGCGCTGTCCGCCGCGCGCCGCCACCGGCGCACCGTGGCGGTCTTCTTCATCGACCTGGACCGCTTCAAGGCGGTCAACGACACCTTCGGCCACGCCACCGGTGACGCCCTGCTGGCCACCGCCGCCACCCGCCTGCACGCCACCCTGCGCGCCGAGGACACCCTGGCGCGCCTGGCCGGTGACGAGTTCGTGCTGGTCTGCGAGGACCTGCCGCAGGCCGACCCCGCCGAGCTGAGCGGGCACCTCGAAGCGGTCCTGGCCCGGTTGCGCCGCGCGCTGGCCGAACCGGTGCGCATCGGCGAGCTGGACCTGGTGACCTCGGCCAGCATCGGCCTGGCGCTCAGCGACGAGCAGTGCAGCGCCGACGACCTGCTGGCCGACGCCGACGCGGCGATGTACCGGGCCAAGCAGCACCGCACCCTCACCACCGACCTCACCACCGGTCCGCCCGCCACGGTCACCCTCAGCGCCGCGGACGGCGCCGCCGACGCCGTGCTCGACCTGCGCGGCGGCACCCACCCCGGGGCCGACGCCGCGACACCGCGACCCCCCGCGGTCCGGCTGCCACCGCCGCCGCCGACCGGCACCACCGCGGGGACCGGGACGAGCGGTTCCGAGGACGGCGCACCGCCGCTCGCCGGCTCGGCCCGCCCGCTGGCGCGCCAGCTGCAGCGCCAGCTCGCCGGCGCGCTGCCGCACCACCAGCTGCGGGTGCACTACCAGCCCATCACCGACCCCGCCGGGCGCGTGCACGCCGTGGAGGCGCTGCTGCGCTGGCAGCACCCCGAGCACGGGCTGCTGCCCGCGGCGCGCTTCATCGACCTGGCCGCCGGCAACGGCGTCATCGTGGGCATCGGGCACTGGGTCGTCGAGCAGGCCTGCGCGCAGATGGCCCGCTGGGTGCGCGAGCTGGGCGAGGGCGCACCGCAGACCGTCTACGTCAACCTCACCGCCCGCGAACTGGCCGACCCCGCCCTGACCGCCACCCTGGCCGGCGCCGTCCGCGAGCACGGCCTGCACCCGGGCCGGCTGGGGCTGGAGGTGCTGGAGTCCAGCTTCATCGACTCCCACGTCCTGCCCGCCCTGCACGAGCAGCAGCAGCGCGGGCACCCGCTGTCCATCGACGACTTCGGCACCGGCTACTCCTCCCTCTCGCGCCTGGTGGAACTGCCCGTGACGATGGCCAAGATCGACAAGAGCTTCATCGCCGGCATCGGCCACGACGCGCGCCGCGCAGCCCTCGTCGACGCGGTCGTCACCGTCGCCACCGGCCTGGACCTGCAGGTGATCGCCGAAGGCGTCGAGACGGCGGCGCAGGCCCAGCGGGTCACCGAGGCGGGCTGCCACTACCTGCAGGGTTTCCACTGCGGCCACCCGCAGAGCGGCGAGGCGCTCAGCGCGGCCTGGGCGGCGCGAGCCGCTCCGATCGCCTGAACCGGCCGTGCGGACCAGCGCCGGGGCGCACGGTGGTCGGGCGCGGCGACCCGCAGCGCGGTCGCCGAGGAGGCCATCGGCGCACATCGCTCGGCGAGCACGCAGCGTTACACGAATCACCCGAACAGCCCCCGGAAGGGGGTGAGGAGCCGATTTCCTCCCGCGAAACGTGACAGAGCGCCACCAGGGCCACCCACATGGCTCTACAGTTGCGCCGCCGGGCACAGCCCGCGCCGGGCACACTCATGGGGGGAACCATGCGCAGCAGCACCAGGAACACCAGCCGGAGCATCGGCAAGAGCATCGCCGCCGCAGCCGTCGCCGCCACCACCGCCGCGACCCTGTCCGCCATCGGCGCCGGCCCCGCCAACGCCGCACCCGCCAGGCCGGACCTGACCGTCACCGCCCTCACCTGGACGCCGGGGGGCGTCAACGCGGGGGTCCCGGTCACCTTCAGCGCCACCGTCAAGAACACCGGCAAGGCCGCCACCCCTGCCGGGGTCATCCACGGCGTCGGCTTCCAGGTCGACGGCAAGCTCGTCACCTGGTCGGACACCTTCACCGCATCGCTGCGGCCGGGGCAGTCCACCACCGTGACCGCCAACTTCGGGCCCACGCAGTCCGCCACGTGGGCGGCGACGCAGGGCCGCCACGAGGTTCTCGCCTTCGTCGACGACGCCGGCCGGATCGCGGAGTCCAACGAGGGCAACAACCGCACGAAGAAGACGCTGACCGTGGGCGCCTCCACCGTCACCGGCACCACCATGGCGGGCGTCGTGCCGACGACGAAGCTGGCCGCCCTGCCGTACGACACCGGCTTGGCCACCTACGTCACCGGCGCCGGTTACGCCGCCTGCTACACCGCCGCCGGAACCGTTCGCGCGGGTACGGAGACGTACCTCGGCGAGTACGGCGCCGGCAACGTTCAGTACCACCCGAACGCCCCCTTCTCCTGGTCCGGCGCGGGCTTCGCGCCCGCCGGCGCCACCACCGTCACCAGCGAACCCGTCGACCTGAACGAGATCGTGCGGTGGAACTACGGCACCCCACCCGAGCGGCTGACCTGCCGCGCCGACGAGACCGCGGCGTTCACCCGCCTGCACGCCACCAAGGTGACCACCAACCGCTACACCCTCCTGCCGGGGGGCTACTACTCCGACAAGCTCATCGGCTCCTACACCAGCCCGATCAGCGTGGACATGCCCTTCTGAGCTCGACCACCTCCAGCGGGCCCGGCCCCGTCAGCCTCCACGGCTGACGGGGCCTCCTCGCGTCCACGGGTGCACCGACCGCGCGGACGTCGGGTGTGTCCGACACCCCGCCGCACCAGGAGGCCGTCGGCCCAGCCGAAGCGACCTCCGCACGACGGACGCGAAGGCGACGGACATGATGGTGCCGTGCCCGACAGCCTCCTGGCACCAGAACGCCTCTGGACGCGCGCAGAGGTCCTGGATCACCCGACGCCCGCACCGGCAGCACCGGGCGTGTACGCCTGGTACTTCACCGCTCCCCCGCCGCGCGTGCCGGTGGACCGCTGCAACACGGCCCACGGCGCGGTGCTCCTCTACGTCGGCATCTCCCCCAAGCGGCCACCGGCGAACGGAGGCCGGCCGAGCCGGCAGAGCCTGCGGACCAGGTTGCGCTACCACTACCGCGGCAACGCCTACGGCTCGACGCTGCGGCTGACCCTGGGCGTCCTCCTGGCCGACGAGCTGGGCATCGGCCTGCGCCGCGTCGGCAGCACCGGGAGCCGCCTCACCTTCAGCGATGGCGAAGCGGTGCTCAGCGAGTGGATGGCCGAGCACGCCCGGGTGTGCTGGGTGCAGGACCCGCAGCCGTGGCTGCTGGAGACGCGGCTCATCGAAGGTATCGACCTGCCGCTCAACCTCGACCAGAACACTCACGGCGGCTTCCACGCGCGGCTGAGCGCGGCTCGCGCCCGGCAACGGGAGCTGGCCCGGTCCATGCCGGCCCTGCCACGCTGAGACCTCGAACATCCCGCGCTCGATGACGGGTCCTCACGGAGGAGGCGCTCGCTCCTCCATGCACCGACCCGGCGATGAGGAGAAGCTGAGGGCATGAGCAGCGCCGCCCACCCCGAGGCGGGAGACCACTTCCTCGGCATCGACCTGGGGTGGGTGGAGGAGTTGCCCACCGGCCGGACCGGCCTGGCGGTCGTCGACGGCACCGGCCGGCTCCTCGCCTGCGACCGCGTGCGCACGGACGACGAGATCGCTGCGTGGCTGGAGCAGCGGGCGGGGCGCGTGGTGGTCGCGGCCGTGGACGCACCGCTCGTCGTGCCCAACGAGACGGGCTCGCGGTCGGCCGAGAAGCTCATCGGCAAGCACTTCGGCGGTTTCGGGGCTTCCGCCTACCCGTCCAACCGCCGCCTGATGGGCGGGCGGCCGCGCGCGCAGCGGCTGGCCGAGCGGTTCGGCTGGGCGGTCGATCCCGCCACCCCCACCGGACGCGGCCGGGCCGTGTGCCTCGAGGTGTACCCGCACCCCGCGATGGTCGGGCTCTTCGCGCTGGGCTACCGGCTGGACTACAAGAAGGGCAGCACCGAGCGGCGGGTGCGGGGTTTCGCGGAACTGGTCGGCCACCTGGAGTCGATCGCCGTCCTGCGGCTGGCCGACCACCCGAGGTGGCAGCGGATCCGGCAGACGATCGCCGCCCCCGCGCCCGGTGACTTCGACCGGATCGAGGACGAGGTGGACGCCGTCCTCTGCGCCCACCTGGCCTGGCTCTGGCACCACCGGCCGCGGGCGCTGCAGGTGTACGGCAGCGCGGCAGAGGGGTATGTGATCGCTCCACCGCCTCCCGCGCACCGGCCGGTGCGCCCCGCCGGTGGGCGGCGCTCCCCACCGCGCTGACCGCTCCCTGTCTCAGCACGAGGGGTCGGCACGAGGGGTCAGGCGCCGGTTGCACGCGGTGCCCGGCGCCCGGCATGCTGTGCGGCGCCTCAGCGCCGCGGGTACCACCGGCTCCCGACGTCGCCAGCGCCCGACCCGTGGAGGAACTCCCGTGCTGCGTACCCCGCTCCCCCGCCGCCTGGCCACCGCCGCCGCCGCGATCGCCGCCACCGGCGGCGCGCTGCTCGCGGGCAGCGCCCCCGCCTCCGCCGCCACGTGCTCCGACGTGGACGTCGTCTTCGCCCGCGGCACCGGGGAGACGCCCGGGCTGGGCATCACCGGCACGCCCTTCGTGCGGGCGCTGACCAGCGAGCTGTCCGACCGCACCGTCAGCTCCTACGCGGTGGACTACGCGGCGAACTCCTCGCAGACCAGCGCCGGGCCCGGCGCCACCGACATGAGCGCGCACGTGCGCGAGGTGGCGGCGAACTGCCCCTCCACGCGCTTCGTCCTCGGCGGGTACTCGCAGGGCGCCACCGTCACCGACATCGCCGTGGGCATCCGCACCGGCACCAGCACCGGGACGCCGATCCCGGCGGAGCTGTCCGGTCGCGTCGCGGCGGTCGTGGTGTTCGGCAACCCGCTGGGCCTGAGCGGGCGCACCATCGCCACCGCCAGCTCCACCTACGGGCCGAGGTCCAAGGACTACTGCAACAGCAGCGACAGCGTCTGCGGCAGCGCCCCCAAGACGGGCACGGGCGGTCACCTGAGCTACGCGAGCAACGGCTCGACGAGCGAGGGCGCCCGCTTCGCCGCCGCTCTGGTGCGCGCCGCCGGCGGCCCCACGACCCCGACGCCGAACCCCACGCCGACGCCCGCCACCTGCGTGCGCGACAGCACCCGCGACCACGTGAGCGCCGACCGGGCCGTGAGCCTGTACGGGCGCGCCTACGCGCGCGGCACCCGTGACAGCCTGGGCGCCACGAGCAGCTTCAACGTCGTCTCGCTGCGCCAGGTCGAGGGCGGCTGGCAGCTGGTCACGAGCTGCTGAGGCGCCGGCGGTGACGAGGGCGGCGGCCGGTTCCGGCCGCCGCCCTCAGCGCTGCCCGGGCTCGTGCTCGCTGCGGGTCGCGGCGGCGGGCAGGACCCCCTTCAGCACCGGCTGCACGCCGTCGGAGTGCTTCACCGAGGAGATCCACACCTCCTCCGGGTGCGCCTGCTCCCCGGCGAGCACGTCCTCCGCGGTGCGCAGCTTGGCGACCTTGTGCACCAGCACCGCGAAACCCACCTTGGCGACGACGTCGGCGAAGGAGAAACCCACCTGGACGGTGGTGGTCCAGCCCGCGCCGGGCAGCCAGTTGGAGATCGCGTAGGCGATCGGGTACCAGCCCCACGCGCTGAGCAGCAGGACCGCGGCGTTGCGGTACGAGGCGTACGCCTGCGCGCCCATCGCCTCCCTGGAGGAGCGCAGCACGCGCAGCAGCAGCACGTGCAGCAGCACGTAGAAGGCGGTGCTGACGATCCCCCAGCCCAGCAGTTCCGCCTGGTCGGTGCCGGCGCCGTCGACGGTGGCACCCAGGTACCCCGTGAAGATCATGAGGAACGCCGCGCCGACGAGCGCCGCGCGCATCGAGCGGGCCCTGGCGCCGACGAGGCCGGAGACGGCGAGGAACTCCACCATCAGCAGCGGCACCGTGACCGACCAGTCCATGTACCGCGGGGTCAGGGTGTTCAGCGCCTCCGCGTTCGGGACGTGGGAGCCGTCGACGTAGGTGTAGCCCTGGTCGAACTCCAGCACCAGGTAGGCGTACGACAGGGCCGCCACCGCGCTGACGGCCATCGAGGCGTGCACCGCCGGCCGGTAGCGGGCGCCGACCTCGCCGGCGGAGTTCCAGGCGCGCAGGAAGTGCGCGAACAGCGCCAGCCCGGCCACCGTCATCGCGTACTGGATGAGGTCGTGCTGACCGGTGGAGAGCGGGAAGCTCTCGGGGCGGGCGATGTCGGCTGCGACCACAGGGACCTCTCGTGCCTCGTGCGTGCGCGACCGCCGTGCCGGTCGCCGCGGCCACCGTAGGCGGGCGCGCAGGGTGCCGCGCGCTCAACGACCCAGCCGCTCCACCAGCGCGAGGGCGTCGAACGGGGCCCGCGCCGCCATCGTGTTGTCGAAGTAGACGAACACCTCGCGCCCGCCCGCCGCCTCCGCCCGCACCCGCGCCGCCCACTCCTGCAGCGCCGCGTCGTCGTAGCCGCTGACGTAGAGCTCGGGCGAGCCGTGCAGGCGCACGTAGGAGAAGTCTGCGGTCTGCTCCAGCAGCAGCGGCCAGCGCCCGCCGGTGTCGGCGGTGACGAGGGCGACGCCGTGGGCGCGCAGCACCCGGGCCAGCCCGGGGTCCTCGTGGCTGCGGTGGCGCACCTCCAGCGCGTGCCGCAGCGGACGTTCCTCGACGGCCGCCGCGGGGGCGGCGGGACCGGAGGCGGCGGCCAGCGCGGCGGCCTCGGTCGTGGTGCGCGGCAGCAGGGCGCAGAACCGCGCCAGCACCTCGGCGTCGAAGCGCAGGCTCGGCGGCAGCTGCCACAGCACCGGGCCGAGGCCCTCGCCCAGCTCCAGCACGCCGGAGCCGAAGAACGCCGCCAGCGCCTCCCGCACGCCCTCCAGGCGGCGCTCGTGGGTGACGGCCCGCCAGCCCTTGACGCTGAAGCGGAAACCCGGCGGGGTGCGCCGCGCCCAGGAGGGGTAGTTCCCCGGGCGCTGCAGGGCGTGGAAGGAGGCGTTCAGCTCCACCGTGCTCAGCCGCTCCGCGAGGTGCTCCAGCTCCCGGCGCTGCGGCAGGCCGGGCGGGTAGAACACCCCGCGCCACTCGGCGTAGGTCCAGCCGGAGGTCCCGACCCGCACGCTCCCCACGCGCCCACCCCACCACGGCCGCCCCGCGGCGACGAGCCGAGGCCGCGGGTCAGGGGGCGGTGAGGACCACGGGACCGTCGTCGGTGACGGCGACGGTGTGCTCGGCGTGCGCGGCGCGGCGCTTGTCGAGGGTGACGACCGACCAGCCGTCGCGGGCCGTGCGGTAGCCCTCGCCGCCGGAGAGCAGCATCGGCTCGATGGCCAGGGTGCTGCCGGGTTCCAGGCGCACCTCGGGGGCGCCGGGCAGCGGGCGGTTGGGCACGAACGGCGCCTCGTGCATGCTGCGCCCGATGCCGTGCCCGCCGTGGTCGGGCAGGTGGGAGTAGCCGTGGCGGCGCGCCACCTCGTCCACCGCGCGGGCCACGTCCAGCAGCACCGCGCCCGGGCGCGCGGCGGCGATGCCCGCCGCCAGGGCCTCCTCGGTGGCCCGCACCAGCCGCGCGTCGGCCTCCTCCTCGTGCCCGACGGCCACGGTGGTCGCGGAGTCGCCGTGCCAGCCGTCCAGGACCGCGCCGGCGTCGATGCTCAGCAGGTCCCCGTCGTCCAGGCGGCGGCCGGTGGGGCGCCCGTGCACGACGACCTCGTTGACGGACAGGCACAGCACGCCGTTGAACGGCCGGGGCGCCCAGGAGGGGGCGTAGCCGAGGAAGGAGGGCAGGGCACCGGCCTCGCGGATGACCGTCTGGGCGACCTCGTCCAGCTCGCGCAGCCTGGCCCCGGGCACGGCGGCGGCGCGCACGGCCGCCAGGGTGCGGGCGACGACGCGACCGGCCTCGCGCATGGCCTCCAGCTCGGTGGCCGTGCGGACGGGGAAGCCGGGCTGGTCGCTCACCGCACGAGTATGGACCCGCGCGCGAGGCGCCCGCGCACCCCGGCGGACGGGGTCGGTGGGCTGCCGGTGGGGTGCTCCGCCGGTGCACGTCACGGCAGGGGCTGCCTGCGGGGGCCGGGTCGTGGTTCCGTGGTGCGGGCGCCCGCGCGCCCGCGCACGCGCACGCACCACCGGAAGGGCCGTCCCGTGACCGATCCCGCCGCCGGACCTCCCGCCCCCGGGATGCCCACCGGCCGCACGCTGCTGTTCGCCGTCGCCGGCGGGGCCGCGGTGAGCAACCTGTACTGGGCGCAGCCGCTGCTGGAGGAGATCGGCCGCTCGCTGGGCGTCTCCACCGGCGCCGCCGGCGCGCTGCTGACCGTCACGCAGGTCGGCTACGCGCTCGGCATCTTCCTCGTCGTCCCGCTCGGGGACGTGCTCGACCGGCGCAGGCTGGTCCCGGCCGTGGTCGCCGCCTCCGCGCTCGCCCTCGTGCTGGTCGCGGTGGCGCCGACGTTCCCCCTGCTGCTGCTCGCCCTGGCGCTGGTGGGCCTGACCACCGTCGCGGCGCAGGTGCTGGGGCCGCTCGCCGGCGACCTCGCCCTGCCGCAGGAGCGCGGGCGCGTGGTGGGCACCGTGGTCTCGGGCGCGCTCATCGGCATCCTGCTCTCGCGCACCGTCAGCGGGGTCGTCGCGGACCTGCTGGGCTGGCGCGCGGTCTACCTGCTCGCCGCCGCGGTGGCCGTGGTCCTGGCGCTCCTGCTGCGCCGGGCCGTGCCGCGGCTGCCGGCCCGGGAGCGGATCCCGTACCCGCGGCTGCTCGCCTCGGTGCTCACGCAGGTGCGCGGCCGCCCGCTCGCCCAGGTCACCATCGTCCTCAGCGCGGTCAACTTCGCGGTCTTCACGATGTTCTGGACGGCGCTGACGTTCCTGCTCAGCGCCGAGCCGTTCTCATACTCCCTCAGCGCGATCGGGCTCGTCGGGCTGGCCGGGCTGCTCGGCGCGCTCGCGGCCCGCGGCGCGGGGCGCCTGCACGACCGCGGCTGGTCGGTGCCGGCCAACGGCGCCGCGCTGGCGGTGGCGCTGGTCTGCGTGGTGGTCGCCGGGCTGGCCGCCCGCTCGATCGTCGTGCTGCTCCTCGTGGTCGTCGTCTTCGACGTCGCCGTGCAGGCGACGAGCGTGCTGAGCCAGACGCGGTTGTTCGCCGCGGCGCCGCAGGCGCGCAGCCGCCTCAACACGGCCCTGGTCACGGCCAACTTCGTCGGCGCCGCGCTGGGCTCGGCGGCCGCCGGTGCGCTGTGGCACGTCGGCGGGTGGACGGCGGTCAGCGCGGGCGCCGCGGCCGCCTACGCGCTCGCGCTGCTCGTGTGGCTGGCGGCCCGCCACCGGGCGCTGGCCCCCGCCGGCGGGGAGCAGCCCGCGTGAGCGGCCCCGGCTCCTCCTCGCCCGCGGGCCTCGCCGCGGCCGGCGCGCTGCCCGACGGCCCCCGGGCGCGCGTCGTCGTGGCCGTGGCCTCGCTGGGCTTCTTCCTCATCACCCTGGACATCTCGATCGTCAACGTCGCGCTGACCGCCATCCGCGACGAGCTCGGCGGCGGCACCGCGGGGCAGCAGTGGATCATCGACGGCTACACGCTGCTGTTCGCGGCGCTGCTGCTGTTCGCCGGGACGCTGGCCGACCGGGTCGGGGCCAGGCGGGCGCTGCTGTGGGGCGTCCTCGCCTTCACCGCCACTTCCGCCGCCTGCGCGGCCGCACCCGGCGCCGGTGCGCTGGTGGCCGCCCGCTGCGCCCAGGGCGCCGCGGCGGCGGTGATGCTGCCGGCGTCCATGGCGCTGGTGCGCGAGGCGTTCCCCGACGTGCGCCGGCGCGCCCGGGCGCTGGGGGTGTGGGCGGTCGGCGGCGCCGTCTCCGCCGTCGTCGGGCAGCCCCTGGGCGGGTTGCTGACCACCGTGGACTGGCGGTGGATCTTCACCCTCAACGTGCCCGTCGGCGCGGGCATGGTGCTGCTGCTGCTGCTCGTGCCGCCCTCGCCGGCGCACGGCGCGGCGCGGCGGGTCCCCTTCGACCGGGCCGGGCAGGTGCTGGCCGTCGTGGCCCTGGCGGCGCTGGTGCACGGGCTCATCGACGGCGGCCACGCCGGGTTCACCAGCCCCGCGGTGCTCGCCTCGCTCGTTCTGGCCGTCGTGGCGCTGGCCGCGTTCGTGCTGGTGCAGGCGCGCGGGCGGCACCCGATGCTGCCGCTGGAGCTGTTCGCCGCGCGCGGGGTGCGCCTGGCGCTGCCGGTGGGTTTCGCGTTCATGGTCGGCAACTACGGCCACGTCTTCGTCGTCAGCCTGTACCTGCAGCAGCACCTGGGCCTGTCCCCGCTGCGCGCGGGGACGGTGTTCGTGCCGGCGGCCCTGTTCGCCGTCGTGGGCAACCTGGTCAGCGGCCCGGTCACCAACAGGTTCGGCGCGCGGCTGCCGGTCGTGGGCGGGCAGCTGTCGATGGCGGCCGGCCTGCTGGCCCTGGTGCCCGCCACGGCCTCCGGCTCGCCGTGGTGGACGGCGCTGGCGCTGGTGCCCGTCGCCGTCGGTGGTTCCCTGGCCATGCCGCCGGTCACCGGCGTGGTCCTGGAGGGCGTTCCGCAGCACCGGGCGGGCACGGCCAGCGCGGTCTTCAACACCTTCCGCCAGATCGGCGGAGCGGTGGCCATCGCGGTGTTCGGCGCGCTGATCGCCGTCCCGGGCGGTTTCCTGGCCGGGGCGCGCACCAGCCTGGTGGTCGCCGCGGCGCTGCTGCTGCTCACCGCCGTCAACAGCCTGCGCATCCCGGCGCGCACCCCCCGCTGAGGAGGTGGCGGCCGCTGCGCGGGTACCTGCGCGGGGGTTCAGCGGACGACGGTCATCGCCCCGGCGGCGCAGGAGACGACGACCCCGGCACCGGCGTCCACCTGGTGCACCTCGCCGTCCATCTGCAGCGGCGCCGGGGTGGTGGTGCGGAAGGCGTACGGCTCGCTGGAGGAGGTGACCGCGTGCCGGCCGCGCACGACCCGCAGCAGGCTGGCCAGCAGTTCCAGCCTGCCGCGGTGCGGGATGAGCAGCACCTCGCACGCGCCGTCGGTGGGCGAGGAGCCGCGGGAGAGGGTGGCGTACTTGGCCATCCGGTCGATGTTGGCGAACACCAGGCTGTCCAGCTCGACCCGGCGGCCGTCGTGGGTGATGGTCAGCGGCCGGTGGCGCCAGAACGCCCGCGCCGCCAGCAGGCCCTCCGTCAGCGCGTCCAGGTCGTGCCGGTTGAGCTCGGCGGCGACGACGGGCGTGATGCCGACCCCGACGTAGGAGTGCGCGTAGCGCGGTTCCCGCCCGTCGACGAGCACCTCCAGCAGGTCCATCCTCGACACCCGCCCCGCGACGATCGCGTCGACCAGGGGCCGGTCCTGCACCGCGCGGGCGTGGTCGTTGGCGTTGCCGGAGGCCAGCACGGCGCAGGCCCCGGCGCCCGGGCGCAGCCGGCGGGCGCGCACGATGCCGTTGACGACCTCGTGGTAGCCGCCGTCCCCGCTGGCGGAGACGACGAGCGTGGCGGGGTGCTCGCTGACGGCCTGCTCGGCGAGCTCCTCGGCGTGCCCGGGGTGGCGGGTCCCGGCCAGCTCGACCGCCGTGCCGCGCAGCCGCCGGGAGAGCTGCTCGCGCAGCTCGTGCGCGTTGCCCGGGCCGTCGCCGGTGCTGCGGGGGTTGTAGACGACCACCACGCGCTCGAAGCACCGGGGCGCGGTGCGGTGGGCTGTGCGGATCACTGCGGGGACCTCCGGGCGACGTGCGGCGGAGGTTCCACCGGCGCAGAGACTGCCACGCCGCCCCGGCCCGGACCAACCGCGCCGCGCCCGCGGTGCTCGTCCGCGGCGCCTCAGCGCAGTTCCCGCTCCTGGCGCGCCTGCTCCTCCAGCAGCCGCAGCCCGCGCCGGCCGGCGTCCCCGTCCTGGGCGAGCGCGGTCCGCATCCGCTCCAGCTTCTGCTCCCCCGCGGGGAAGGGCGGCAGCAGCGGCACCTCGGCGTCGACGACGGCCTCCAGGACGACCGGGCGGTCCGCGGACAGGGCGCTCTCCCAGGCGGCCGCGACGTCGGCGGGGTCGTCCACCCGGATGCCGCGCAGCCCGAGCAGGTCCGCGTAGCGGGCGTAGGGGAAGTCGGGCAGCCGCTGGCTGGCGCCGAAGCGCGGGTCGCCCTCCATCTCGCGCTGCTCCCACGTCACCTCGGCCAGGTCGTGGTTGTGCAGGACGCAGACGACGAACCGCGGGTCGGCCCACTCGCGCCACAGCCCGGCGACGGTGATGAGCTCGGCGACGCCGTTCATCTGCACCGCCCCGTCGCCGGCGAGCGCGACCAGCGGCCGCCCCGGTTCCGCGAGCTTGGCCGCGATCCCGTACGGCAGCGCGGAACCCATGCTGGCCAGGGTGGAGGACAGGTGGGCCTGCACCCCCGGCGGTAGGAGCAGGTGGCGCGCGTACCAGTAGGTGCAGGAACCGACGTCGACGCTGACCTGGGCGTCCTGCGGCAGCCGGCGGCTGAGCTCGCGGACCACCAGCTCGGGGTTGAGGGGCTGCGCCGGCAGCGCCGCGCGCTGCTCGGCCAGCACGTGCCAGCGCGCGACCGCGTCGACGACCCGGGTGCGCCACTCCCGGTCCGCCGGCGGGTCCAGCAGCGGCAGCAGGGCGTCGAGCGTCTCGGCGGCGTCACCGGGCAACCCGACCTCGACCGGGTAGCGGTTGCCGAGGTTGCGCGTGTCGAGGTCGACCTGGACGGCGCGCGCCTGCCCCGGCGCCGGGTAGAACTCCGTCCACGGGTCGTTGCTGCCGACGATGAGCAGCGCGTCGCACTCGCCGAGGACGAACGCGCTGGCGCTGGTGCCCAGGTGGCCCATGACGCCGGCGCTGGTGGGCAGCCGCTCGTCGACCCAGGGCTTGCCGAGCAGGCTGGTGGTGACGCCGGCGCCGAGGCGCTCCGCGACGGCCCGCACCTGCGCGCCGGCGCGCCGGGCGCCCTGCCCGACGAGCAGGGCCGGCCGGCGGGCGGCGTTGAGGACCTCCGCCGCCTGCCGCAGGTCCTCCTCGCGGGGCAGCACCCGCGGCCTGCGCCACTCGGGGACGCTGACGACCACCCCGTGCTCCTGCGGCAGCGGGTCCGGGGCGGGCAGCTGCTGCACGTCGTGCGGCAGGACGACCGCGCACGGCTGGCGGGTGGCCAGCGCGCTGCGGAACGCGCGGTCGAGGACCATCGGCGCGTGCTCGGCCGTCAGGACCGTCTGCACGTACTGCGCGGCGTCGGCGAACAGCGTCTGCAGGTCCACGCCCTGCTGGTAGTTCGAGCCGAGGACGCTGCGCTCCTGCTGGCCGACCACGGCGACCAGCGGCACGTTGTCCAGCTTGGCGTCGTAGAGGCCGTTGAGCAGGTGGATCGCGCCCGGTCCCTGGGTGGAGAGCACGACGCCCACCTCGCCGGTGTACTTGGCGTGCCCGACCGCCATGAGGGCCGCGTTCTCCTCGTGGCGGGCCTGCACGAACCCCGGCCGCCCGCCCTGGCGGCGCAGCGCGCCCAGCACCGTGTTGATGCCGTCGCCGGAGTGCCCGAACACCCGCTGCACGCCCCACGCCCGCAACCGCTCGACCACCAGGTCGGCGACCAGTCGCTGTTCCTCGGCCACGGTGTCCTCCTCGAGCGGTCGGCGCGTCCTCCCTGGCCTACCCCGGAGCGCCGGATCCATGCCCCGCCGCGTACGCCGAGGCCGCGCGCCGCTCCACGAGCACCCGCTGCTCGCCGACGCCGCCGACGGTGATCTCGTCCACCGCCACCAGCGCCTGAGTGGCGGGGTCGAAGTGCAGCACCGACAGCTCCAGCGGGGCGGCGTCCCCGCCGTCCAGCGCGCGCAGCCCGGCCCCGCCGGAGGAGCCCTGCGTCAGCTCCAGGGTGCCCGCGCGGGTGCGGTGCCGGCGGTGGTGGACGTGGCCGTCCAGGACCAGCGGGACGTGCCCGTGCAGCGGGGCGGCCATCGCCGGTTCGTGCACGAGGGCCACGTCGACGGGCGCGGGCGAGTCGCGGATCGCCGCGGCCAGCGCCTCCCCCGCCCGCACCAGCTCGCGCCGGGCCGCACCGGGTTCCTCCTGCAACCGCTTCACCGGGGTGAAGCGGGGGTCGCCGGTCCCGGCGAAGCGCAGCCCGGCGACCTCGACGACGGCGCCGCCGTCGAGGACGTGCACGTTCGGCAGCGCCGCCAGGAACTCCTGCGTCGCGGCGGAGTCGTGGTTGCCGCGCACCCACAGGTAGGGCACGGGCAGCTGCGCGGTGCCCGCCAGCTGCCGGTTCTCCACCTCCGTGCCCAGGTCGGTGGAGTCCCCGGTGTCGACGACCACGTGCACCCGCAGCTCCTCGACCAGCACCCGCACCAGCGCGTGCGCCTGCGGGTTGTTGTGGACGTCGGAGATCCACAGGACGCGGGTGGTGTCCTCGCCGATGCCCGCCGGCAGCTCCTGCAGCCGCGCGGCGAGGCGGGTGACGCCCGAGGTCAGCTGGGCCAGCCGGCCGCTGTAGGCGGTGAAGTCGGCGCGGGCGTTGCGCACGGCGCCCGCCAGGGCCGGCACCCGCGACAGCGGTCCGCTGAGGGTGGGCCGGGTGAGCGCCTGCGGGCGGGCGGTGGCCGCGGCGACGGCGCCCGCGGCGCCCAGGCCGCCGGCGACCACGGCGGCGCCCAGCCCCACCGCCCGCGGGTCGCGGAACACCAGCGCGCAGGCGGCCGCGCCCCCCGCCAGCGCCGCCGCCGACGAGCGCAGCGCCAGGGCGCGCAGCGCCGCCCGCGCGTCCGCCGCCAGCTCCTGCGCCACGTGCTCCCCCGGCTGCTCCCCCGGCTGCTCCCCCGGGCGGTCCCGCGCGCCGCCGAGGGTGCCGAGCAGCCGGCGGGCGGCGGGCAGGTCGACCTCCGCCACGCCCACCCGCAGCCCCAGCGGCCCGGCGTGGGTGTCCGCCGCCAGCCGCCCCGCGGGAGGCAGCGCGAGGCGGCTGGCGG
>NZ_JAAALL010000399.1 GCF_009906315.1 Kineococcus vitellinus | reverse complement strand
CCCTCCCCCGCCGCCGCCCCGCTCGTGGGGCCGCACCGCGCTGCGGGCGCTCTGGGACCTCGCGGTGGTGCTGCTGTGCCTGGGGGCCGGCTTCACGCTCGTCGGCGCGGAGCTGGACGGGGCGCTCGGTGCGCGGGTGCGCCCGGACGCGGCGGTGTTCGCCGACGTCCTGCTGGGCGTGCTGCTGACGCCGCTGCTGGTGCTGCGCCGGCGGTGGCCGCTGGTGGTGGCCCCGGTGCTGGCCGCGAGCACCGCCGTGTCGGCGAGCGCGCTGGCCGCCGCCCTCGTCGCGCTGTTCTCGGTGGCCGCCCGGCACCGCTGGCGCGCGGTCGCGGCCGTCACCGCCGTGCTGGCGGCGGCCTCGCTGGCCTACGCCCGGGTCTTCCCCGACCCCCAGGTGCAGTGGCCGTGGTGGGCGGAGGCCCTCGTCGTGGTGGTGTTCGCCGCACCCGTGGTGGGCTGGGGCACCTACGCCCGCACCCGCCGCGAACTGCTGGCGTCGCTGCGCCGGACCGCCGAGCGGCTGCGCGCGGAGCAGGAGTGGCGCTCGGAGCAGGCCCGGGTGCTCGAGCGCGCCCGCATCGCGCGGGAGATGCACGACGTCCTCGCCCACCGCATCTCCGCGGTCAGCCTGCACGCCGGGGCGCTGGCCTTCCGGCCGGACTCCCCGCCGGAGGTGGTCGCCGCCGCGGCCGAGACGATCCGCAGCAGCTCGCACGCGGCGCTGGAGGACCTGCGCGAGATCCTCGGCGTGCTGCGCGCCGACGAGGTGACCGGTGCCGGCGGGCGGCCGCAGCCGCGCCTGGAGCACCTGCCCGACCTGGTGGCCGACAGCGCCGCGCTCGGCGTCGACGCCCGGCTCGCCGTCCGCGTCGAGGACCCCGACGGGGCACCGGAGGCGTTGCAGCGCACGGTGTACCGCATCGTGCAGGAGGGGCTGACGAACGTCCGCAAGCACGCCCCCGGCCACCGGGCCGACGTCGTGGTCGAGGGCTCGGCCGGCGGTGAGGTCGTGGTGACGGTCACCGATCGCGGTGCACCCGGGAGCGCCCCCGCCGCGGGTTCCGCGGGTTCCGCGGGTTCCGCGGGTCCCGCGGGTCCCGGCGGCGCGGGCGTGCCGGGGGCGGGTTTCGGCCTGGTCGGCCTGGGCGAGCGGGTCGCCCTGGCCGGCGGCCGGCTGGAGCACGAGCGCCTGCCCGACGGGTTCCGCCTGCGCGCACGCGTGCCGTGGCCGGCCCGGGTGCCCGCGTGAGCGCGGCGGCACCCGTGCGCCTGCTGCTGGCCGACGACGACCCGCTGGTGCGCGGCGCGCTCACGATGGTCTTCGGCGCGCTGCCCGACGTGGAGCTGGTGGGCGAGGCCGCGGACGGCGAGGAGGCCGTGCAGCGCACCCGGGAGCTGCGGCCCGACGTGGTCCTCATGGACCTGCGGATGCCCCGCTGCGACGGCGTCGAGGCCACCACCCGCATCACCGCCGCGACGGGCGCCCGGGTCGTGGTGCTGACGACCTTCGGCGACGACGCCTCGGTGCTGGCGGCGGTGCGCGCGGGCGCGAGCGGGTTCCTGCTCAAGGACACCCCGCCCGCCGACCTCGTCGCCGCGGTGCGGCGGGCCGCGGCCGGCGACCCCGTGCTCTCCCCGGAGGTGACGCGGCTGCTGATGGCCCGCGTCGCGGCGCAGCTGCCGCCCGCCCCCTCGCGCGGCGCCCTCGCGGCGCAGGCGCTGCGGGCGCTGAGCCCGCGCGAGCGCCAGGTCGCGCTCGCCGTCGGCCGCGGCCTGTCCAACGCCGAGATCGCCGCCGAGCTGGGCGTCGGCACGGCGACGGTGAAGGCGCACGCGACGCGGGTGATGGCGGGCCTGGGGGTGGACAACCGGGTGCAGGTCGCGCTCGCCGTCCACGACGCGGGTCTGCTGCCCCCGGCCGCGGGGTGACGACGAGCGGCGGGTGACGACGAGCGGGCGGGCCGGGTTGCCGCCACCCTGGGCGCGGAGGGCGGACGGCGCCCGCACGGGAGAGGGTGGTCATGAGGTACCGGGACGACGCGAGCCTGGACACCGGCAACGTCCAGGACCGCCGCGGCGGTGGCGGTGGTCGGGCGCTGGCCGTGGGCGGTGGTGGTCTCGGGGTCGTGGGCGTCCTCGTGGTGCTCCTGCTGCAGGTCCTCGGCGGCGGCGGCGACCCGGCCACCACGGGTCCGGGCGCCGCGGGGCCGGGTGTCCTGGGCGGGCTGGCGCAGGGCCAGAGCGCCAGCACGGGCCAGCTCGACGCCTCCTGCCGCACCGGCGCGGACGCCAACGCCAGCGCCGACTGCGCCGTCGTCGCCGACGTGGAGTCGATCCAGGACTACTGGAGCGGGCTGCTGGGCCCGCGCTACGTCCCCGCCGACACCGTCTTCTTCGCCGGGTCGACCCCGACGGCCTGCGGCACCGGCACCTCCGGCACCGGGCCGTTCTACTGCCCGGCGGACCAGCTGGTCTACATCGACCTGTCCTTCTTCGACGAGCTGCGGACCCGCTTCGGCGCCGAGGGCGGCGCCTTCGTCAACGCCTACGTCCTGGCGCACGAGTACGGGCACCACGTGCAGCACCTGCTCGGCACCTCCGACGCGGTGCAGGCCGGCGTCAGCGGGCCCGACAGCGGCAGCGTCCGGCTGGAGCTGCAGGCGGACTGCTACGCGGGCACGTGGGCGAACCACGCGACGACGGTGCCCGACGACTCCGGCGCCCCGCTCATCAGCGACATCACGGGCGACGACGTCGAGCGCGCCCTGGACACCGCGGGCCGCATCGGGGACGACTTCATCCAGACCGAGCTGGGCGACGGCACCACCGACCCGGGCACGTACACGCACGGCACCTCCGAGCAGCGCCGGCAGTGGTTCACCACCGGCTACGAGAGCGGCGACCCCGCGCGCTGCGACACCTTCGCGGTGGCCGACCTCGGCTGACGCGCGCTCCACCCGTCCCGCCCGCGCTCCAGGTCCGTCACCGGCGTGCCCTCGTGGACGCGGACACCGGGCAGGGCGGTGACGCGGGTGCGCACCACGTGCTCCAGCAGCGGCCGGGTCGTCGACAGCAC
>NZ_JAAALL010000398.1 GCF_009906315.1 Kineococcus vitellinus | reverse complement strand
GCCTCGGCGACGCGGGGGCGGCCCGCCGGCCGGCTCAGACGACGCCGTAGAGGCGGTCCCCCGCGTCGCCGAGGCCGGGGACGATGTAGCCGTTCTCGTCGAGGCGCTCGTCGACGGCCGCGGTGACCACGGTCACCTGGGCGTGCGCGTCGAACGCCCGGCGCACGACCTCCAGGCCCTCGGGGGCGGCCAGCAGGCAGATGGCGGTCACGTCCCGCGCCCCGCGCTCCAGCAGGTAGGTGATGGAGGCCACCAGGGTTCCGCCGGTCGCCAGCATCGGGTCGAGCACGAAGCAGTGCCGCCCCGACAGGTCGTCGGGCAGCCGGTTGGCGTAGGTCTTCGCCTGCAGGGTCGTCTCGTCGCGCAGGAGGCCGAGGAACCCGACCTCGGCGGTCGGCAGCAGCCGCACCATGCCGTCGAGCATGCCGAGCCCGGCGCGCAGGATCGGCACGACGATCGGCTTGGGCGAGCGGATCCGCACGCCCGTGGTGGGCGCCACGGGCGTCGTCACCGGGTGCGGCTCCACCGCGACGTCGCGCGTCGCCTCGTAGGCCAGCAGGGTGACCAGTTCGTCCGCGAGGCGGCGGAACGTCGGGGAGTCGGTCGTCCGGTCCCGCAACGCGGTGAGTTTGTGGGCGACGAGCGGGTGGTCGATGACGGACAGGCGCATGGGAGCCCAAAGTAGTCGTGCCGGGCGGTGCCGGGCGCCTCCGCGCCCGGACGTGCTGGCCGCCTGCGCGGCCGGGCTGCCACGATGGGTCCGTGGCGTACTTCACCGCAGTGCTCTCCCCCGAAGGCTCCGGCGACGACCGCGACTGGCGGTCGGTGGACGTCGACCTGGAAGCCGGCTCCCCCGACGAGCTCGCCGACGTGCTGCGCGGCGCGGTCGACGGCGACGTCCCCGTCCTCGCGGTCCTCGAGCGCGAGGACGAGTGGTTCGCGCTGGTGCGCACCGACGGCGACGGCGACGCGCGCGTGTTCGTCTCCGACGCCGTCGCCGCGGCCGACAGCGCCTACGCGCCGCTGTTCGCGGAGCTGCCCGCCGCCGGCGAGCTGGCGAGCGGTGCGGCGGGCGCCGACGAGGAGGCCGCCGACGACGAGGAGGACGAGGAGGAGGCGGTGGCCGAGGAGGCCGCGCGCCCCGGCACGCTCGTCGAGGACGTCTGGGCGGGCGACCCGGAGCTGCTGGCCGACCTGGGCTGCCCCGCCCAGGTCCTGCTGCGGCTGGCCGCCTCCGGCGAGGACCCCTCGGCCGCCACGGTCGAGATCGGCGAGCTGCTGGGCTTCGCCGACGTCGTGGAGTCGCTGCGCTGAGCGCGCTGGCCGTTCCCGCGCAGTGGGAACGGTGGATGCGCCTGGCCCTGGCCGAGGCCGAGGCCTGCCGCGCCAGCGGCGACGTGCCCGTCGGGGCGGTGGTCGTCGACGAGGGCGGGCAGCTCGTCGGCGTCGGCCGCAACGAGCGGGAGGCGGCCGGGGACCCCACCGCCCACGCGGAGGTCCTGGCGCTGCGCGCGGCGGCCGCGACCCGCGGCGAGTGGCGGCTGAGCGGCTGCACGCTCGTGGTGACCCTGGAACCGTGCACGATGTGCGCGGGTGCGACCGTCCTGGCCCGCGTCGACCGGCTCGTGCTCGGCGCGTGGGACCCGCGCTTCGGGGCGGCGGGCTCGCTGCGCGACGTCGTGCGCGACCGGCGCCTCAACCACGTCGTGGAGGTGGCCGGCGGCGTGCTGGCCGACGACTGCGAGCGACTGCTCGACGACTTCTTCGCCGAGCGCCGCGGGTGAGCGGAGCACTTCCGCGGTCCGTGTAAGGTTGACCACGGTGGTGTGTCCGAGCGGCCTAAGGAGCACGCCTCGAAAGCGTGTGAGGGGGCAACTCCTCCGTGGGTTCAAATCCCACCGCCACCGCCGCAGGGCGAAGGCCCCGGTCCCGTCAGGGACCGGGGCCTTCGTCGTCCCGGACCTGCTGCCCCGCACGCCTACCGCTGCGGAGCGCTGGCGGCGGCGATCTCCCGCTGCGCCCACGCGCCGACGTCACCGCCGGTCATCGCCAGCGCCAGCAGGTCGGGGAAGGCGTCCGGGGTGCACGCGAACGCCGGGACGCCGAGGGCGGCCAGGGCGGCCGCGTTCTCCCGGTCGAAGGCGGGCGCACCGCTGTCGGACAGGGCCAGCAGCACGACCACCTGGACACCGGCGGCCCCCATCGCGGCCACCCGCTTGACCATCTCGTCGCGGACACCGCCCTCGTAGAGGTCGCTGATGAGGAAGAACAGGGTGTCGGCGGGGCGGGTGATGCGCTCCTGCCCGTAGGCGATGGCCCGGTTGATGTCGGTGCCGCCGCCCAGCTGCACGCCGAACAGGACGTCGACGGGGTCGGTGAGGGACTCGGTGAGGTCGACGACCTCGGTGTCGAAGGCGATGAGCGTCGTCTTCAGGGTGCGCATCTTCGCCAGCACCGCGCCGAACACGCTCGCGTAGACGACGGACTCGGCCATCGAACCGGACTGGTCGATGGCCAGGACGACCTCCTTGGCCACCACCTGCTGGCGCCGGCCGTGGCCGACCAGCCGCTCGGGGACCACGGTGCGGTGCTCGGGCAGGTAGTGGGCGAGGTTCGCGCGGATCGTCGCGCCCCAGTCGACGTCGTGCAGCCGCGGCCTGCGGGTGCGGGCGGCGCGGTCCAGGGCCCCGGCCACCGCGGAGGTGGTGCGGTCGGCGACGCGGGCCTCGATCTGGCGCACCACCTCGGCGACGACCTGGCGGGCGGTCTCCTTCGTGCGCTCGGGCAGGACGCGGCTCAGGCTGAGGAGGGTGCCGACGAGGTTCACGTCGGGCTGCACGGCCCCCAGCAGCTCCGGCTCCAGCAGCATCCTCGTCAGGTCCAGCCGCTCCACGGCGTCGCGCTGCATGACCTGCACGACGCTGGAGGGGAAGTAGGTGCGCACGTCGCCCAGCCAGCGCGCCACCCGCGGGGCGGAACCGCCCAGGCCGGCGGAGCGCCGCCCCCGCGCACCGGGCGCCGCGTCGGGGACGTCGTAGAGCGCGGCCAGCGCGGCGTCGACCGCGAGGTCCGCGCCGGCCAGGCGCGGGGCGCAGCCGTCCGCGGCGTCGCCGAGCAGCAGCCGCCAGCGG
>NZ_JAAALL010000397.1 GCF_009906315.1 Kineococcus vitellinus | reverse complement strand
GGGCAGGGGGGCGCTGTGCCGGCCGGCGGCGGCACCGGACTCGGCGCGGTCGGCGGCGGCCAGCAGCGCCTCGAAGTCCAGCGCCTCGCGCTCCTCGCCGTCCTCGGCCGCTCCGGAGCGGGCGGCGGGCTGCTCGCCCGCCCCGTCCACGGAGCCGTCCGCGGCGGCACCCTCGACCTCGACGGTCACCTCGTAGCGCTCCTTGGTGAAGAAGCCGGCGACGCCGCCGGAGCGGATCCGCTCGGCACGCACGACGCGGGCCGCGCCGCCGTGCTCCTCGCGCACCTGCGCGAGCAGCTCCTGCAGGTCAGGTCCCTCAAGAAGCAAGTGCATGGACACCGCTCACCGATCCAACCGTCTCGATCCGGGGGTGGTTGCTCACGTCGTCGTAGGACAGGACGTGCAGGCGGCCCACGGCCACCTTGAGCAGGCGCCGCAGGGGCGCTCGCAACGGGGGTGCGCACACGAGCACCGCGCTGATGCCGTGCTGTTCGGCACGTTCCAGGCACGAACTTGAGGACGTCACCAGGTGCTCGGCGGTGGCCGCGTCCAGCGCCAGGCTGGCGCCGTGCTCGCCGGGGCGCAGCGACTCGGCCAGGGACTGCTCCAGCAGCGGGTCCAGGGTGATGACGTGCAGGACGCCGTCCTGCTCGTGCACGGCGGCCACGGCCGGGCCCAGCGAGCGGCGGGCGGCCTCGACGAGGCCGTCGAGGTCGGAGCCGGCCTTCGCCTTCAGCGACAGCGCCTCGAAGATGCGGGCCAGGTCGCGGATCGGCACCGCCTCGTCGAGCATCGCCTGCAGCACCCGCTGCACCTCGCCGAGCGTCAGCACGGCCGGGGTGAGCTCGTCGACGACCGCCGGGTGGGTGCGCTTGAGCGCCTCCACCAGCGAGCGCACGTCCTCGCGCGAGAGCAGGCGCGGGGCGTGGCTGCGCACCAGCTCGCCGAGGTGGGTGATGAGCACGCTGGCGCGGTCGACGACCGTGGCGCCCGTCAGCTGCGCCTGGTGGCGCAGCTCGGCGGGGATCCACTTGCCGGCCAGGCCGAAGACGGGCTCCACCGTCGCGCGCCCGGGCAGGCCGTCGAGGTTCTCGCCCAGGGCCAGGACCTGCCCGGGCGGGGCCTGGCCGCGGCCCACCTCGACACCGGAGATGCGCACGGCGTAGGTGGACATCGGCAGGTCCAGGGAGTCGCGGGTGCGCACCGGCGGCACGACCAGGCCCAGCTCGAGGGCGATCTTGCGGCGCAGCGCCCGCACCCGCTCCAGCAGGTCGCCGCCGCCGGAGGTGTCCACGAGGTCGACCAGGTCGGGGGCCAGCACGACCTCCAGCGGGTCCACCCGCATCTCCTCGAGCAGGTTCTCGGCCGCCTCGCCGGGGTTGACCGGCGCCGGGGTGAGCTCGGCGAGCGCCTGCTCGCGGGCCGCCGCGGCGTCGCGCTTGGCCACGCGGGTCGAGGCGAAGATCGTCAGGCCGCCGACGAGCAGGAAGGGCAGCTTGGGCATGCTCGGGATGAGCGCCAGGACGATCGCGGCGCCGCCGGCGATCTGCAGCACCAGCTTCTGCTGGCCCAGCTGCTTGATGGCCTCCGAGCCCATGTCGCCGGTGGTGGTGGCGCGGGTGACGATGAGGCCGGTGGCCACGCTCAGCAGCAGCGCGGGCACCTGGCTGACGAGGCCGTCGCCGATGCTCAGCAGCGCGTACTTGTTGATCGACTCCGCGGGGCCGAGGCCGTGCTGGACCATCCCGATGGCGAAGCCGCCGATGAGGTTGATGAGCACGATGACGATGCCGGCGACGGCGTCGCCCTTGACGAACTTCGAGCCACCGTCCATGGCGCCGTAGAAGTCGGCCTCGGCGCTGACGTCCGCGCGCCGCTGGCGCGCGGTGGCCTCGTCGATCAGACCGGCGTTGAGGTCGGCGTCGATGGCCATCTGCTTGCCGGGCATGGCGTCGAGGGTGAAGCGGGCGCCGACCTCGGCGACGCGCTCGGCGCCCTTGGTGATGACGACGAACTGGATGACGACGAGGATCAGGAAGATCACCAGGCCGATGACCAGCGAGCCGGAGATCACGAAGTGGCCGAAGGCCTCGATGACCTTGCCGGCGTAGCCGTCGGAGAGCACCAGCCGCGTCGAGGCGACGTTGAGGCCCAGCCGGAAGAGGGTGAGCACGAGGATCAGCGAGGGGAAGACGGAGAAGTCCAGCGGCCGCTTCACGAACATCGTGGCCAGCAGCGCCATCAGCGAGACGGTGATGTTCGTCGCGATGAGGAAGTCCAGCAGCGCCGCGGGCAGGGGCACGACGAGCAGCAGGATGATGCCGACGACACCGATCGGCACCGCCATCTGCGAGAGGTTGCGAAGTCGCACTGCACCGCCTGTCGTTCCGGTCACCCTGTCGGGTTCCCTCGTCCAGCGGCCCGTCCGTGGCCCTGCTGTCGCCGTCCTGGCTAGTGCCTCCTTCGGCAGGTCCGGTCCCGCGCTTGAGCCGCCCGTCCGGGCGCACCCGTCCGGGCGACCGCTCCCGGCGCTCCCCGCACGCCCCCCGGACGCACGACGCCCCGTTCGTGATCTTCCACGGTGCACCGCGGAAGATCACGAACGGGGCGGGCGCTCCGGGCGGGGCGCCCGGAGCCGGGGGCTCACCAGGAGCCGACGGTCTCCGCGGCGGCGCTCAGCGCCTTCTCGATGGCCTTGGCCAGGGCGGAGACGACGAACGGCTTCGTGAGGTAGGT
This sequence comes from Kineococcus vitellinus, assembly GCF_009906315.1. GTDB lineage: Bacteria > Actinomycetota > Actinomycetes > Actinomycetales > Kineococcaceae > Kineococcus > Kineococcus vitellinus. The sequence continues at coordinate 419 of NZ_JAAALL010000397.1, read as the reverse complement.
GGCGCCCAGCGCCTCGCCGGCGGCGATGTCCTCCGGGCGCACCCGCGCCGACAGGAAGATCGCCGGCAGGTGCGCGTGCTCGGGCTGGGCGCGCAGCGCCCGCAGCACCTCCAGGCCGGTCATGCCGGGCATCGCGACGTCCAGCACGACCACCTCGGGCGCACCGCGCTCGGCGACCACCGCGAGCGCCTCCGGACCGGAGGCGGCGGCCACGACGCGGTGGCCGAGGCCGCGCAGCCGCAGCTCGACGAGCTGGCGGATGTCCGGGTCGTCCTCGACGACCAGCACTCGTGCCATGGACGACTCCTCGGTGGTTCGGCCGCCCGCCCTGGTGGCGGCGGCTGGTGGACAGGGTCCTGGGAGTGCCATCGGCGGCGCCGCGGCGCGCCTTGAGCCCGGCGGGGTCCCGCGCTCAGCCG
>NZ_JAAALL010000396.1 GCF_009906315.1 Kineococcus vitellinus | reverse complement strand
CCCCGTGGCCCCCGTCGACCCCGCGGCACCCGCCGCCGGCTCGGTGACCATCGGCGTCGACGGCGTCAACGGCGTCGACGGCAAGCCCAGCCAGTCGGTCACCATCATCATCGCGATGACCGTCCTGTCGGTCGCCCCCGCGCTGCTGCTGCTGACGACCTGCTTCACCAAGATCCTCATCGTGCTGGGCCTGACCCGCAACGCGCTGGGCCTCATGGGCACCCCGCCCAACCAGGTCCTCGCCGGCCTCGCGCTCTTCCTGACCATGTTCATCATGGCCCCCACCCTCGGGGCCATCAACGACGCCGCGGTCCAGCCCTACCTCAAGGGCGAGAAGACCGCGACGGCCGCCTTCACCGACGGCTCGCAGCCGCTGAAGGAGTTCATGCTGAAGCAGACGCGGCCCGAGGAGCTCGCGCTCATGACGAAGGCCGCCGACCGCGAGCAGCCCGCCACCCGCGAGGAGACGCCGCTGACGACGCTGGTGCCGGCCTTCGCCCTCTCGGAGCTGCGCAGCGCCTTCATCATCGGGTTCGTGATCTTCATCCCGTTCCTGGTGATCGACATCGTCGTCTCCGGGGCGCTGATGAGCCTGGGCATGATGATGCTGCCGCCGGTCACCGTCTCGCTGCCCTTCAAGCTGCTGCTGTTCGTCATGGTGGACGGCTGGGGCCTCATCATCAAGTCCCTCGTCGCCAGCTACACGGGCTGACCCGCTGCACCGCACCGCGATCCGCGGCCCGGACTACGGCGTGACCGAGTCGCCCGCCCGACCGCGCGCGGCCGTTCAAGGAACTCACCCGTTCGGCCGATGAACCCTGCAGCGCGGGCCCCGCGCCGCGCACCCCGCACCTGCGACCGGAAGGCACCGCGATGACCGACGTGACCGTCATCCACATCGGGATGACCGCTCTCGTCCTCGCCGCCAAGCTCTGCGCCCCCCTGCTGCTCACCGCCCTGGCGGTCGGCTTCGGCATCTCGCTGTTCCAGTCGGTGACCCAGCTGCAGGAGCAGACCATCGCCTTCGTCCCCAAGGCCGTCGCCGTGGGCCTCGCGATCCTCATGTGCGGCAAGTGGATGCTGCACGAGGCGACCTCCTTCACCACCGCGCTGTACGACCAGATCCCGTCCTTCCTCAGCTCCGGCGGCTGAGCGGCGTGGAGGGTCTGCCCACCGTCCCGCTGGACCTGCTGCTGGCGCTGCTGCTGGCCTCCGTGCGCGCCGCGGCCTTCCTCATGCTGGCCCCGCCGTTCGCCAACCGCGCCGTCAACGGCCGCGTGAAGGCCATGCTGTCGGTCGCGATCGCCCTGCCGGTGGCCGGCCGCCTGCGCGAGAGCGCCCCCGCCGCCGAGCCCGCCGCCCTCGTCAACGCCGTCGTCCAGCAGGCCCTCGTCGGCGTGGTCATGGGCGCCTTCGTCGCCCTGGTCTTCGCCGCCGTGCAGGCCGCCGGCGACATGCTCGACCTCTTCGGCGGCTTCCAGCTCGCCAGCGCCTACGACCCGCTCATGCAGGCGCAGACCGCGATCTTCGGCAAGCTCTACACCTGGACGACCACCGCGCTGCTCGTGGTCAGCGGCGGGCACCTGCTCGTCCTGCAGGGCTTCCTGCGCAGCTACGAGGTCCTGCCGCTGGACGCCGGCGTGGACCCGGGCACCGTGGCGCGCGTGTTCACCGAGGGCGTCGGCCAGCTCGTGCTCTCCGCGCTGCAGATCGCCGCCCCCCTCATCGCCGTGCTCTTCATCACCGACCTCGGCCTGGGGCTGCTCTCGCGCGTCGCCCCGGCGCTCAACGTCTTCGCGATGAGCTTCCCGGTGAAGATCCTCATCGCCCTCACCCTCGGCGGCTTCACCTTCTCGCTGCTGCCCGGCGTCGTCGACGACATGGCCGGCACCGCCCGCGAGACCGTCGTGCGCCTGGTCACCCCGCTGGTCACCCCGCTGGCCGCACCGCTCGCGGGGGGTGGCGGGTGAGCGGGGAGAAGACCGAGAAGCCCACCGCCAAGCGCCTCAAGGAGGCGCGCGACGAGGGCAACGTCCCCCAGTCCCGCGACGTCGCCGCGTGGCTGTCCACCGGGGCGGGCGCGGTGCTCATCCCCGGCACCATCGAACGCGGCCAGGAGCTGTGCCGGCGCACCCTGGCCCAGCTGGCCACCGTCGCCGCCGACCCCGAGCCCGCCCGCGCGCTCGCCGCGCTGGGCTCCGCCTTCTCCGGCGTCCCCGGCGTCCTGGGTCCGCTGGCGGTCACCACCGTCCTGGCCGTGGTCGTCGCCGGCGGCGTGCAGGGCACGCTGCGCCCGGCCACCAAGAAGCTCAAGCCGAAGTTCAGCAACCTCAACCCCGTCAACGGCCTCAAGCAGCACTGGGGTCCGCAGGCGCTGTGGGAGGGCGCCAAGTCGCTGCTGAAGACGGTCCTCATCGGCACCGTCATGTGGATCGCCGCCAAGAACCTCGCCCCGCAGCTCATCGGCTCCGGCCTCATGCCCGTCTCCTCCGTGCTGGCCCTCACCGGGGACACCGTGGTGACCATGCTGGCCATCACCGTCCTCGTGGGCCTGCTCATCGCGGCCGCCGACTACGCCATGAGCCGGCGGCGCATCATGAAGAAGCTGCGGATGAGCAAGCAGGACATCAAGCAGGAGCACAAGAACTCCGAGGGCGACCCGCTGCTCAAGGGCGCCATCCGCTCCAAGCAGATGGCCATGTCCCGCAACCGGATGATGGCCGACGTCGCCAGCGCCGACGTCGTCCTGGTCAACCCCACCCACATCGCCATCGCGCTGCGGTACGAACCCGGCACGGGTGCGCCCAAGGTCGTGGCCAAGGGCGCCGGCGCCATCGCCGGCAAGATCCGCGAGAAGGCCAAGGAGCACGACGTCCCGCTGGTCAAGGACGTCGAGCTGGCCCGCACGATGTACAAGAGCGTCAAGGTCGGCCAGGAGATCCCCGCCGACCTGTACGCGGCCGTCGCCAAGATCCTCGCCTTCGTCATGAGCCTGCGCACCCGGGGCTCGGTGACCGCCTTCGGCGAAGCGCACACCGTCCCCGCCTGAGAAGGTGTTGCGTTACTGGTCATCGCCAGTGAGTGAAGGTGGGGTGGTGGCCGTCAGGCCACCACCCCACCTCATGATCAGCCCATGTGTGCATGCACGGGCAAAGCGGCCTACGACTCCTCA
>NZ_JAAALL010000395.1 GCF_009906315.1 Kineococcus vitellinus | reverse complement strand
GCTCAAGGCGGGTCCCCCGGCCGCCGATGGGACCCCGTGAGCCGTCCCGCCCCCAGCGCGCCTCCCGAGGTCCCGGGGCCCGTCGCCGACTTCTCCACGGCCGCCGGGGCGACGCTGCGCCAGCTGCACGCGCGGCTGGGGATGGACATGTGGGCCGTCTCGCGCCGGGACGGCGACGACTACGTCGTCCTGCAGGCGATCGACGCCACCCGCGTCGGCGTCCACGCCGGTGACGTCCTGCCCTGGTCGGACACCTTCTGCGCCGCGACGGTCGCCGGCCGCGCGCCCCGCTTCGCCCGCGACGTCGACGAGGTGCCCGGCTGGGAGCACGCCAAGCGCGCGACCGGGCTGCCCTTCCTCTCCTACCTGACCGTCCCGATGACCGCCCCCGACGGCCTCGTGCTCGGCACCGTCTGCGCCGGCTCGCGCACCCGCGTCGGCGAGCGGGTGGAGCAGCAGGTCGCGGAGGTCGAGCTGGCCGCCGGGCTGCTGGGCACCGTCCTGGCCTACGAGCTGCGCCTGGAGCAGGAGGCCCGCCGCGCCGAGCACGCCGAGTCCACCGCCGGCCGCGACGCGCTCACCGAGCTGGGCAACCGGCGGGCCTGGGACCTCGCCCTGGCCGCCGAGGAGGCGCGGGCGCGGCGCCTGGGCTCCACGGCCTCGGTCGTGGTGGTCGACCTCGACGGGCTCAAGCAGGTCAACGACACCCTCGGCCACGCGGCCGGCGACGCCCTCATCGTGCGGGCGGCCGACGCGCTGCGCCGGCTGCGGCCGGAGGACTTCCCCGCCCGCACCGGCGGCGACGAGTTCGCCCTGCTGCTGCCCGGCGCCGACGCGGCGGCCGCCGCGCGCGTGGTGGAGCGGGTGCGCCTGGACCTGGCGGCGGCCGGTGTCGGCGCGTCCGTGGGAGCGGCGACGCGGCGGGCCGGTGCGGGGCTGGAGGCCGCCTGGCAGGAGGCCGACGCGGCCATGTACGCCGACAAGGCCGCCCGCGCCGGGCGCCGCGGGCGCACCCGCGCGGGCACCGCCCGCCCGCAGGTGCCGCCGGCCGTCTTCACCACCGACCCCGAGCACGGCTCCACCACCGCGCAGATCGTCCGGCTGCTCGACGTCGCCCGCCGCCAGCTGGGCATGGACGCGGCCGCCGTCGGGCGCTTCGACGGCGACGCGTGGTCGGTGCGGCACCTGGCGGCCGGACCGGACGTGCCCGCCCTCGCGGGGTTCCGCTGGGAGCGGGCCGAGACCTTCTGCGAGCGCGTGCTCGACGGGCGCCTGGAGGCGGTCGTCCCCGACGCCCTGGCGCACCCGGTGACCGCCGACCTGCCGCTGCGCGCCGAGCTGGGCATCGGCGCCTACGTCGGGGTCCCGCTGCGCCGCCGCGACGGCAGCCTCTACGGGACCCTGTGCGCGCTCTCGCGCACGCCGCAGCCGGCGGCCGGTCCCCGCGACGCCGGTGTCCTGGAGATCGTCGCGGAGGCGCTGGAGGAGCTGCTGACCCGCGAGGAGCAGCGGGCCGAGGACCGCCACGGCGTGCTGGCGCGCCTGGACCTGCTGCGCCGCAGCGGCGGCCCGCGGCCGGTGTACCAGCCGATCGTGGAGCTGGGCAGCCTGCGCACGGCGGGCACCGAGGCGCTGACGCGCTTCCCCACCGGCACGCCCGACGAGTGGTTCGCCGACGCGCGGCGCATCGGCGCCGGCGAGGAGCTGGAGCTCGCGGCGCTGCGCGCCGCGCTCGGGCAGCGCCCCGCGGGCCCGGGGTTCCTGTCCCTGAACGTCAGCCCCGCCGTGGCGGCCTCCCCCGGCCTGGCGCGCGCGCTGGAGGGCCGGCGCCTGGACGACCTCGTGCTGGAGGTCACCGAGCACGAGCGCGTCGAGGACTACCCGGCCCTGCTGCGCCACCTGGCGCCGCTGCGCGGGGCGGGGCTGCGCATCGCCGTCGACGACGCGGGGGCGGGGTTCGCCAGCATGCGCCACGTCCTGGCCCTGGCGCCGGAGTTCATCAAGCTGGACACGAGCCTGATCCGCGACGTGCACCGCGACCCCACGCGGCGCGCCCTCGCGGCCGCCCTCACCACCTTCGCGCAGCAGACGGGCGCCGACGTGGTGGCCGAGGGCATCGAGACCGCCGCCGAGCTGCGCTGCCTGCAGGAGCTGGGCGTCTCGCACGGGCAGGGCTACCACCTGGGCCGGCCCCGGTCCTCGGACACGGCTCCGGGTGCGCCCGGCGGGAACGCTGCCTAGCGTCGGGGCATGAGCAGCGGACACGACGAACCGAGCCTGGACGACGTGATCGACCCGCAGATCGCCGCCCCCCGCGACCGCCAGGAGCACGCGAAGATGCCCGCGCGGCCCAGCGACGACGAGCTGGGGCACCGCGTCGAGCGCGAGCGCGAGGAGGCCGGGCTGGGCGCCGGCTCCGACGAGGACGCGGTGCCGCCCGCCACGGACTGACGCGCACGCCCGCCGGCCCGCGCGGGCCGGGTGGAGGCGCGGGTCAGGTGAACGCCCGCGCCGCGAGCGGCAGCACGGCCGTCATCAGCAGCGCGTTGAGCACCATCGCGGCGCTGGACCAGCCGCCCGCCACGTCGGACTCGGCCAGCGCCCGCGAGGTGCCGATGCCGTGGGAGGCCACCCCGACCGCGAAGCCGCGCGCCCGCGGGTCCACCACGCCCGCCCGGTCCAGCAGCCACGGGCCGACCGTCGCGCCGAGGACCCCGGAGACCAGCGTCAGCACGACCGCCAGCGTCGCGTTCGCCCCGATCGCCTCCGCCACCGTCAGCGCGACGGGCGTGGTCACCGAGCGCGGCAGCGCCGTGCGCACCAGCTCGCCGGGCACCCCGAAGGCCAGCAGCGCACCGACCGTCACCGCGACGCTGACGGCCCCGGTGAGCAGCAGCGTGCCCAGCACCGCCGCCCGGTCGGCCAGCAGCGCGCGGCCCGCGCCCAGCAGCGGCAGCGCGAGCGCCACCGTCGCCGGCCCCAGCAGCAGGGTCAGCACCGACACCGACGCCAGGTACTCCGCGTAGCCGACGCCCAGCAGCTCCAGCGCCGCGGCGACCAGGACCATCGCCACCAGCACCGGCGCGAGCAGCGCCGGGCGCCCCAGCCGGCGGTGCAGCTCCCCGGCGAGCAGGTAGGCGCCCAGCGTCAGCGCCAGCCCGGCGCCGGGGGCGTGCGCGAGGCTCTGCAGCGCGCT
>NZ_JAAALL010000394.1 GCF_009906315.1 Kineococcus vitellinus | reverse complement strand
GTGCACGCCGTCGAGGGGGTGCTCGACGGCGACGGCCACGAGCCGGGCGGCGGCGTCGGCCGCCCCGGCCGCGCTCGCTCCGCGCAGCAGCACGGCGAACTCGTCGCCGCCCAGGCGCGCCAGCAGGCTGCCCCCCGGCAGGACGCTGGTGAAGCCGCGCCCGACGTGCTGCAGCAGCCGGTCGCCGGTGGCGTGCCCGTGGCGGTCGTTGACCTCCTTGAAGCGGTCGAGGTCGACGAGCAGCACGGCCAGCGGCCCGCCGGCCGCGGTCGCGGCCTCCAGCCCGGCGGTGAAGGCGCGGCGGTTGGCCAGGCCCGTCAGCTCGTCGGTGGTGGCCTCGCGGCGCACCCGCTCGTGGTCGACGAGGTCGCGCACGAGGCGGTGCAGCCGCAGCCCCAGCCCGGCGACGGCGGCGACGGCCCACACCACCGACCAGCGCAGCTGCCCGCTGCCGGGGGTGAGCGTGGTGGCCACGAGGACGGCCACGGCCGCCAGCAGCGCTCCGAACGCCGTCGTCGTGGTCGTCAGCCGGGAGGTGGTGATGGCGCGCTGCAGCACCCCGCCCCGCCGGGAGGCCCAGGCCAGCGAGAGGGCCAGCGCCACCCACGCGGCGGCGGCCCCCACCCGCACCAGGCTGCCGTAGGGCAGCAGCGCGGCGTGCAGCTGCAGCAGCAGCAGCACCGCCAGCGAGCCGGCGAGCGCCCAGGTGGTGGGGGCGCGCAGCGCGCCGCTGGAGCGCGCCACCTGCAGCGTCGTGGCCAGCACGACGGCCACGAACCCGGCGACGACGAGCCGCAGCTGCAGCTCCAGCCCGCTCGCGGCCGTCGGGAACCACCCGCCCTGCAGCAGCGCGTTGCCGGCGGCGGCGACGGCGAACGCGCAGCTGGTCCCGACGATCCAGTCGGCCGGGCGGTGGGTGGCGGAGTGGACGCGGTTGTACTGCGACAGGCCCCGGTAGACGAGCAGGCAGGCGGGCAGCGTGGACGGGCTCACCACGAGGGCGGCGGTGCGCGCCGGGACGCCGGCCGCGCCGAGCACGGCCAGCGCGGCGGCCGCGGCGAGCAGCACGCCCACGGCCGCGGCGTGGCAGCGCCACACCGGCTGCTCGCCGTCGGCGCGCCGGGCCCGGCGCACCAGGACGGCGAGCGCGAGGGCGAAGCCGCCGAGGCGCAGCACGTCGAGCAGGACCACGACGACTCCTCCGACCTCGTTGGGTTGTTCGCGACCTCCGCCCTGGGGTTGTCGGCCGCGGGGGTGGTGCTGCTGATCCGCCGTGCGGGTGTCAGCCGCGCGGGTGCCGGTCCAGCGCGCGCCGCGTGCCGACGCGCTGCGGGACCGGGTGCGTCCTGGTGAGCTCCTCGCCGAGCCGGGTGCGCGGCACGGCGGGCGAGTACAGCCAGCCCTGCCCGAGCGGGGCGCCGACGAACCGGCAGACCTCGGCCTGCGCCTGCGTCTCCACGCCCTCGACGACGACGGTGAGCCCGAGGCGGGTGGCGAGGTCGACGACGCAGGTGACCACGGACTGGCCGTTGACGTCCTCGGTGAGGGAGCGGGTGAGCGAGCGGTCGATCTTCAGCACGTGCACCGGCAGCCGCCCCAGGTAGCCGAAGGCGGAGTAGCCGGTGCCGAAGTCGTCGATGGCGATGCGGCAGCCGAGGGCCGCCAGCTCGGTGACCACGCGCTCGGCGGGGGAGTCGCTGTCCAGGAAGACGGACTCGGTGAGCTCCAGCGTCAGCAGCCGCGGGGCGATCCGGTGCTGCTCGAGGACGTCGCGCACGATGTCGGCGAAGCCGGGCGACTGCAGCTGCACGACGGAGACGTTGACGGCCAGGGCGACGCCCGCGGCGAAGACGCCGGCCTCGTGCGCGCAGCGCACCGCGGTCCGCAGGACGTGCTCGCCGAGGGCGACGACGAGGTTGGACTCCTCGGCGACGGCGACGAACTCCACGGGCGAGATGCGGCCCAGCAGGGGGTCCTCCCAGCGGGCGAGCGCCTCGAACTTCTCCACCCGTCCGCTCGTGAAGGAGACGACGGGCTGGAAGTGGACGTCGACGTCGCCGTCGCGCACGGCGTGCACGAGCCGCTCGCGCAGCGCGCTGCGGCGCGCGTGCCCGGCGGCCACCTCCCCCGAGTACACCGAGACCGAGCCGGCGCCCCGGTGCCGGGCGTCGCGCAGCGCGATGTCGGCGTGGACGAACGGCTCCAGCACGTCGTGCCCCTCCTGCTCCAGCGGGCAGGCGGCGATGCCGGCGCTGGCCGTCAGCGGGAAGCGGGCGGCGCCCTCCACCAGGGCGGGCGCGGAGCCGACGGCGGCCAGCAGGGCCTGCGCGTGCCGCAGGCAGCGGGCGGGGTCGCCGGGCAGCAGGACGGCGATCTCGTCGCCGCCCGTGCGGTAGGCGCAGCCGCCGAGGCCGTCGGCGGCGGCGGCGACCTGCTGGGCGGCGGCGCGCACGAGGCGGTCGCCGACGCCGACGCCCAGGACGTCGTTGACGTCGTCGAGGCCGGCGAGCTCCAGCAGGACCAGCGACCGCGCGCGGTCGGGGCGGGTCAGCGCGCACTCGAGGGCGGCGCGGTTGCCGAGGCCGGTGAGGGCGTCGTGCAGCGCCTGGGCGCGCAGCCGCGCGGTGGTCCGGTCGATGGAGCGGGCCGTGCAGGCGTGCCGGACGGTGAAGGCGACGAGCACGCTGAGGTAGAGCCCGAACAGCACCGGGTCCGCGCGCGGGGACAGGACGAGCGCGACGATGTCGACCAGCAGCACCGGGCCCGGCACGAGGGAGGCGACCTCCAGGCGGCGTGCGGCGCGCTCGGCGGCCTCCCCGCCGTGGCGCACGACGCCGTCGCGCGGCAGCAGCAGCAGGCCGCAGCCCCCGGCGGCGAGCGCGAGCAGGGCGGCGAGGGCCGCGAGGACGGGCAGCTCGGTGGCGGCGAGCACGCACAGCGCGCTCGCGCAGCCGTGCACGACGAGCGCCGCGGCCGGTGCACGCAGCCGGGGCTGCTCGACGGCCAGCGCGACCGCCGAGCAGGAGAGCACGGAGGTGACGGCCAGCACCAGCACGGTCGTGGCGGCCCAGCCGGGCGGCCCGGCGTCGCCGGCGCGCGCGGACACGTCCCACAGCGCCGTGGCGAGCGCGGTGGCGAGCACGAGCGCGTCGACGAGCAGCGGCGGGTCGTCGCTGCCGGCGCGGGCGCGCACGAGCAGCCGCAGCAGGACCAGCAC
>NZ_JAAALL010000393.1 GCF_009906315.1 Kineococcus vitellinus | reverse complement strand
GCACGGGGACCTCCGGGGTGGGCGCGTTCGCCGTCGCCGGTGCGCGGCGTGAGCGCTGCATCGGCAGCCGGAGCGCCCGGGTTGAACGCCTCCACCCGGGCGGCGCGCGCAGGCGGTTCGAGTGATCCGCGGGTGGGTAGGGGGCAGCGGTGAACACCACACTCGACACGACCCCCGCCGGGCCGGGACTGCGGCGGGCCGTCAGCGGCAAGCTCCTCTTCCTCTTCATCCTCGGCGACGTGCTGGGAGCGGGCATCTACGCGCTCGTGGGCCAGCTGGCCGGCGAGGTGGGCGGGGCCATCTGGGTCCCCCTGCTCGTCGCCCTGCTGCTGGCCCTGCTCACCGCGGCCTCCTACGCCGAGCTCGTCACGAAGTACCCCAAGGCCGGCGGGACCGCCGTCTTCGCGCAGCGCGCGTTCGGCAAGCCCCTGGTGTCCTTCCTCGTCGGCTTCTCGATGCTCGCGGCCGGGGTGACCAGCGTCGCCGGCCTCTCGCTCGCGTTCTCCGGCGACTACCTCGGCGCGCTGGTCGACCTGCCCGCGCTGCCGACGGCGCTGGTCTTCCTCACCCTCGTCGCGCTGCTCAACGCCCGCGGCATCAAGGACTCCCTGCGCGCCAACGTCGTCATGACCGTCATCGAGGTCAGCGGCCTCGTGCTCATCGTCGTGCTGGCCGCCGTCGTCCTCGGCCGCGGCGACGGCGAGCCGGGCCGGGTCCTGGAGTTCTCCTCCGCCCAGTCGCCGGCCGCGGGGATCCTCGCCGCCGCCGTGCTCGCCTTCTACTCCTTCGTGGGCTTCGAGACCTCCGCCAACCTCGCCGAGGAGGCCGTCGACCCCAGCCGCACCTACCCGCGCGCCCTCTTCGGCGGGCTCGCCGTCGCCGGCGTCGTCTACGTCCTCGTCGGCCTGGCGGTCTCCACGGCCGTCGCGCCCGCGCAGATCGCCGACTCCGACGGGCCGCTGCTGGAGGTCGTGCGGGTCGCCGACGTCGGGCTGCCCGGCTGGCTGTACTCCCTCGTCGCGCTCATCGCGGTCGCCAACGGCGCCCTGCTGACGGCCATCATGTGCAGCCGGCTCACGTACGGCATGGCCACCGAGGGCCTGCTGCCGCCCGTCCTGGCCCGGGTGCTGCCCGGCCGGCGCACCCCGTGGGTGGCCATCGTCGTCACCACGATCGTCTCGATGGCGCTCGTGGTCAGCGGTGACCTCGCGACCCTGGCGGCGACCGTCGTGCTGCTGCTGCTGCTCGTCTTCATCGCCACCAACGCCGCCGTGCTGGTCCTGCGCCGCGACCGCGTCGAGCACCGCCACTTCCGCACGCCGGCCGTCCTGCCGGTCCTGGGGATCGTCTCCTGCGTGGGGCTGCTCACCCAGCAGGAGGCCGGGGTGTGGCTGCGCGCCGGGATCCTGCTGCTCGTGGGGGTCGTGCTCTTCGCCCTCACCCGCCGCTCCTCGCGCCGCGGCGCGGAGCTCACGCGTACTGCGGACCCCCGCTGACGCCGAAGAACGCCTCCAGCGTGGTCACCCCGCGCTCCGCCATCCGCTGCACGAGGTCCACGCCGACCCAGCGGTAGTGCCAGGACTCCGCCGCGTAGCCGGTGACGGCGGAGTCCTCGGGCCGGTAGCGCAGCAGGAAGCCGAAGGCCCCGGCGTGCGCGGTCAGCCAGCGCGCCTCGGGGGTCTCGGCGAAGCAGTCGCGCAGCGTGCAGCCGGAGTCGGTGGTGCTGCCGAAGTCCACGGCCAGCCCGGTCTGGTGCTCGCTGTGGCCGGGGCGCGCGGAGTACCGCTCGGCCTCGGCCGCCCCCTCCCGCGCCACCGCCCGCGCGTGCACGCCGCGCTGGTAGTCCAGCGAGCGGTAGCCGCTGGTGAGGGCCAGCCGCACGCCGTCCGCCCGGGCCGCCGCCAGCAGCGCGGTCAGCTCGGGGGCGACGACGCTGGAGACCTGCTTGCCGGCCACCGTCGCCAGCGCGGGCGGCACGTACTCCACCGGGTCGACGGGGTGCTGCTTGTTCACCACCACCCAGGGGCTGCCCGCGTCCGTGGTGGAGAACGCCGGTGGTGCGGACGGCGCGGGCGCGGCGGGCGGCGCGGTGGTGGCCGCGGGCTGCGCCTGCGGCAGGGTGGCGGGGTCGGCGGCGACGGCACGGCCGGCGCCGCCGTCCCCACCGCCGTCGTCCCCGCCCAGCACGACCCCCGCGGTCGCCGCCGCGCCCACGCCCACGACGCCCAGCAGCAGCGCGCGGCGGGCCACGACGGCCCGGTGGCCGTAGCGGCGGCTCCCGTCGGGCAGGCGGTCGGCGGCGAACGGCGACGGCACGCACCCACCTCCTCGGACCCCGGGTCTCACACCTCGTCGCGGACACCGGCGATCTTGCCGATCCGGCGCCCACCACCGCGACCCGCCGCGCCGGTGCGGCACAGTCCCACGACGAGGAGGCCCAGCACCAGCGCCAGGGCGTGCAGACCGCCCTCGACGGCCCAGTCCAGCAGCCCCGGCCCCTGCGGCGTCCCCGGCGGCTGCCGGTGCAGCTGCAGCGGCGTCGGCGGCCCCAGCAGCACCACCAGCGACAGCGCACCGCTCGCGGCGGCCGCGGCGGCGCCCGCGCCCGCGAGCACCGCGACCACCACCCGGCCACCGCGCGGCGGCACCAGCCAGCCGGGGCGGCCGGCGAGCACCACCGCGGCCAGCAGGAGCGCCCCGAGGGCGGTGCACGTCGTGCTCCAGCCCGTCTGCGCCACCGCGACCACCTCCGACCAGCGGTCGGCGAAGACCTGCGCCGGTTCCCCCGGCTGCGGACCGGAGCCCTCCCGGAGCCCGCCGGTGACGGCGCGCCGGACCACCTCCGCGCTCACCAGCAGCGGTGCGCCGGCCGCCGCCACCGCGAGCCAGAACACCCACGACCAGCCCTCGCCGGGGCCGCCGTCCTCCTCCACCTCCCCGGGCTCCTCCCCGGGCTCCTCCCCGGGCTCCTCCCCGGGCTCGTCCCCGGGTCCCCGCCCGGGCGCCGCCGCGCCCCTCACGGGCGCGGGCGGCGGTAGAGGGCGTACTCCTCGGCCGTGGGCCGGGGCAGCTCCGCGGCCGCCCCCGCCTCCGGCTGCGGCGCCACCGGGGGTGCCGCGCCGCCCGCGGAGCCGGGAGCCGCTCCCGGGGCCGGTGCCTCGCCGGGTGCCTCGTCGGGGGCCTCGCCGGGCGCCTCGTCGGGCGCCTCCTGCGGCGCCTCGTCCGCGGCCCGCGGCGGGG
>NZ_JAAALL010000392.1 GCF_009906315.1 Kineococcus vitellinus | reverse complement strand
CGCCCCCGCCGGTCGCGCTCCCCCCGGTCGTGCTCCTGCTCGTCGTGCCCTCGTGGTCCGCAGCGCGTCGCCCGTCATGGCACCAGTCGGCGCGGCCTCGTGTTGCCTGGGCGTAGCGGTTTCCGCAGACACCGGCGATACGCGCCGTGCGTAGCATGAACGCCGTGCGCGTGCTGGTCGTCGAGGACGAGCCCCTCATGGCGGAGGCCATCCGCGACGGGTTGCGCCTGGCGGCGATCGCGGCGGACGTCGCCGGCGACGGCCACGCGGCCCTGGAACTGCTGGGCGTCAACTCCTACGACGTCGCCGTCCTCGATCGCGACGTCCCGGGGCCCTCGGGTGACGAGATCGCCGAGGGCATCGTCGCCTCCGGCAGCGGCACGCCGATCCTCATGCTCACCGCAGCCGACCGCCTCGACGACAAGGCGTCGGGGTTCGGGCTCGGCGCCGACGACTACCTCACCAAGCCGTTCGAGCTGCAGGAGCTCGTGCTGCGGCTCAGGGCGCTGGACCGCAGGCGGGCCCACCTGCGCCCGCCCGTGCGGGAGATCGCCGGGTTGCGGCTGGACCCGTTCCGCCGCGAGGTGCACCGCGACGGCCGCCACGTGCCGCTGACCCGCAAGCAGTTCGCCGTCCTGGAGGTCCTCGTCGGCGCCGACGGCGGCGTCGTCAGCGCCGAGGAGCTGCTGGAGCGGGCGTGGGACGAGAACGCGGACCCGTTCACCAACGCCGTGCGCATCACGGTCTCCGCCCTGCGCAAGCGGCTCGGTGAACCCTGGGTCATCGCCACGGTGCCCGGTGTCGGCTACCGCATCGACGCGGGGCCGCCGGCCGCGGGCCGGGAAGGCGAGCGTGCGTAGGGCCCCTGGTCCCAGCGTCCGCCTGCGGCTCACCCTCAGCTACGCGGGTTTCCTGGTGGTGGCCGGCGGCCTGCTGCTGGCGGTCGTGTGGGTCTTCCTGCTGCGCTACGTGCCCGACGGCGTGCTCGGCACCACCGACCCCACCGGTCGCCGCCCCGCCCTCTTCGTCCCCAACCGCTCCGACCTCGTGCGCGCCTTCGCCCCCCGGGCGGCGGTGGCGACGGGTCTGCTGCTGGTCCTCGGCCTCGCGGGCGGGTGGGTCCTCGCCGGCCGCATGCTCGCCCCGCTCGAGCGCATCACGGCCGCCACGCGCACGGCCGCGACCGGCTCGCTCTCGCACCGGATCCGGCTGCCGGGGCGCGAGGACGAGTTCCGCGAGCTGGCCGACGCCTTCGACGCCATGCTCGCGCGCCTGGAGGCGCACGTCGCCCAGCAGCGCAGGTTCGCCGCCAACGCCTCCCACGAGCTGCGGACCCCGCTGGCGATCACGCAGACCCTCCTCGAGGTGGCCCGCACCGATCCGCACCGCGACACCGGCGAGCTGCTCGAACGGCTGCGTCTCGTCAACGCCCGGGCCGTGGACCTCACCGAGGCGCTGCTGCTGCTCAGCCGCGCCGAGGGGGGTTCCTTCACCCGCGAGCGGGTGGACCTGTCCCTGCTGGCGGAGGAGGCCACCGAGGTCCTGCTGCCGCTGGCCGAGGAGCGCGGCGTCGACGTCCGCGCCGACGGCGGGGTCGCCGTGACCACCGGCTCGCGCGCGCTGCTGCTGCAGCTGACCACGAACCTGCTGCACAACGCCGTCGTCCACAACCTGCCCGAGCACGGCACCGTCCGGGTGAGCACCGTCGTGCGCCCCGGCAGCGCGGTGCTCACCGTGGAGAACACCGGCGGCCACCTCGCGCCGGAGTCGACGCCGCGGCTCACCGAACCGTTCCAGCGCGGTCCCGGGCGCGTGCGCAGCGACCACGGGGGCGTCGGCCTCGGCCTGGCGATCGTCCAGAGCATCGCCGAGGCGCACGGGGGGACCCTCAGCCTGGCCCCGCGGGCCGGTGGCGGCCTGCGCGTCACGGTGGCCCTGCCCGCCGCCCGGTGAGTTCCCCCGGGGTCCGGCTGCCGGGGGCGTCGCGGGCGGCGGTGCCGCGCGCAGCTGCGCGTGGAGGGCTCGAGACCGCCGAGGAGCCGGGAGCGCGACGTGGTGACCGCCGCGCTCCCCCGGTCAGGCGGGTGAGCGCGGCGGTCACCACGTCGCGCTCGGCGAACAGGCGCATGCCCTCGGGCAGGGAGGCGATCAGCGTGCGCCCGTACCCCCTGGTGCGCAGCCGGGGGTCGAGGACGGCGACGACCCCGCGGTCGGTGCCGGTGCGCACCAGCCGGCCCGCGCCCTGGGCGAGCATGACGGCGGCGGCGGCCACGTGGACGTCGTGGAACCCGTCGCGGCCCTCCGCGTCGGCGGCCTCGCGGCGCGCGGACAGCAGCGGGTCGTCCGCGGGCGCGAAGGGCACCTTGTCGATGACCACGCAGGACAGGCTGGGGCCCGGCACGTTGACGCCGTGCCAGAAGCCCATCGTGGCGCACAGGGTGGACTCCTCCACCCCGGTGAACTCCGCGACGAGCTGCGCCGCCGGCGCCTCCCCCTGCGCCAGCACGGGGGTGGAGACGGTGGCGCGCAGGTGCGCGGCTGCCTCGCGGGCCGCCCTGGCGGTGGTGAACAACGCCAGGGTGCGCCCGCCGGCGGCGCGCACCAGGGCCGTCACCTCCACCAGGACGGCGGCGGTGTGCCCGGCGCGGTCCCTGCCCGGGTCGGGGAAGGTGTCCGGGGGCACGTAGAGCAGCGCCTGGCGCTCGTGGTCGAAGGGCGTGCCCACGTCGACGACGTCGAAGCCGCGCGGCGCGGCCGGCGCCCGGCCGGGGAGCGCCGGCGGCTCCGCGAGCCCCAGGGCGCGGACCGCGGGGTCGAAGGAACCGCCGACGGTGATGGTGGCGGAGGTGGCCACGAGCGTCCTGCTCCCCAGCGCGGCCATCAGCTGCGGGCCCACGCGCAGGGGCGCGACCCGCAGCCGCGGCGGGCGGCCGTCGCCGGCCTGCAGCCAGCGCACGTGCCCGCCGGCGTCGGCGTGCAGGACCGCGAGGACCGCCGCGGTGGCCGCGGCGACCTGCTGCGCGGCGCCCCGGCGCCGCACGGCCACCCGCGGGGCGGTGCCGGGCGCCCGGGCGGCGTCCTCGAGGGCGGGCACCAGCCGCGCGAGGCGGTCGGCGAGCGCGAGCAGCAGGTCCGCCACGTGCGGGGGCAGCTGCGGCAGCCGACCGGGACCCGCCGCGGCCAGCGCCGCGGTCAGGGACTCCAGGTCGGCACCGGCCTGCTCGGCCTGCGCGCGGGCGCCGTCGCCGG
>NZ_JAAALL010000391.1 GCF_009906315.1 Kineococcus vitellinus | reverse complement strand
CTCCACCGCCCACCCCCAGCAGCACCCCGCAGAACGAGAGGAAGTGCGATGACCGACGTCGCGAGCCAGCCCTCGGCGCCCGGAGACGAGCGCCCGGTCCTGACCAACCGGCAGGGCCACCCGGTCTACGACAACCAGAACCAGCGCACCGTCGGCGCCCGTGGCCCGGCCACGCTGGAGAACTACCAGTTCCTCGAGAAGATCAGCCACTTCGACCGCGAGCGCATCCCCGAGCGCGTCGTGCACGCGCGCGGCACCACCGCGTACGGCTACTTCGAGGCCTACGGCTCCCTCGGCGACGAGCCGATCGCCGAGTACACCCGCGCGAAGCTGTTCCAGGAGGCGGGCAAGCGCACCGACCTGGCGATCCGCTTCTCCACCGTCGCCGGCGGCCGGGACTCCTCGGAGTCCGCGCGCGACCCGCGCGGGTTCGCGGTGAAGATGTACACCGAGGAGGGCAACTGGGACCTCGTCGGCAACAACCTGGGCGTCTTCTTCCTGCGCGACGCGATCAAGTTCCCCGACTTCATCCACTCGCAGAAGCCAGACCCGGTGACCTTCGAGGCCTCCGTGGCCCAGCGGGCGTTCGACTTCTTCAGCCAGACCCCCGAGGCCATGCACATGGTCACGCTGGTCTTCAGCCCCCGCGGCACCCCGGCGTCCTACCGCTTCATGCAGGGCTTCGGCGTGAACACCTACAAGTGGGTGAACGCGCAGGGCGAGACCGTGCTGGTGAAGTACCACTGGCTGCCGAAGCAGGGCGTGAAGTCGTGGACCGCGGCCGACGCCGCGGCCGTGCAGGCGCAGACCCTGGGCGCGCACACCAAGGACCTCTACGACGCGATCGAGGCCGGCGACTTCCCCGAGTGGGAGCTGCACGTGCAGATCATGGAGGACCACGAGCACCCCGAGCTGGACTTCGACCCGCTGGACGACACCAAGGTGTGGCCCGAGGAGCTCTTCCCGCTGCGCCCGGTCGGCCGGATGGTCCTGGACCGCAACGTGACGGACAACTTCTCCGAGAACGAGCAGATCGCCTTCGGCACCGGCGTGCTGGTGGACGGCCTGGACTTCTCCGACGACAAGATGCTCGTCGGCCGGACGTTCTCCTACTCCGACACCCAGCGCTACCGCGTCGGCCCGAACTACCTGCAGGTGCCGGTGAACCGCCCCAAGGTGGCGGTGAACACCAACCAGCAGGGCGGCCAGATGTCCATGGGCCGCGACAACGTGGGCTCCAACCCGCACGTGAACTACGAGCCGTCGATCACGGGGGGCCTGCAGGAGGCCACCTACCCCACGCACGACGAGCAGGGCCCGGTCATCAGCGGCCGCCTGACCCGCAAGCGCATCCCCCGCACCAACGACTACAAGCAGGCCGGCGAGCGCTACCTGCTCTCGCAGCAGTGGGAGAAGGACGACCTGGTGGCGAACCTGGTCGGCGCGCTGCAGCAGTGCAACCGCGAGATCCAGGAGCGCATGGTCTGGCACTTCCTCATGTGCGAGGACGAGTACGGCCTGCGCGTGGGCGAGGGCCTGGGCATCTCCCCCGACGACGTGCGCCACCTGCCGCCGCTGGCGACGCAGACGCTCAGCGAGGAGGAGCAGGCCCGCCTGGCCAACCTCGGCAAGAACGGGACCCGCGACGTCTCCAGCCTCACGATGACGCACTGCGTGCCCAACGAGCACGTCAGCGTCGCCGGCTGAGCGCACCCCGCAGCACGACGGGCGCCGTCCCCCTCGGGGCGGCGCCCGTCCGCGCGTCGGGCCCTGCGGTGGTCAGCGGGTGGCCGGGGCCGCGCCGTCCTGCCGCGCGGCGTGGGCCTCCCGGGCGGCCTGGACCTGGGCGGCGGAGGCCTCGAGCAGGTCGGCCAGCTCCCGCAGCCGGCCCGCCACCGCGGTCCCCAGCGGGGTGAGCGCGTACTCCACCCGCGGCGGGATCGCCGTGACGACCTCGCGGGTGAGCATCCCGTCGCGCTCCAGGGCCTGCAGCGTCTGCGAGAGCATCTTCTCGCTGACGCCCTCCACCTTGCGCCGCAGCGCGTTGAAGCGGTAGCCGCCCTCCCCCAGGGCCAGCAGGACCAGCGAGGCCCACCTGCCGGTGACGTCCTCGAAGGCGGCGCGGGAGGTGCAGCCGCGGGCGAAGACGTCCACGACGAGCTCCTGGGTCGGCTCCTCCCGGGTCGGCTCCCCGGCGCGCGTCATGCCCCGATGGTAGGCACCTGCGGGAAGAGGGGGCGCTCCCTCGGGGTTGGCGCTGTCGAAAGCACAGTGCCAACCCCGGGAGAGCGCCATGACCACGTACGCCGTCACCGCCGCCAGCGGCCAGCTGGGCCGCCTCGTCGTCGAGGAGCTGCTCGCGCGCGGCGTCGCCCCCGGCGACCTCGTCGCCGTCGTGCGCACCCCCGCCAAGGTCGACGACCTCGCCGCGCGCGGCGTGCAGGTCCGCCGCGGCGACTACTCCGAGCCCGCCTCCCTCGGCCCGGCGCTCGCGGGCGTGGACCGGCTGCTGCTGATCTCCGGCGACACCCCCGGGCAGCGCCCGGCCCAGCACGCCAACGTGGTCGAGGCCGCGAAGGCCACCGGCGTGCAGCGCATCGCCTACACCGGCCTGCTGCGCGCGGACACCTCCGGCAGCCCGCTCGCCCCCGACCACGCGGCCACCGAGGAGCTCCTGGCCGCCTCCGGCATCCCGACGACGCTGCTGCGCAACGGCTGGTACCTGGAGAACCACCTGGCCTCCCTGGGGCAGCACCTGGCCACCGGCGAGGTCGTCGGCGCCGCCCACGACGGGCGCATCTCCGCGGCCACGCGCGCCGACTACGCCGCCGCCGCCGCGGCCGCGCTGCTGGCCGACGACCGCGAGGACCACGTGTACGAGCTCGGCGGCGCCTCCTTCAGCCTCGCCGAGCTGGCCGCCACGATCACCGAGGTCACCGGCACCCCCGTCGCCTACCGCGACCTGTCCACCGAGGAGTTCGCGCAGCACCTGCGCGGGGCCGGCCTGGACGAGGGGACCGCCGGCTTCGTGGCGGCCCTGGACGCCTCCACCGCGGCCGGCGACCTGGAGACCGACAGCGACGACCTGGCCCGCCTCATCGGCCGCACCCCCAGCACGCTCGCCGAGGCCGTCCGCGCCGCCGCCTCCGCCGCCGCCTCCTCCTGACCCTCGTGCGGTGATCTTCCACGGTGCACCGTGGAAGATCACCGACTGGAGGAGGAGAGGGGGGCGGGCGGCCGCGCCGTGCGGGAG
>NZ_JAAALL010000390.1 GCF_009906315.1 Kineococcus vitellinus | reverse complement strand
CGCCACCGCACGACCCCGAGACAAGATCGTGAACGACTCCCCCGCCTCAACCTCCGCCAACACCTTCGCGTACTCGTTCCGCAGCTCGCGCGCATTGATGCTCCGCATGGCTACATCGTAGCCACCAACGGCTACAGCCGCCACGCTCCACGACGCAACACCCCCACCGGTGCACCCACCACAAAGACCACTCATGCCGATGTCGTGACGTCCACCGGTCGAGTGAACGACCCGCCAACCAGTCGAAGAATCACCCCGTGCGTCCACATGGGTGACGCTCTCGTTCTCCTCTGTCTCGAGGAGAGCCGTCCGCTCCTTAGCCACGTCGAAGTCGGTATGAGGACTTCCCCACGCGCCAGGAGCCTGCCCGCGCACACCGGTGTCGGCCTGGCCATCCTCATCGGCCTGCTCACCGCCTGCTCCGCGTCTCCGGAGCAGGCGGCTGCCACTCAACAGCTAACGGCCAAGGCGAGCTCCGGGTGCCTCATGAGCGCCGTCTACAACAGCCCGATGGCGGTGACCGGCGTCGAGGACTGGCTGATCGAGAACCGGAACCTGGAGACGGCCTACCTGGAGCAGACCCGCACCCAGCCCAGCAGACCAGCACGAGACGAAGCGATCGCTGGCGCTGAGGCTCGCCTTGCCGCCATCGAGGCCCTGCTCGCATCCCCCACCAAGACTGAAGCCCTGGATGAGAGCGGCACCAGCATCGCCGCCGTCCACGTGAGCACCACCGATGACGGCAAGTACGTCGTCAACCAGTTCGACTACTGGGACGCAAGCCCGGCCGCTGCTGCTACCTGCGCTGGTGGATGAGCCCACCCCACGACGGACACCACCGTCCGTGCACCGACGTCGTGGAACGGGATGGGGGCTCAGGTCACGACCTCACGGTCATCCCGCAGACCTTGCGCGGTTCGAGCCGCCCGTACTGGCCTCGTTAAGGACCGCAGCGCGTCAGCCCCAGCTGCGCCGGAGCGCCCCCACGTCCCGACCCAGCTCCTCCACCGCCCGCTCCTTACCGCAGACGATGAGGGAGTCCCACGTCTCGTGCAGGTAGAGAAGCAACTCTCCATCTGCCTTCACCCACAGCCGCTCCGGGTTCGCGTCCACGAGATGACCCAGGCCCCCTGGTGAGAAGGCGCCGCTCCAGCGGTGGACGGAGGCCGGGGACTGGCTCAGACCCGCCCTGGCCGCGACCGGCCAATCCGAGCAGATGAAGTCACCCTCGACGCGATCCGCCCCCTGTGCGCCAGCCCACGCGACTGCGAGCTGCCAGAGCTCATCCAGGCGTACGTCCTGGACCGCCTCGTCCAGAGCCGTCCAGGCGGGCGGTAGCTCCCGTTCGTCGAAGGGCAGCGGCTGCTGCCGGTAGGGGGTGAGCCCGAACCCGGGGTGCAGCAGGTAGCCGTCCCGCAGCCATGCCTCGGTCATGCCCCATGATCCGTCCACTGACCCCACGGGCAGCAAGACGCACGGTCATCCCGCAATCCGTCACGTCCGTGACGTCACCACTGCCCAGGCGAGGTGGTCACAGCTACGACGATCGCCCCACGCTCACCGACGAGGGTCTGGAACTGAGCGACGACCTCACCGTTCTCGGTACCCACCGACAGCAGGTGCTGGGCCCCCAACTGTTGGTCCTCCTGATCCTCGACCGTGAGACCCCCGGCTCCGCCGGCCGCCTCGATGCGCTGACGCAAGGCTTGCTCCTGCATGGTGGGGATGGTGTAGCCCGCACCCACGCGCTGGCACAGAGCGCGCTCGTCCTGGCGCTCGATGGCCCGCAGCACCCCGGACACCGCACCCGCCGGGTCCCCGACTCCGGCCCCGCAGGGTCGTGCGGCACGGTAGGCGTAGAGACCCGCGAGCACGAAGGCCACGAGGGCCACGAGGACGCAGACGACCACCGCTCGCGCCGGCCGGTGGGGCCGGAGCGGCCGTGGGCGCGTCACGGGATGGGTCATCAACCGATCATGTCGGGTCCAGGCCCACCCGGGGGCTCGTTCACCGCGTCCGCCCTGACACCACACAGCCGGCACGCACGGTCATCCCGCTGTCCGCTCGACCGCGGCCGGCCGGCCATGCCCGGACTTCAGGATGAGCAAGTAGTCGCCCACGCGGTGCCGCTGGCCTACGACAAGACGGCGGAGCGAACGTCAGACCGCCCCAGCACCGCAGCGCACCACCGAAAGTGCCCGTCCGCGGTGCCGCTGTAGGCGTTGGCGCCGATGAGGGCGTACACCGCCTTGAACCGCAGGACATCTCCACGCTCCACGTCGAACGCCTCGACGAACACGTCGACCAAGCGCCGATCAGTGTCCAGGGCGTGCGGGCCGTACATGTCGAAGAACCCTGAGGTCATCGCCATCTCCAAGACCGGGTCAGCCAGCATGGTCAAGAACCCCCAGTCCAGGACCGCGCTGAGCCGGCAGTCGTCGTCGACCAGCACGTTCTCCGGACAGACGTCGCCGTGCTGCAGCGTGACCGGCACGGCCCGACGGCTGGCCAGGAAAGCGCTGCAGGCGTGCAGCAGGGCGTCGAGACCGTCGACGTGGGTCCGCAGCAGGCCGGCGAAGCGCTGAGCGCGGTCCTCGAGCAGCTCCTGCAGCGCCGTCGCCCAGTGCTGACCGGTGGCCACCGTCCTCTCGCCCAGCAGCGGCAGGCCCGGCACGGACTCGAACGCAGGGACCAGCTGCTGCTTCGGGATGATGTGCAGGGCGCTCAACAGCTCGACCAGCGCCTGCTCGGCGCGGGGGTCCAGGTGTCCGCTGGTCGGGTCGTAGAAGTCACCGATGCTGCGCCCACGCAGACGCGGCTGACGCAGCAGCGAGCGGCCGTCGGGCAGGGCCAGGCGCCCGAGTGGGGCGGGGACGGTGAACGGGAGACGGCACCTGCTCAGCGCTTCGAGCAGTCGCTCTACAGGCCCCTTGGACGCGGTAGCGGCTGCGGCCGCGTCCCGGGGTAGCCGGGCGACGCTCTGCTCGTCGAGGGCGTAGACGTCGGCCTCCATGCCCGCAGCCAGCCAGTGGGCGTCGGGGTAGCCCAGAGCACGCAGCTGGGCGGGCACCGGGTCGCTCTCCTCGATCACGCGCCCAGTCAGCCAGAGACGCAGCGGGTTCGTCCACGGCGTTACCGGCCTGCGGTGGCCCTGGGCTGGCGGCGGTGAGGGCGAGGACTCGACATCACGGTCATCCCGCCCTGCGGGCGGGGTCACGGTCACGGCGCCAGCTGGAAGAAGTGCCTGCTCGACCCCTGCGACGGTGA
>NZ_JAAALL010000038.1:19877-22697 GCF_009906315.1 Kineococcus vitellinus | reverse complement strand
ACCGGGCGCCCCGCGCAGCCCCGAGACGCCGGCGGCGCGGGCCCGGGCCCGCGCGCTGCCCGCGACCCCCGCGCCGGCGCCCTCGGCGGCCCCGGTGCGCGACGCGTCCTTCGCGCCGGTCCTGGGCCGCCCCGCGCCGTTCAACCCGGGCGGCCGCACGCAGGCCGCCTACGCCGCCGGCATCGGCCGCGCCGGCACGGACACCTCCGCCCCCGTGCGCCGCGCCCGCCGCGGCTCGGCGCTGCGCGCGCTCGTCCTCGTCGGCGTCCTGCTCGTGCTGGCCGGTGCGGGCAAGGTCGCCGGCCCCGGCGCGTGGCAGGCCGCCCAGGACTGGTCGCGCGCGAGCGTGGTCTCGGACCTGGACGCCCTGGCGCTCGCGCAGGCCAGCTACCGCTCGCTCAACGGCACCTACGCCTCGGACCTGTCGCAGCTGTCCGTCCCGGACTCCTTCAACGACGTGCGCATCCTCGGCGCGAGCGCCGACGACTTCTGCCTGCGCGGCGAGGGGCTGATCGGCGCCCCGGTGTTCTACTCCCCGCGGACCGGAGCCGGCGCCGCGCCGTGCGCCTGAACCCCGATCAGCTCGCGCTGATCTCCGCGTAGGCCGCCTGCAGCAGCGCCGGGTCCGGGCCCTCCAGGCGCGAGGGCCGCCCGATGCCGTCGAGCACGACGAAGCGCAGCAGCGCGCCGCGCGACTTCTTGTCCCGCTTCATGGCGTCCAGCAGCTGCGGCCAGCGGTC
Source organism: Kineococcus vitellinus (assembly GCF_009906315.1). Lineage (GTDB taxonomy): Bacteria > Actinomycetota > Actinomycetes > Actinomycetales > Kineococcaceae > Kineococcus > Kineococcus vitellinus. The sequence goes on along the minus strand of NZ_JAAALL010000038.1, from coordinate 21,957 downwards.
GCCGCGGTAGGTCGTCGGCAGGCCCAGCGAGGCCAGCACCGCGCGGTGCCGGTCCGCGTCGGCGTCGGACAGGCGCCCGGCCGTGCGGGCCAGCTCGGCGACGTAGACCAGGCCCACGCTGACGGCCGCGCCGTGGCGCCACTGGTAGCGCTCGACGTGCTCCACGGCGTGGGCGAAGGTGTGCCCGTAGTTGAGGATCTCCCGCAGGTCGGACTCCTTGAGGTCCTCCCCCACCACGCGCGCCTTGACGCGCACGGCGCGCTCGACGAGCTCGGCCAGCACCGGCGAGCGCGGGTCGGTCGCCGCCTGCACGTCGGCCTCGACGAGCTCGAGGATGCGCTCGTCGGCGATGAAGCCGCACTTGACGACCTCGGCCAGCCCGGCGCGCAGGTCGTGCGGCGGCAGCGTGTCCAGGGCGTCCAGGTCGCACAGGACCCCGGCGGGCGGGTGGAAGGAGCCGACGAGGTTCTTGCCCTCGGCGGTGTTGATGCCCGTCTTGCCGCCCACGGCCGCGTCGACCATCGCCAGCAGCGTCGTGGGCACGTGCACGACCCGCACCCCGCGCAGCCAGGTGGCGGCCACGAACCCGGCGAGGTCGGTGACCGCTCCCCCGCCGACGCCGACGACGGCGTCGGAGCGGGTGAAGTCCGACTGCCCGAGGACCGTCCAGCAGAACGCGGCGACCTCGGCGGACTTGGCCTCCTCGCCGTCGGGCACCTCGGCGAGCACGGCCTCCAGGCCCTGGGCGGCCAGGTCGTCGCGCACGGCCTCGCCGGTGGTGCGCAGCGCCCGCGGGTGCACGACGAGCACCTTGGCGACGCGCGGGCCCAGCAGCCCCCGCAGCTCCCCCAGCAGCCCCCGGCCGAGAACGACGTCGTAGGGGGTCTCCCCGTCGACGGGGATGCGGACGGTCTCGGTGCTCATGCGTCCTCCGGGGAGCGGTGCGGGGAGTGCTGCGGCGCACCGGGCAGCGCGCCGTCGGGAGCGGGCGTTCCCGCCCGGGTCGGATCGAGCACGGCGAGCGCGTCCAGCACCGCCACCGCGACGTCGGCGGCCGGCTGCCCGTCGGTGAGGACCTCGACGTCCGCGAGCGCGGTGAACACCGTGCGCCGCTCGGCGTGCAGCTGCTCCAGGTCGCCGCGCTGCAGCACCGGGCGGCCGGTGTCGCCGCGGGTGCGCTCGCGGACCTGGGCGAGCGAGACGTCGAGGTGGACGACGGTGTGCCCGCCCAGCCGCTCGCGGGTGCCCTCGCGCCCGCACGCACCGCCGCCGACGGAGACGACGGCCTGCGGGCCGGCCAGCACGTCGGCGACGACGGCCTCCTCGACGTCGCGGAAGGCGGGCTCGCCGTCGGTGCGGAAGATCTCGGGGATCGCGCGGCCCGTGCGCTGCTCGATCACCGCGTCGGTGTCGGTGGACGGCAGCCCCAGCTCCGCGGCCAGCAGGCGCCCCACGGTGCTCTTGCCGGCGCCCATGAAGCCGACGAGCACGATCACGGGGAGGCTCCTGCGGTCGGGGACGGGCTGCGCCCCGCATCCTAGGCCGAGACGTCCCGGGCCGGGACGCAGGCAGGGCCCGCACCCCGAGGGGTGCGGGCCCTGCCTGAGCCGGTGGTCGTCAGCTGACGGCGGCGTCGCCGAAGTAGACGCGGTTGACGTCCGGGGCGGCCGGCGTCAGCGCCGCGTTCGGCGACGTGGTGACGATCTTGAGGTTGTCGACACCTCGCACGTCCACGTCGAAGGCCACCGGGGCGCCCTTCGCGACGACGCCCGAGGCCAGCAGCTTCTCGTCGCCGTAGACGGCGACGGTGGAGGTCAGGCCGCTGGCGTTGCCGTCGGCGATCCCGGCGACCATGGTGAAGCGGGAGCGCTTCGCGCCCAGCGACCAGGTGCCGTAGTCGGAGTTGCGGGGGTCGGTGTCGAAGGCCGTGGAGCGCGGGTGGAAGCGCCCCGCGATCGTCGCGTGGTCGTAGCGGTAGCGGCCGCTGCCCTGCACGTAGGGCAGGCCGTCGAGGTAGGTCTTCGGCGCGGTCCCGGGCGGCTGGCAGTTGGTGCGCTTGGCGGCCTCGGCGGTGATGCGG
>NZ_JAAALL010000038.1:0-19867 GCF_009906315.1 Kineococcus vitellinus | reverse complement strand
ATGCGGCTCGGCCCGCCGATCGCGTCGAGGTCGGCGTCCTCGCCGTACGGGGCCTGCAGCCGCTCGATCTCCAGGTTCGTCTGCTCGGTCAGGCACGTGCTGGCCGTGAGCAGCAGGGGTCCTTCGTGACGACCGGCGCGGGCACCGGCCGCGAGGGCGTCGGCGAACGTCTCGCCGGAGGCGATCGTGACCTCCTCCGCGTCGCGGAAGAACGCGGCGCTGACGCGGTTCGCGGTGTCGTAGCGGTCGGTGCCCGCGATGCGGGTGACCGGACCGGACGTGAAACCCTTCAGCTGTTCCAGCACCGCGTCGCCGACCCGGTTCGCGCCGCCGACGACCGTGATGGCCTGCGGCCGCAGGCGCTGCAGCTCGGCGACGACGGACGCCGGGACGCTCTCGCCCTGCACGAGCAGCAGGGGCGAGTCCACGTGCGCGGCCGCCGCGCTGCCCGCCAGCGCGTCCGGGTAGTCGTACCCGGTGGCGATGACGACGTTGCGCACGCCGGCCGCACCGGCGGCGGGCGTCGGGTACGAGACCGCCGACAGGGCCGCGGCGGTCTCGAAGCGGTCCGTGCCGCTGGCCCGGCTGAGGGCGGCCCGGGTGTTCTGCTGGAGCCACGTCATGACGTCGGCGCCGACGGAGGCCTCGCCGCCGACGACGACGACCTTCGAGGCGTAGACGATCCGCTCGCGGACCGCCTGCGGCAGCGCACCGCGCTCGGTGAGGTAGACGTTGCCACCGTCCACCGGCGCTCCCTTGCCGGCCACCGCGCCGGCGGTGAGGCCGTCGGGGTAGTTCGTGCCGGACACCACGTAGGCGGTGTTCGTGGGCAGGTCGTCGACGAGCGCGGAGGTGGTGTAGCGGTCCGCGCCGTAGACCTGGTGGAAGCGGACGGGAGAGGCGTCCGCGGCCGTCGCAGCCGCTCCACCGACGAGGCCGGCGAGGACGACCGCGGCCGCGGCGCGCCGGGTGGCGGCAGGGGACGTGCGGATCATGGTGGTCTCCGAAGTGGTGGAGGAGCTGGTCGGGGTGGGCGGCGTCTCAGAAGGTGATGCCGGCGTTCTCGCCGCCACCGATCACGGTGAAGTACTGGGTGCCGCCGGCCTTGAAGACGGCGACGTCACCGCGGGCGATCGAGTCCAGGCCGATGCCCTCGAAGACGAGGGGGGTTCCGGGGACCGCGTCGCCGGCCTTCACCCAGACACCGGGCTCGTCGTCCACCTGGACGAGATACCTGTCGCCGCGCCCGCCGATCCAGCGGATCGTGCCCGTGACCTTGCCGACGACCGCGTCCGCGAGCTTGCTGTCCGTGGCGACGAGCCAGCCGAAGGCCTCGGCGTTGGTGTCGGCGAGCTTCGCCTGGCTGCTGGGCACGAAGACGGCCTGCCACACGTAGTCGTCGGTCACGCTGCAGTTCTTCGTCATGCGGTTGATCTTGGCCGCGTCCTCGGAGGTGGCGGCGTTCTTGATCTGCTTCTCGCAAGCCGCCTTCTCGGCCTCGTTCATCCCCCGCTCCGTGGTGATGCCCCAGGGGCGGTAGACGGTCGATGTCGACGGGACGAGCGAGCCGGCGGTGAGCCAACCGGCGACGGGGTTCACGCCGTCGGCGTCGAGGGTGAACTCGCCCTCGCCGGTAGTGCTGCCCTCGGGGATCCCGTCGAACCTGACGACCCCCTGCTGCCAGGCCGGAGCGGTGGAACGGCTGACGGTCGGCGTCGGCTTCGGCGGGGTGGCCGGCGTCGTGGTGGTCGCCGTCGGGGCCTTGGTCGTCGTGGCGGTGGCCCCGGCGGTCGCCGAGGGCTTGCCGGTCGCCGGGGAGGTGCCCGTCGCCGGGACGCTCGTCCCGGTGCCGCCGCTCGCGCCGGTCGAGCTGGTCGAGCTGGTCGAGCCGGTCGAGCTGCCGGTCCCGCCCGCCTGCGCCGTCGAGTCCGCGTCAGCGGCGGCCGCGGGCGTGGCGAACTGGTCGAAGACGTCGCGACCGCTCGCCGCGAAGGCGACGGAGGACGACGGTGCCGTCGTCTCGGACACCGACGGCGTCGAAAGCGCCCCCGGCGCGCCGACGGCAGAGGCGTCCGCGGGAGGGACGCTGCCCAGCCACAGGAACGCACCGGCACCGCCGGCGAGGACGGCCACGGCCGCCACGCCGCCGAGGACGGCACGCACGGGCCGGCGGTCGCTCGGCACCTCGTCGAAGAACCCGGGCAGCTCGGCCTCGGGCAGCTCGGCGGACTCGTCAGCGGGCTTGCCCCACATCAGCTCTCACTCCCGTCGGTCGTGGTGGCGGTGCCGGCCCGGGTGGCGCCGGCGGTCTGCGCGTCGCGCATGACGAACACGCGGCCGGTCACCGTCGTGGTCACGCCCTCGCCCCCGTCCGTCGTGCCGTTGGCCAGGCTCAGGTCGTCGACCAGCAGGAAGCGGCCCATGTCGGCCTGCAGCTGCTTGAGGAACAGCTCGGTGCCGGCGAAGGTGCCCTCGGTGGTCAGGGTGATCGGGAGGTCCACCACGACGGCGCCGCTGGTGTCGGCCGCCGCGCCCGTGGCGTCGGCGCCGTGCAGCACCGGGGCGCCGGGGGCCACCGACAGCAGGGTGACCCCGCTGGCGGTGGCGAACGTCTCGACCTGGCGCAGCAGCTGCTGCGTCTGCGCCTCGGCCGGCAGCTCCGCGGTGATCGCGGCGATCTCGGCGCGGCGCTCGTCGAGGGTCGCGAACTGCGCCTCGAGCAGCGCCGTCTCCTGCTCCAGCACCTCGTTGTCCTGCTGCGCCTGCAGCCGCTGGGTCGCCAGGTCCGCCGCCTCCGCGCGCTTGGGCGCGATCAGCAGGAAGTAGGTCGCCAGCAGCACCAGCACCGCGAGGACGCCGGTGCCGGCGATCCAGACGGTGTTCTTGTTCTGCGTCATCTCGTCGGGCCTCCTGTCGTCTCTCGGGTCACCGCGTGGACGACAGGGCGTCGTCGGTGAGGGTGGCGGTGGTGGTGAAGGTGATGAGCCCGGTGGTGGGGTCGAGGGTCGAGCTGCTGAGGCGGGTGCCGGTCATGCCGCCGACGGTGTCCACGGCGTCCATGAACGCCGCCACCTGCGCCTGGCTCTTCGTCTGGCCGGTCACCGAGACCGTGCCGATGCCGGCGACCGCGAGCGGGTCGGTGCCGACGACCTCCGCCGCAGCGCCTGCGGCCGGAGCCGTGGCGGAACCCGCCGCCGAACTCGCCGCTGCGCCCGCCGCCGAGCCCGCGTCGACCGCCACCTCGACGGCCGTGAGGGCCAGGTCGAGCGGTGCGCGGGCGGCGAGCTGGTCCAGGAGCAGGTACGTGGGCACGTCGCCGGCCGTGACCTGCCGCCGGACGTCCTCGGCGTCCTCCAGCTGGGCGAGGACGACGGGCACGTCGGCGTAGGCGCGCTGGGCCTGCTGCAGCTGCAGCGTGCGCTGCTGCTCGGCGGCGAGGGCCTCCTCGGCCGTCGAGACGTGCCCGGCGGTGACGAGGGTGGCCGCGCACGCGACGCCGGCGACGACCGCCAGCCCCGCGCCGAGGGCGATGCGCAGCAGCCGGCTGCCGCGGGCCGCGGCGACCTCGCGCGGCAGCAGGTCGACGCGGACCACGCTGGTGCGCGTGGTGAGCGCGTCGAGCGTCTGGAGGCTCATGAGACCGCTCCGAGGGCGAGGCCGACGGGCACCGCCGCCAGCGGGTGGATGGCTGCGAGCTGGTGCTCGTCCAGGCCGGTGCGGCCGAGGCGGACGTTGGAGAGCACGTCCGCGGGGGCGACCGGCTTGCGGGTGACCTGCTGCAGCTTGTGCGAGACGTCCGCGAGCAGGGAACCACCGCCGGAGACGAGGATCCGCTCGACGGGGAACTGGGGGTTGGAGGCCGCGTAGTAGTCCAGCGAACCGCGGACCTCGTCGACGAAGACCTCGGTCATCAGCTCCACGGCGGAGGCCGCCAGCTGGGCCTCGGCGTCCGTCAGCTCCTCGGCGTTGCCGCGCTTGACCGCCTCGGCCACCGAGGAGGGCAGCCCCACGCGCTCGGCGATCGCGTCGGTGATGTCCTGCCCGCCCATGAGGAGGATGCGGACGAAGCGGGGCGAGCCGCCGGAGTGGATGACGAGGTTGCTGACGCGGGCACCGATGTCGAGCAGCGCCTCGGTCGCGACGTCGCTGTGCTGCTTGCCGGCGGCGCGCAGCACGGCGAAGGAGGTCAGGTCGACCGACGTGGCCCGCAGGCCGGCCGCCTCGACGGCGTGCACGTTGGACAGGACCGCGTCGCGGGTCGCGGCGACCAGCAGCCCGCGCAGGCGCCGGCCGTCCTCGTCGTTGAGCTCCTCGGTGACGTGGAAGTCGAGGACGGAGTCCTCGACCGGCATCGGCAGGTACTCCTGCACCTGCAGGGGCAGCGAGGCCTTCAGCTCGGCCCGCGGCAGCCACGGCAGCTCCAGCTGGCGCACGACGACGCGCTGGCTGGCGACGCCCAGGGCGACGCGCTTGCCCTTGAGGCCGCTGGCCTTCCACAGCGTCTTGAGCGCCTCCACGACGGCGGGGCGGTCGAGCACCTCGCCGTCGCGGACCGCCCCCTCGGGGAGGGCGACCTGCCCGAACTTCTCCAGCGTGATGCCGTCACGTCCGTAGGACAGCTCGGCGGCGCGCACGCCGGAAGTGCCGATGTCGAGACCGACGGCGGTTCGTCCGGGCACGTCGCCTCCTCCAGGGTCGGTGGGTGGTGGGCCCGGTGGGGGCCCGAGGTGATGATCGGAACCGCCGGGGCCCTCCTTGAGGCCGCTGCGGCGATGTCGCCCGATGGGACCCGGGCGCCCGGGTCTCAGGCGGTGCCCAGCCCCACGAGGGAGAGGTACCAGTCCCCGACCGGCTCGGCGACGACGAGGGCGAGCAGCGCGCCGCCCAGCATCGCCGGTCCGAACGGCATCTTCGAGCGCCGGCCCGCGGCGGTGAACAGCACGAGCGGGACGGCGACGAGGCCGCCGAGCAGGAAGGCCAGGAAGCTGCCGACCGCCAGCGCGTCCCAGCCCCACCAGGCGAGGTAGAGGCCCAGGACCCCGGCCAGCTTCACGTCCCCGAGGCCCATGCCACCGGGTTTGACCACGAAGACGACCGCGTACAGCAGGAAGAGGACGCAGCCGCCGGCCAGGGCCCGCAGCAGAGCCGTCCAGTTCCCGGACCCGGCGCTCGCCGCGGTCAGCAGGACGAGGGCGACGGCGTACGACGGCAGGACGATGCGGTCCGGCAGCCGGTGGACCTGGAGGTCGATCAGCGTCAGGGGGACGGCGATCCCCGCCAGGTACAGGTACGCGGGCAGGGCCCAGGTCGGCCCCACCACGGCGGCGGTGGCGGCGAAGAGCAGACCGGTCGCCAGTTCCACGAGGGGGTAGCGGACGCTGATGGGCGCCGAGCAGTCCCGGCAGCGCCCGCGCAGCAGCACCCACGAGAGGACCGGCACGTTGTCGCGCCGGCGCACCTCGTGGCCGCACCCCGGGCACCGGCTGGCGGGACGCACGACGGAGAGCCCGAGCGGCACCCGGTGGACGACGACGTTGAGGAAGGAGCCGACGAGCAGGCCGACCAGGCCGGCGGCGGCGACTTCAGGAGACATCGTGCTGGACCTCGCGCACCGCGCTGACGCCCGGGTCGCTGATGAGTTGCGGGGCGTTCCACTTCTGGGCGGAGCCACCGTTGCAGGCCGCCGAGACCATGCGCGAGAAGTTGCCGTTGTTCCACTTCGGCCCGACGCTGAGGCAGCGGCCGCTGAAGTCGACGAAGGTGTAGCTGTCGGCGTAGTCCGGCATCTTGTAGTAGCGGGTGAACTTCTGCTCGGCGCGGCCGTCGCAGGTGCGGAAGACGAGGTTCGCGTCCGCGTCGGCCACGGAGGCGGCTGCCGCGGTGAGGCAGAACCGCTTCGCGGGGTCGTCGTACTGCTCGACGTAGATGCTCTGCTTGGCGGTGATGTTCTCCGTGTAGCGCCACTTGTGGTTCCACTTGAGCTTGGAGCCACCCGACGGGTCCTGCTTGCAGGGGTAGATGATCATCAGCGAGTAGTTGATGTCCTCGTTGGTGACGTCCATGCAGCGGCCGAACTCGAAGTAGTTGACGATCTGCTTGGTCTGGTAGGACGCCGCCCCGGCACCGACGCTGGGGTCGGGGGCGAAGGAACCCCACTCCTGGTCGCTGGCGCAGGCGCCGTTGCGCAGGACCTTGCCGGCCATCGCGGTGTCCGCGACGCTCGAGCCGGTCCCCAGGCAGCGGCTGCCGTAGTCGGTGTTGCCGTTGTTCTGCCCCTTGAACCGGGCACCGCCCTCGTAGCTCCACAGCTGCGCGGGCTTCGCCGGGTCGCACACCGCCAGCTCGACGTCGGCGTCGGCGTTGGTCTTGCCCTGCAGGCACAGGCGCGTGGCCTTGAGCGTGCTGGCGAGCACGATGGTGTAGTCCGTGTTGTAGACCCACATCTGCTTGACGTCGTTGAAGGCGCACGACCCGGACGCGAGGTACTTGACCTTGGCGCCGACCGTCGCGGACTCCGCCTGCAGGCAGTACTTGCTCCCGGGCGCGCTCCACATGATGCCGCCGGCGATGTTGCCGTTGTCGAGCTGGAAGGAGTAGAGCGCCTTCAGCTTGCGGTTGCCCACGTCCGCGGCCTGGCCCTTCACGGCGGGCGCCGCTCCCTCCGAGGTGATGATCGCGTGCGAGGGGACGTACACGGTGCCGCCGCCGGGCGTGCAGTCGACCGTCCGGATCGCCTGCTCGGCGGCCGACAGCTCGGTCGGGTCGGTGTCGTAGTACGTGATGGACACCGAGTAGCGCTGGTTCCCGACGGTGCCGGTGAGCGAGCAGGGCAGCTTGTTCTTGCCGCCGAAGGGCACGTTGTCGGCGTTGTGGGTGCCGATGGCCGCCCGCATCTGGGAGGTGGCCGCGTCGATGCCCGCCTGCGCGGTGGCCAGGGTCGCGGTGCGCTTGGCCTGTACGCGCGTCGGCAGCATCTGGCTGAGGACGAGGCCGAGGATCACGACGCTGAGCGCCGCCGTCAGGAGCACGCTCGTCATGACGATGAGCAGCGCGGCACCCTCGTCCTGCCGGCCGTGGTGCGCGTCGAGGCGGGTCCGCAGGATCCGCACGAGTCCAGTCATCGTCCTCACCGGGTCCGGTTGGTCGTCGGGGAGCAGACCGCGGACCCGAGGTTCGAGTCGGACTGCGAGCTGCTGTTCTGCGCCGTGAAGGTGGTCTGCAGGACGTCCACCGCCCGGCGGCTGCCGTCGGAGGCGCGGCGCGGGGACTCCAGGCGGACGGCGACGGTCTGCTGCGTCAGCTCGTCCGTCGTCCCCGCGGCCTGGGTGGCCAGGGTCCGGGTGAAGGGCCGCCGGGTGGCGTCCGTGAGGATCGCCGCGTCGGTCGACAGGCCCGTCGCCAGCGTGCGCCAGGTGGACCCCGCCGGCTGCGTCGAGTCCCAGGTCCGCTGCTCCAGCAGGCCGGTGGAGACCGCGTAGCGCCACTGCGTGCACTGCGGGTTGCCGCCGTCGACGATCGGGTCGCGGAACTCGACCCACCACGCGCCGTCCACGACGGCCGGCGCGTTGACGGACTCCGCGTAGCGGGCTTCGAGGTCCATGGCCTGGAACGCCCTGCGCATCTGGTCGGCGGCGTCCGACACCTGCTGCGTGCGGTGGGTGTCGCGGACCATGAGCTGCAGACCGGCGACGAAGACGGCGAAGCAGATCGAGAAGATCAACATCCCGACGAGGGTCTCGACGAGGGTCATGCCCTCGTCGGAGCGCTGCTCGTTCACAGTCCGACCACCTGCACCGCGAGGTTCGTGGCAGCGGTCTTGAGGTTGCTGGAGTCGTCGACACCGCGGAGCACGTAGGTCCACCTGCAGGTCTCCAGCAGCTTCGTCGTGGTGACGGTGAACTGGTTGCTCGTGCCGACGCGGGTGAGGCCGCAACTGCCGGCCGTGCGCACGGGGGTCTCGACGTACACGGACGGACCACCGGTGGGCTTGTCGTTGGTCAGCACGTCGATCGTCTTGCTGCTCGTCAGGGGCAGGGCGGTGAAGGTGTCGGCGGTGGCGACCGGCTGCACCGGCACGGTCATCGTCACCGTCTTGGAGGCCTGGCCGTCGTTGTTGCGCACGAACCAGCGCACCCAGTAGGTGCCCACCGTGTTCAGCGGCGGCGTGAACGTGAGGTCCTTGCCGGAGAAGCGGGTGACCGCGTTGTAGGGCGTGCCGTCGATGTTGAAGCGGCCGGTGCCGGCGCTGGTGGAGCTGACGTAGACCCGGGAGTACTGGTCGGTGTTGCCGGCGTCCACGAGGGTGCGCAGCGACACGGCGCTGGACGTGCCGGTCTGCGCGGTGGTCCCCTGCGTGCTCGGCTCGACGACGGGGGCCGGTGTGACGCTCCAGCGCAGCTCGGCCGAGGGGTCCACGAGGGTGTCGGCGCGGTAGGTGCAGGTGCCGCCCGTGCACCGCGAGGAGCGGGCGCCGTTGGACCAGCTGACCTCGACGACGACGCGGTACATGCGGACGTGGCCGGCGACGGTGCTCTGCGCGCTGCTCGCGCCGGCCCTCGTGCACTGGTCGGTCGCGATGCTGCCGGTCGGCCGGAAGCACACCCCGACGAGCGTGGAGATCTGGTAGGTCTCCCCCTGCTGCTGCACGGTCGACGTCAGCGGCAGCGTGGGCACGGAGGCGGCACCGGCCGCGGGGTCCCACGCGGGGAGCGTGCTCGTCTTCAGCGGCGCGGTGGAGGCGGTCCACTGCGTGTTCACCGCGTTCTCCCACCGGCCGGCGAGCAGGTACTTGGCTTGGACGGCACGGGCGGAGTCCATGGCCTGGGTCGCCAGCGCGGTCGCGGCCTGGTTGCGCTGCTGCTCGCTGGCGGCGATGGAGCCGCGCAGGAAGAAGGCCGCGGTCGAGGCGGCGATGGCCGCGAGCAGCACGAGGGCGACGACCACCTCGACGAGGGAGAAGCCGGCATCGCGGTGGTCCCTCGGCGACAGGTCCGTCATCTCCGGCCCCTCCCTGAACGTCGTGCGCCCCGTCGGGCGGTCGGTGCACCACGGACCTGCCGCGGAGCCTTCGGAGTGGTGATCGGTACCGGCCCCGTGCGTCTTGAGCGCGCGTCACCGCCAGGGGGCCGGGTTCACCCGAGCGGGCTCGTGCAGGCCTGGTCCTGGCTCACCGCACCGGAGCGGCTGCTCGTGATGGCGATCCAGGCCCCGGAGCGGGAGTGCACCGAGATGCAGTAGTCGTCGCCGCTGTTGCGGTAGACGAGCGAGGACGTCCCCGCGGCGATGTCCTTGGACCGCTTGACGGTCACCGTCCCGGCCGGCACCGCCGCGGAGTCGGCCCACACCACGGCGTCGGGGTAGCCCAGCGCCGAGCTGTAGAACGCCTCGATCTCCGCCTGTGCGGCGCGCACGTCGGCACGGGCCTGCGAGTCGTAGGCCCGGCTCCGCTGGCCCAGGAAGCTCGGGATCGCGATGGCCGCCAGGATGCCGATGATGATCATGACGACGAGCAGTTCGACGAGGGTGAAGCCGTCGTCGCGAGACTGGTGCTGGTGCATCATTGGGTTCCATCCATCTCTTCAGACCCGAGGTGCCACCCCTCGTCGGGAAACCCGCACGGCTGTCCAGGTCGGCGCCAGCGGTCGGTGATGCGGTTGGCCGCGCCCGTGAACGACGAACGACGCCCGGCGGAGTGCCGGACGTCGTTCGTCGCGTGGAGCAACAGGATCAGCAGGCGCCCGTGACGACACCGGACTCAGTGCTGGACACGTGCCAGGTGGTGCCGGACTTCGAGGCCGCCTGGACGCAGTACGCCTCGGTGCCGAGACCGCTCTTCAGCGTGGGCGTGCCGACGCTGGCCGACTTCTTCACGTAGATGGTGCCAGCCGCGGCGGGCGACGCCGGAGAGCCGACGACGATGGCCGTCGGGTAGGCCTGCGCGTCGGTGTAGAAGGTCTCCATCTCGGTCTGCACCGAGCGCAGGTCGGACTTCGCCTGGGTGTCGTAGCCCTTGTTGCGCTGGTTCAGGAACGTCGGGATGGCGATGGCGGCCAGGATCCCGATGATGATCATGACGACGAGGAGCTCGATCAGGGTGAAGCCCTGGTCCTTCTCGTCCATGGCCTTGCGGATGCGAGCGAGCATTCGACGCTCTCCTTCGTGAGTGTGAGTACCGGAGCCGCTCGCGTCTCGCGCACCGGCTGGTGTGCGGCTCTGATTGAGGTATCGGTGCGGCCCGCGGAAGCTTGAGCACCTTCGTCACACCGTCACCCGAACGGTGCACCCGCCGGCGGGGGTGGGGACGACGACGGCCCGTGCGCCATCGCGCACGGGCCGCCGAAGGTCCTGCGATCAGCCCTGGACGAGGTCCATGACCTTGAAGATGGGCAGGTACATGGCGACGATCATCGAGCCCACGATGCCGCCCAGGAAGGCGATCATGAGGGGTTCGATGAGGCTGGTGAGGGCCTCCGTGGTCGCCTCGACCTCCTGGTCGTAGAAGTCGGAGATCTTGTGCAGCATGGCGTCCAGGGCACCGGTGTCCTCACCGACGCTCATCATCTGCACGACCATCGCCGGGAAGACGGCGTGCTCGGCCAGCGGGCCGGCCAGCGAGCGCCCCGAGCGCACGCTCTCCATGACGTCCTTGGCGGCGCGCTCGATGACGACGTTGCCGCTGGCGTCGCCGACGATCTCCAGGCTCTGCAGGATGGGCACGCCCGAGCGCAGCATGGTGCCGAGGTTGCGGGTGAAGCGGCTGAGCGCGATCTTCTGCGCCAGCAGCCCGAAGATCGGCACCTTGAGCTTCAGCGGGTCGACCAGCTCGCGGACCCGGCGCTCGTCCTTGACCTTGCCCCACACGATGGGCGCGACGATCGCCAGCACCACGCCGATGGGCGCCGCGTACTTCATGAGGTGCGAGAGCACCACGAGGATCCGGGTCGGCAGCGGCAGCGTCCCGCCCATGTCGGCGAACATCTGCGCGAAGATGGGGACGATGAACAGCAGCATGCCGACGACGGCGAGGATGGCGATGATGAAGACGACGACCGGGTAGGTCATCGCCGCCTTCACCTTGGCCTTGAGCTTCACCTCGGCCTCGAAGTTGTCCGCGATCTGCACGAGCACCTGGTCGAGGAAGCCGCCGACCTCACCGGCGCGCACCATGTTGACCATGAGTGGCGGGAAGACGTCGCGGTGCTTGACGAGCGCGCTCGACAGCGAGGTGCCCGACTCCACCTCGGCGCGGCACTCCTGCAGGGTGGCCGCGAGCTTCTTGCTCTCGGTCTGCTCCGCGAGGATCGACAGCGCCTTGAGCAGGGAGAGCCCGGAGCTGACCATCGTGGCGAACTGCCGCGACATCAGCGCGAGGTCCTTGAGCTTGACCCGGTTGCCGCCGGGCAGGTTGATCTCCATCTGCATGCCCTTGCCGGCCTGGCTCTGGGCGATGGAGACGGGGGCGAGCCCCTGGCTGACGAGGCGCTGGGCGACGAGCGAACGGTCGTTGGCCTCGAGGGTGCCCTTGACGAGCTTGCCGGTGCGGTCGCGCGCGGAGTAGTCGAACGTCGTCATGCCCGGCTTGGCAGCCGGCTTCGCGGGCGCCTTGGTGGCGGTGGCCATCGTGTGTCGTCCTCTCAGCGCCCGGTCAGGCGGCGGAACTCGTCGGCGGCGTGGCACTTCTCCAGGCCGTGCTCGAACGTGATCTGGCGGGTGCGCACGAGCTCGGCGAGGTGCTGGTCGAGGGTGTGCATGCCGAACTGGGCGCCGGCCTGCATCGCGGAACCGATCTGGTGGGTCTTGCCCTCGCGGATGAGGTTGCGGATCGCGGGGGTGGCGACGAGGACCTCGGTGGCGACGACGCGGCCGCGGCCGTCGGCGCGCTTGCACAGCGTCTGGCAGACGACGCCCTGGATCGCCGAGGCGAGCTGGACGCGGATCTGCTGCTGCTGGTGCGGGGGGAAGACGTCGATGACGCGGTCGATGGTCTGCGCGGCGTCCTGGGTGTGCAGGGTGCCGAAGACGAGGTGACCGGTCTCCGCGGCGGTCAGCGCCACCGAGATCGTCTCCAGGTCGCGCATCTCGCCGACGAGGATGATGTCGGGGTCCTGGCGCAGCACGTGCTTGAGGGCGTTGGCGAAGGACTTGGTGTCCTCCCCCACCTCGCGCTGGTTGATGAGGCAGCCCTTGTGGCGGTGCAGGAACTCGATCGGGTCCTCCACCGTCATGATGTGGTCCTTGCGGGTCCGGTTGGCCAGGTCGATGATCGACGCGAGCGTCGTCGACTTGCCGGAGCCGGTGGGGCCGGTGACCAGGACGAAACCCCGCTGGAGGTTGGCGAAGGAGCCGACGACCGGCGGGACGCCCAGGTCCTCCAGCGGCTTGATCTCGAAGGGGATGCGCCGGAACGCCGCGCCGACGGACTCGCGCTGGCGGTAGACGTTGACGCGGAAGCGGGAGTGCCCGGGCACCTGGTAGGCGAAGTCCAGCTCGAGGTTCGCCTCGAAGACCTCGCGCTGCTTCTGCGTGAGGATCGCGTAGACCATCTCCTGCAGCGAGCGCGAGTCCAGCTTCGGGAAGCCCTCCATGGGCGTCAGCTCACCGGACAGGCGCGCGGTGGGGGCGGCGCCGGTGGTGAGGTGGACGTCGGAGGCGCCCAGCTCGAGGCCGGCGATGAGGACGTCGTTGACGCGGACCTTGCCGCCCTCCTCGGGGTCGCCGCCCGCGGTGACGAGGACCTCGGTGGCGGTGGCGACGGGCTCGGGCTCCGGGGCCAGCAGGGGGCGCACGGGCTGCGGCGGCGCGGCGGGCGCCAGCGAGTGCCGCGCCGGCTCCGCCGCGGCGGGCGCCAGGCCCACGCCGCCGGCGATCTCCTGGGAGTCGTTCTCCAGCTGGCGCAGCAGGGCGCTGATGTTGGGGCGCGGCGCCGGGATGCCGTCCTCGGGGCGCATGTTCACCGGCACGTACGGCTGCACCGGCGGCCCGCCCTGACCAGCGTTGTCCATCTCGCTCCCCACACCCGACACGACCGAGCACGCGCACGGCGGCGCTGGGTCCCCAGCGCTCTCCGGTGCTCATCGGCGCCGGGCGGGGGCTCCTTGAGGTCGGCGATCACCCCTGTCAGCCGTTCGGGTGCGCTCCCTGGGTGGCCGCCGGGCGGCGCCCGGGAGACGGTGGGGGCCTGCCGCCCCGCTCGGGAGCGCGGCGGAGCGGGAGGGGCGACGGTGGCGGCGAGGAGCCGGGGGCCTGGTGCGGTGCGCCGCCGGGAGCGCGACCTGTTCGTGGTGCGCGAGGAGCGCCCGCGGGGCGGGCCGCTGGCCTGGGCCGCGCTGGTCGTGGGCGTGCTCGCCGCGCTCGGGCTGCTGGCGCTGGTCGTGACCCTCGTCGGCGCCGTCCGCAGCCGCGACGAGGTGCAGCGGGCCGAGCGCGAGCTGCCGGCCGTCGGCACCTACGACTTCGCGGCGGCCCCGGCGGACCTGCGCAGCAGCTCCCCCACCAGCGCGCCGGACCTGCGGGTGAGCGTGGTCTCCGTGCTCGTCGACGAGGACGCCGTGCGGGTGGACCTGCGCTGGACCAACGCCGGGGAGGCGCCCGTGAGCTGGAGCTGCGACCCCGACACCGTCCAGGCGGGCCGCTGGGACGTCTCCGCCCCGCGCCTGGAGCGGGAGCCCTCCGGCGACACCGGCTCGCTGTGCCGGCAGGAGCCGGACGCCCCGGCGGTCCTCCTGGCGCCGGGGGCCGAGCTGGCGGACTTCCACGTCTTCCCCCGCGACGCCGCGTGGGGCGCGGGGCCGGCGCTGATCGACGCGCGCACCCGCGAGCAGACCTCCCCCGGCGGCGACGACCCGGCGGACCTCACCCTGACCGTCGACCTGACCACCGCCGAGCGCCGCTGACCTCGGACCGGCGGGCGGGGCGGGCTCAGGCCCGGGTGCGCTCGGCCAGCGCCGCGAGCCCCGCGGCGCGCATCGCCGCCACCGGGCCGGGCCGGCCGGTCATCAGCTCCACCTGCGCGACGGCCTGGTGCAGCAGCATCTCGAAGCCGCCGACGACGGGGCCGCCCCACTGCCGGGCCAGCGGCGTCGGCCACGGCGCGTAGACGACGTCGAGCAGCAGCGGCCACCACACGGGGCGGAACGCGCCGAGCAGGGCCTGCGCCATCGCCTCCGACCCGCCGATCGGCACGGTCGAGAGGACGACGTCGGCGGTGAGGGCGACCGGCAGCTGCGACCAGTCGCGGACCTCCACCTCCCCGCCCAGGCGGGCGGCGACCGCGCGCAGCTCCACCGCGCGGTCGGGGCTGCGCACGACGACGACGGGCCGGGGGCAGCCGGCCTGCAGCAGCGCCACCACGGCCGAGCGGGCGGTGGCCCCGCCGCCGAGGACCACGCCGCGCGAGATGCGCTCCGCGCCGGCCTCGGCGAGCGCGGTCACCAGGCCGATGACGTCGGTGTTCTCTGCCCGCAGCCGCACCCCGCGCCGGCCGGGGGTGTTGCGGCGGTCCAGGCGCGGGGTGACGACGACGGTGTTGACCGAGCCGACGGCGCGGGCGAAGTCGCTGACCTCGTCCACCAGTGGCACGACCGCCTGCTTCAGCGGCATCGTCAGGCTCAGCCCGGCCCAGGAGGCGTCCAGGCCCTCGACGACGGCGGGCAGGCGCTCCTCGTCGACCTCCAGCAGGTCGTAGGTCCACCCGGTCAGGCCGAGGGCCTCGTAGGCGGCCCGGTGCAGGGCGGGCGAGAGGGAGTGCTGGATCGGCGAGCCGCAGACCGCCGCCCTCACGGTGCGGCCCCGCGGCCCGCCGACCGCACCCGCCCGGCGGCCGGGGCCGGCATCGCGGTCGGGGTCGGCGTCGCGGTCGGCGTCACGGGTTCTCCGGGTGCTCCCGCAGGTACGTGCGGAACAGCTCGACGTTGGCGGCGTGCTCGGCGTCGGTGGTCGCGAAGCGCGTCTCACCGGTCGCCAGGTCCACCGTGACGAAGTACAGCCAGGGGCCGGGCTCGGGGTTCATGGCCGCCCGCAGGGCGTCCTCGCCCGGGTTGCTGATCGGGCCGCCCGGCAGGCCGGGGTGCAGGTAGGTGTTGAAGGGCGAGTCCACGGCGCGCTGGTCGGCGGTCGTGGTGACCGTGGAGGAGCCGACGGCGTAGCTGACGGTGGAGTCCAGCTGCAGGTTCATCCCGATGGCCAGGCGGTTGGCCAGCACGCGCGTCACCTTGGCCATGTCCTCGGGGGTGCGGGCCTCCTTCTGCGCGATGCTGGCCTCCACCACGAGGTCGTGGACGCGCTCGGCGGGCACGCCGAGGTTGGACAGGACCTTGTTGGTCTGACCGACCATCGCCGACAGCAGCTCCACGGCGCTCTCGTCGGGGTCGACGTCGTAGGTGGCCGGGAAGAGGTAGCCCTCCACGTTGCCGCCCGCGCCCGCCGGCAGGCCGAGCGCGGCCGGGTCGGCCAGGGCCGCCTGCAGCTCCTCGGCGCCGATGGACGTCTCGCGCCCGATGAGCTCCAGGACCTGCTGGGCCCGCAGGCCCTCCGGCACGGTCAGCTTGGTCGTCACCTTGGCGGTGGGGTCCAGCAGCAGCGCGACGGCCGCGGCGGAGGACATGCGCTCCTTGAGCCGGTAGGTGCCCGGCTGGATGCCCGCCATGCCCGGCTGGGCCTGGGCGGCGGAGACGAAGGCCCCGGCCGTCTTGACGACGCCCGCCTCGGCGAGGGTGCGGCCGATGGCGCGGCCGCTGTCGCCCTGGGAGACCTTCACGTCCACCGAGCCGGTGCCCGAGCCCTCCCAGTCGTCGCTCTCGGTCAGCCGGGCGACGACGGGCCCCAGGGTGCCCCAGGCGACCCAGGTGCCGCCGCCGACGACGCAGACCGCCAGCAGCAGGGCCACCAGGGCGCGGCGGCGGCGCACCCGGCGGCGCCGGCGGGCGCCGTCCGAGCGGGTGTCGGCAAGATCCATCAGGTCCATCATGAGCCTCAGCCCTCCGTGGCGTCGGGTCGTGCTCCGCCTGCGTCGAGTTCCGGGTGCGCGTGGTGCTGCTGGTGCTGGTCGTGCTGGTCCGTGCCGGCCTGCCCGCGGTGGCGGCGCTTGGTGCGGCCCTTCGCGGGCTGCACCACCCGTCCGGGGGCGCGTCCGCTGGAGCGCTCGGCGTCGAGCGCCGCCTGCAGCAGCACGACGGCCGCCGCCTGGTCGACGACGGAGCGGAACTGCTTCTCCTTCTTGCCCGCGGCGTGCAGCACCCGGTGCGCGTCGACGGTGCTCAGCCGCTCGTCGACCACGCGCACGGGCACACCCGGCACGGACCGCACGATCTTCGCCGCGTACTCCAGCGCGCGCAAGGCCGCGGGGCCCTCGCTGCCGTCCAGCGACAGCGGCAGCCCCACGACCACCTCGACCGCACCCCGCGCGGCGACCTCCGCGGCGATCTGCGCGATGTCGCCGTCGTGCTCGGCGTCGCGGGCCAGCGTCCGCACCGGTGAGGCGATCACACCGGCAGGGTCGCACGCCGCCACGCCGACGCGGACGCTGCCGACGTCGACGGCGAGTCGCACCCCCGGGCGCACCCGCTGCCCGCCCCGGTCCCCGAGCCCGCTCAGCGCGAGCCGGTGACGCGCTGGCCGACGGCGTGCTCGATGCCCGCCAGCGCCTCGGCGACCTTGGAGGCGTCCTGGCCGCCGCCCTGGGCCACGTCGTCCTTGCCGCCCCCGCCGCCGCCGAGCAGCTGCGCGGCGGTGCGCACGAGCTCACCGGCCTTGACGCCCCAGCGGCGCGCCTCCTCGTTGGTCGCGACGACGACGACGGGGCGCTCCTTGGCGATCCCGGCGACGGCCACCACGCTCGGGCGCGCGTCGCCCAGGCGCGAGCGCACGTCGAGGACGAGGGTGCGCAGGTCGTCGGCGGAGGCCGGGCCCGCGTCGTGGGTGACGACGCTGACGCCGAAGGTGTCCGTGGGGGCCGCGGCGATGCGCGGCGCGAGGGCGAGGACCTGCCCGCCGCGCAGCCTGGCGATCTCCTTCTCCGCCTCGCCCAGGCGCGTCAGCAGGGTGCCGATGCGCTCGGGCAGCTCCTCCGGGCGCGCCTTGACGACGTCGGTGAGCCGGTTGACCAGCAGGTGCTCGCGGGTGAGGAAGTCGAACGCGTCGGCGCCGACGAGGGCCTCGATGCGGCGGGCGCCGGAGCCGATGGAGGACTCCGCGACGATCGAGACGAGGCCGACCTGCTGGGAGGTCAGCGTGTGGGTGCCGCCGCACAGCTCCTTGGACCAGTCCTCGCCGATGGAGACGACGCGCACGCGGTCGCCGTACTTCTCCCCGAAGAGGGCCATCGCGCCCGAGTTCAGCGCCGACTCGCGGTCCATGACCCGGGCGGAGACCTCCAGGTCGTCGTGGATGCGCTCGTTGACGACGGCCTCGATGTCGCGCACGACCTCGCCGCCGACCTGCGCGGTGGAGCGGTAGTCGAAGCGCATGCGGCCGGGGGCGTTCTGCGAGCCGGCCTGGGTGGCGGTGTCGCCGAGGTGCTCGCGCACCACCTGGTGCACGAGGTGGGTGGCGGTGTGGGCGCGGCTGATGGAGCGGCGCCGGCCCGCGTCGACGACGGCGTGCACGGCGTCGCCGGCGACGAGCTCACCGCCGCTGACGGTGCCCCGGTGCACGTAGAGCCCGCGCACGGGCTGCTGCACGTCGGTGACCGTGACGACCGCGCCCGAGGCGGTGGTGAGGGTGCCGTGGTCGGCGAGCTGGCCGCCGCCCTCGGCGTAGAACGGCGTGCGGTCCAGGACGACCTCGACGTCGGTGCCGGCGGGGGCGGAGGGGGTGGCGACCCCGCCCTGCAGGACGACGCTCACCCGCGCCTCGCCGGAGGCCACCTCGTAGCCGGTGAAGACCACGGGGCCGGTGAGGCCCTCCAGCGTCGAGCGGTAGATCGACAGGTCGACCCCGCCGGTCTTCTTGGCCTTCGCGTCCGCCTTCGCGCGCCCGACCTGCTCGGCCATCAGCGTGCGGAAGCCGGCCTCGTCGACGGTGACGCCGGCCTCGGCGGCCATCTCCAGCGTCAGGTCGATGGGGAAGCCGTAGGTGTCGTGCAGCGCGAACGCGCGCTCGCCCGACAGCGTCGAGCCGCCGGCCGAGCGCGTCTGCGCCACCGCGGTCTCGAAGATCGTCGTGCCGGAGACGAGGGTGCGCCGGAAGGCGTCCTCCTCGGCGTAGGCGACGCGGGAGATGCGCTCGAAGTCGGTGCGCAGCTCGGGGTAGGAGGCGCTCATGACCTCCATCGACGCCGGCAGCAGGTGCGGCAGCGCGGGCTCCTCGACGCCCAGCAGGCGCATGGCGCGCACGGCGCGGCGGATGAGGCGGCGCAGCACGTAGCCGGCGCCCTCGTTGCCGGGGGTGACGCCGTCGCCGACGAGCATGAGCGCGCTGCGCACGTGGTCGGCGACCACGCGCATGCGCACGTCGTCCTCGTGGACCGCGCCGTAGCGCTTGCCGGACAGCTGCGCGGCGCGGTCGAGGACGGGGCGGACCTCGTCGATCTCGTACATGTTGTCGACGCCCTGCTTGAGGAACGCCACGCGCTCCAGGCCCATGCCGGTGTCGATGTTCTTGGCCGGCAGCTCGCCCGCGACGTCGAAGTCGGTCTTCGTGCGCACCGCGGAGAGCTGGTACTGCATGAAGACGAGGTTCCAGATCTCGATGTAGCGGTCCTCGTCGGCCTCGGGGCCGCCGTCGGCGCCGAACTCGGGGCCGCGGTCGAAGTAGATCTCCGAGCACGGGCCGCCGGGACCGGGCTGGCCGGTGTTCCAGTAGTTGTCGGCCTTGCCGCGGCGCTGGATGCGCTCGGCGGGCACGCCGACCTCGCGCCACAGCCGGAAGGCCTCGTCGTCGTCGAGGTAGACCGTCGTCCACAGCCGCTGCGGGTCGAAGCCCAGCCCGCCCTGCTCCTCCGGGGTGGTCAGCAGCTCCCAGGCGAAGGCGACGGCCTCGCGCTTGAAGTAGTCGCCGAAGGAGAAGTTGCCGTTCATCTGGAAGAACGTGCCGTGCCGGGTCGTCTTGCCGACCTCGTCGATGTCCAGGGTCCGCAGGCACTTCTGCACGCTGGTGGCGCGCTTGTAGGGCGCGGGCACCTGGGCGGTGAGGTACGGGATGAACGGCACCATGCCGGCCACGGTGAACATGAGGCTCGGGTCGGTCGACACCAGCGAGGCGCTCGGCACGACCACGTGCCCCTTGCGCTCGAAGAAGTCGAGCCACCGGCGACGGATCTCTGCCGTCTGCATCGGACGTGCCTCCTGTGTCGGGACTGCCGCGCGCGGGCCAGGGGGTGCGCGCGCGAGTGCTGCGGATCGTGCTGCGGAACGAGGTCCGACCCTACCCGCCCGGCCGGGCGGCGGTGCCGTCGCGGTGCGCGCGGTGATCACGGGGTGAGCACCGGGCGGGCGCCCGCGGATCAGCGGCCGAGCACCTCGCCGGCGCGGCGCGCGACGGCCTCGAAGCGCTCGCGCCCCAGCGCCGCCCCCTCGCGGCGCACGTCCGCCGCCGCCACCCGCAGCAGCCGATCCAGGCGCACCTCGCTGGGGCGCCCCCGGCGGTCCCAGGCGCCGGAGCCGACGTCCATCCACGTCCGCCCGCGGCGGGCCTCCTCGGCGGCGTCGCGGTCGTGGTCCTTGCTCGTCAGCATCAGCGCCAGCAGGTCCGCGCCCGGCTGCGGACCGGTGCGGCCGACGACGAGCACGGGACGGTCCTTGCCGCGCCCGTCGCCCTCCTCGTAGGGCACCCACGCCCACACGACCTCGCCCGGGTCGGGGCGGCCGTCGGCGCGCGGCGCGTACTCGAAGCGCGGGGCGCCCCCCGCGGGCCCGGCTGCGGTCCCGGTGGC